>DASQJB010000554.1:0-5401 GCA_035631295.1 Bryobacteraceae bacterium | reverse complement strand
CCGCCTGGCAGTTAGCAGGCCATCCGCAGGGCGGTCTCCGGTGCTCTCCGCCCGAACGCCGCTGCACGGTTCTTGGGTTGCTGAATCAGCGTCGAGGTCCAGTGCATTTCGCGGCTGCCTTCCGCGAGGCCCGCCTGCGGGCGCCCGGCGCGAGCACCGGTCGTGCACACCGATTGCCCGCCGCCAAAAAGTGGCGGGGACGTATGCCCGGCCACCTACGGATGCTACGTGCTTCCTGCGTCACTGCCTGTCGGAGTCGTCATCTTCATCGTCGCGCGGAATCGCGCCTTCGGCGAACAAGCTGGAAAGATCGTTGGCGTGTACGGCGTCGCCGAGGAAAAGCGGCTTGGTCACATGGAAGATTTTCTGCATGGTGCGCAGATCAGACGAGTGCGTGAGAAAGACCTGGCTGGCAAACGGGAGGCCGTTCAGGTTGGGGTGAGCCAGCGGTGAAATCACGATCTCGCCAATGGTGTGAGTGAGGTCGTCCGGGTTATCGTTTGCGACCCCATCCTGTTCGGACTCGTCCCACCAGATGATGATCGCGCCGCGATCCCGATAGGCGCGGGACGCCATGATCTGGGGAACGACGATGCTCAGGAAGTTGTCGCCCTGGCGGATGTTGGCCGCGTCTCCCGTCAGGCCCAGGAAGCCGCCCTTAAGCGCCGTGTGCTGGTCGTTGAACTGATTGGGACTAATCCAGTTGTAGTTGGCCACGGTGTTGTTGGCCAGATCAGTAAACAGCTGCTGCAGCGGAGCATAGTTCCGGGACAACGGATTTGCCGGCGTGGGATCGTTGCCGCCGTTGCTGTCCGTGAAGAACACCTGGGGATTGTGCTTCGCGGCGTAGTTGAACTGCGTCGAGCCGTTGAACTGATTGACACCGGAGGCAAAGTTTCCGGAGAAGCTGGTGAGCGGAACCGTGAACTGATTTCGTGGCAGGACAACATTGTTCTGCAGGTTCACGTCGGTGTCTTCCTGATATGACAGCCAGGTTCTTCCAGCCTGGGTCAAGAGACCCACAAGATGAACCTGATTGTCCAGGTTATTGACTGAATTCTGGGTCGGACCGCCTATGGGGGCAAAGGGATCAGCGTCGTTGAATATGTTGAAATTGAAGCCCGCCTCCGACCAGATGTAGTTCGGCTCAGAGGGATGGATATGGGGATTATTCCCGCCGGCTGTGGCAAGGGCGTTGTGGTAGTTGGCGGCGTAGGCCACCTGCCGGCTGGCGACGTTGGTTCCGTTAACCAGGCTGTTGATGAACGGCGCGTTGGGGTTCTGGAAAATCTGCTGGATTGGACCGGTAAACTGGTTGGCTGGCTGCGTCCAGTTGTGGTTCTCCATGGCGATCACGAAGACCGTCTTGACTGAGCGGCCGTCGTCGGCGGTGGCGGCCGTCATCGTAAAGGCCGCCGTCAGGCAGCCGAAAAGCATCGAATATTTCATCTGGTACCCCCGGGCTATCCGAGACAAAGAAACGTCCAGGTTGCGCGGCGGTCCATATCCACCGCGGACACCACCTCAGACGGGGGGCACCATAGGATGGCTCTGTAACAGAAATGATACGGCACCGGCGGGATGGCTCTATAGCGCAAAAATTGCAGCCGGATCAGCTGCTTCTTCGGGTGGGAGCGTCGGTGCTCGTCGCGTCAAGGTGAGCGATAAGCCGCTTCGTCTTGCTCCGGCTTTCTTTAGACAAACTCAATTTATCCTGGAATTGACCGGGCAAGGAGTATCTCTCGTTTTGTCAGGACAAACAGTTCGCTCCGCAGCTGTGCTCCAGTAAAGCAGCTCCATCCGGTTGGGGGGTCTAGCGATGTTTGGAAGATGAACGTTGTCAAAACGAAAGGCAGCGACCAGATAGCCGGGGGGTTGGGGGGGTGGGGAGGCTATCTGACCGCCGCCAGTCAGGAAGTACGTTTTGATCTATAGGATTTAGGTTTTGTACCATCAAAAAAGAATTCCTGTCAGATATCAAGTTTCCGTCAGATATTTTGTGACCGAAAGCAACTCCTTGTGAACCGCCGCTTATTCTTTGTCATGGTATAGTATAGAGATGATCATCCACCGATTAGGCGAAATCTTATCGAATATTAAATGAATCTATTGCTACAGCTGTCTAATAGTAGAAAGAGCTATTCTGAGTTTTTGCAGTATTAACCATGGCCGAGACCATAGAACAGGCGGAGAACAAGGCAAGAGGGCCTTCACTGCCTAGCGGGTCTCGCAAAAGGGAAGCCGTTTGCATCAACCACCTGTTCGCGGGAACCCGGCCATCCCCCAGACGGCCAACTCGTGCCCTGAGATTCGGCGAGGTTAGAGCCGCAAAGCCATGGAACAACTTTTGCCTGTTTTCGCGGTTCCGGATGCGCCAAAAACTATCCTGCCGCCAACCTATTGAAATATATCGACTATTCTAAACCCTTCAGTTCTGCCAGAGAAAAAACATGATGCTTCATCAGTAACTTGCGTACGGTCGTCGAAACTCCCCTGGTCATTGGCCGACCTGTCCGGTGCCCCACGTACCCTCCTCCGCGAGGGGAGGGTGGACGTGGCACAGCGCCGGATTATCGGGATGGCGGGTTAAGCCGCCCACGGCCAAGTGGATTGGCGCGAGTTTTGCGTTGTCAGCTCCAGGTGACTGGCGTTACTTTCGTTGTACTGCGTCCCTTCGGCTTGCCCCGCGTGGAACGTTTGCTCCTGTTCGTCGGTTATTTTTGTTGCAAGAACGGCCACCAGGCTGGCTACAAGTGCCGGATTTTGTTGTGAAATTCCATGACTGAAGAATTCGCCTGCCCGAATTGTTCCTCTCAGTCGGTTGTCTACCCAGACGACCCGGACGACGATGATTACGTCGTCTGCCGCGCGTGCGGCACGATTCTCGCCACCGTGGCACAGTTCCGAAGGTTCGTTGAGGGTCAGCTCGTGCCTTCGGGAGCACCCCTTAGCGGCTGCTGATGCTCGAATTTTTCCCGCGATGAACGCGGTCCGTCGGACGCGCCCCGAACTGCTTGCGCAACGCGCCCTTGGCGCGCGTCAATATGCGCCGACGCGTCTGTGAGAGATTGGTGCCAGCGCGATTGATGTAGAAGGTCAGCATCGATAGCGCCGAGCGGTAAGAATCCGTTTTTTTTCTACGGCTGGTCTCGGCAGAGCGCTTCAAGGATGCGGCGATCTGTTTCGGATCCCGCCACGTGAAAACCCCCGGCTCGAGGTCAAGCGCATTGCTTCGCCGCGTGACTTCGGCCGACCACAGGCGGGGCGCGCTGGCAGACGTTGCGCGCTTGCGCCGAGCCCTAGGGGATGGCTTCTTCATCGCTCCCAAACCAAACAGGCCGCGATTCACTCAGGGCGGAAACGCCGGAAAGATCAAAGGCGTTCCCTACTGACGGACTCGCCCGCGCAGCCTCTCGCCCGAACCTTTTGCATTCTTGCCCGTTTCCCCAAAACATGCAGCGTCGCAGGCCCACCTCTCTCCGGTGCGAGCGGGCAGGGCGGTCACGCGCCGCGAAGAAACGTGCGATAGGAAAGCCCATGCTCCATTCACGATACGTGGTCGTCAGCGAAGAGTCCCGGTGGCAGATCGTCCGGGGCGGACGGCGATATCCCGAGACCTATACGAGTAAGACCCAGGCAGTCTGCAGCGCAATCGCTTTTGCGGAAAGGGACGGTCTTGCCGGGCGCCGCGCCGAAGTCATGGTGCGGCATGAGGATGGCCATTTCATAACTGAATGGGTGTACGGCGAAGACCTGCATCGCGACGAAAAGGTGCGTCCGCCACTGCTTTCGAGCGATCCCGCCGGGCGGTGAGATATAATTCAAGCGCGCCCGGTTATCAGCGGCTCCCGCGAATTGAACACCTAAAGATATGGTGCGATTCGGTATCAAAATCTGGGAGGAGGACAGATCGAACGCGCGGTATATCTCCGCCTGCGCCAGCCAGCGGATTCATTTCTGCGTAATCCCAAGTCATTGGCATTGTTTGGCGTGCAAAAGCCCGCCCAACCGATCCATGGGAGCTTCCCAAGTGCACAGGGTGTTATTTCGTTGGGCGGCCTTGCTAACAGCGAACGCCAAGTACAGTTGAACAGCATCCGCATAAAGCCTGTGCGCCGGTGCCGCCGGAGAGCCGCTTGCCGTCGTTGGGCAGGCCCGCGGCGAGGGCGCCCAAGCCCTCCCTTACCTCCCAAATCTCGATTCAAGCCGGTATAGAGCTGGTATAAGCTTCACCGGTCCCGTAGCCTAAAGAGTTGCCGCGCGCCGCACTTATGAGAGGGTGGGGGCTTGGTGCAACGGATCGAAGAGTGGCTAAGTGACCTCGGGCTTTACGAATACGCATCGCGTTTCGTCGAGAACGACATCGATTTGTCGATTATCAGCGATCTGAGCGATGAAGATCTGAAAGAGCTTGGCGTTGCGTCACTTGGTCACCGCCGCAAGCTGCTGAGAGCCATTTCCGAACTGAATGCTTCGCCTGCGGAAACAGTCTCGGCTGTGAAACCGCCGACCTCCACGCCGGAAAGACGCAGTGCCGCAGAGCCAGTCCCGTTGCTTGCTCGGGATATGACCGGAGAGCGCCGTTACCTGACGGTGCTGTTTTGCGACTTGGTGGATTCCACTGGCATCGCCTCGCGGCTCGATGCGGAAGAGTGGCGCGATCTCGTTGGTGCTTATTTTGAGGGCGCATCCGCGGCGGTGACAGAGATGGGCGGTACGGTCGCCAGGAAGCAGGGCGACGGGCTTATGGCGCTGTTTGGGTATCCGACGGCGCACGAGAACGATGCCGAGCGGGCAGCTCGGGCGGCTTTGGCCATCCAGCGCGCGATCGCCGAGTTGAGCCGCACGAACGTTGATACGGCGAGGCCAACGCTCCTCGCTCGCATTGGGATAGAGACCGGACTAGTCGTGGTCGACGCGGCGGGCGAGATTTTCGGCGACGCGCCGAATGTCGCATCGCGGGTGCAGGGATTGGCGGAGCCGGGCGCGATAATGATTACCGGACAAATGCAGCGGCAGGTCGCCGGTCTGTTTGTCGTCGAGGAATGCGGCGCGCACGAGCTGAAGGGATTAAAGGAGCCGGTGACACTGTTCCGGCTGGTGCGCGCGAGCGGTAGCGGGAGGCGGTCGAGCCAGCGCATACTGTCGCCACTGATCGGGCGCGATGACGAGATCGTGATGCTGATGCGCCGCTGGGAGCGGGCGCGGCTGGGCGGCGGGCAATTGGTGCTGATCGTCGGCGAGCCGGGCCTCGGCAAGTCTCGTCTGATTGAGGAAATTCACGGCCGGCTGCGTGACACCCCGCACACCTGGCTCGAGTGGAGCTGCTCGCAGCTCTTGCAAAACACGCCGCTGCATCCGATCGCCGAGTGGGGGCGACAGCGGTTCGGCGGCGCGGATG
>DASQJB010000553.1:0-10290 GCA_035631295.1 Bryobacteraceae bacterium | reverse complement strand
AATCAGAAGGAAAACTCCGGTTCCGAAGCCGGGTCCGTCGGACAGCAGAATCAAATCCTCTCCGCGGCGACTCACGACTTGCGCGGCCCCATTAGCGCGATCATCCTGTTCACTGAACTGCTGCAAGAAGAAGGCTTCGGCCCACTGAACTCCAATCAGCGCGAGCTGATTTCCAACATTCATGCCTCGGGCGAACTCGCGCTAAAACTAATCGACGACCTTCTGGACGCATCCGCCACCCAACAGCACAGAAGGCTTTCTTTGCAGGAAGTGGATATTGTTTCGGTCGCCCAGGAGTGTATTTCTATCCACAGCGCCGCGGCTACACTTAAGAGCGTCCATCTAACGCTTCGGCACGACGGTAATTTGCCGGAAGTAACGGCCGACAGGCTGAAAATCCTCCGAGTCATTAACGAACTGTTAAGCAATGCGATCCGGGTTTCCAGCCCTAGGCAAAGGATTGAGCTTGGATTGAGCGCGCGTGGGCGATTCCTCGAAATTTCCGTTCAGGACCAAGGACCCGGAATTTCGCGCGAGACATTGAAAACACTGTTCGTGCCATTTCCTAAAGAAGCCCGGAACCGGAGGGCCGGCGAGCACGGGATTGGCCTAGGCCTTGCCATTGTGAAGGGTATTGTGAGCGCCCACAAGGGCCGCGTCCGCGTGAGGAGCCGGGTGGGGAGCGGATCGACTTTCGTGGTGGGCTTGCCTCTCTCCAGTAAACGCGCACAACGGAACGCAGCGGCAGCGTTTGGCGTAAGTGAGGACGCCGACACGTCCTGTGCGCTTTTAAATAACAGCCGCACACCCCGGGGCGGGCAAGCTCCGGCGAGCGGTGGTTCTTCTCGTAAGACGGGGCGGCCGTCCGCCTCTGTGCGGCTAGATCGCAAATAACATGCATCGGAGGTTCCAAAGTTTGGCCCTCCGGCGTTTCCAACTTACTGAATCCCTCCGGCGCAGTGAGTCATCATGCCATTGATCGAAAGGTGAACGAGGAGTCGAGCGCCAGACAAGGCGCCTCAAAAACCTGATATTCTTGACCTTGCCCATGTACGCTGGGTAACGATGTACGCTGGGTAACAATCGTGAGCGCCACAAAAATACTGGTCGTGGAAGACGATCTGGCCCTTCAGCGGGTGCTTCAAGTGCAGATCGCCAATATGGGCTCGCAGGTGTCGGTCGCCTCCGATGCTCCGCGGGCTCTGGAGATTCTTCGGTCGGACTCCCACGACCTGGTGATCACGGATCTGAACTTGCCGGGGCCTTCCGGCCTGGAACTGCTGAAGACTGTGCGGTCAGAATATCCGGAGACGGCGGTGCTTCTCATGACCGCCTATGGCACGGTAGAGACCGCGGTGCAGGCGATGAAGTGCGGCGCCTACGACTATCTCACTAAGCCTCTTCACATTTACGAGCTCAAAGCCCTGATCGGCCGGGTGCTGGAGAGAAGCCGGCTGATCGACGAAGTGCGGACGCTGCGCAGCACCATCGATAGCAAGTATGGATTTGGCAGCATCTTGGGGCACGCGCCTAGCCTTCTGAGAGTGCTGGAGTCCGCCGCGCATGTGGCCCCCGCGGACGCCACCGTTCTGGTCCTCGGCGAAACGGGAACGGGAAAGGAATTGCTCGCCAAGGCGATCCATTTCAACAGCGCGCGCCGCGACCGGCCATTCGTGGTGATTAATTGTGGAGCTATCCCGCGCGAGTTGCTGGAATCCGAGCTATTCGGCCACGTCCGCGGCGCCTTCACCGGAGCGTTCACGCACAAGAAGGGCAAGGTGGAAATGGCCGACGGCGGCACCGTCTTTCTGGACGAAATCGGGGAAATGCCTCCGACGCTGCAAGTCCGGCTCCTTCGGCTGGTGCAAGAACGGGAGATCGAAAAGGTCGGCGCCGCGAATCAGATCAAGGTGGACGTGCGCATCGTGGCGGCTACGCATCGCAATCTGGAGGAACTGGTCAAGCAGGGCCAGTTTCGCGAGGATCTGTACTACAGACTCGCTGTGGTTCCCCTTACGCTTCCGCCTTTGCGCGAGCGCAAGGACGACATACCCGAGCTTGTCCAACATTTCTTCGAAGCCGGCAGGCGGCGCCACGGGCGGGACAACCTGAAACTTCCGCCCTCACTTTTGCCGCATTTTCAGCACTACGACTGGCCGGGCAATGTGCGCGAGCTGGAAAACGCCGTGGCGCGCATAGTGGTGCTCTGTCGCGGTGATCAGGTCACGCTGGCGGACTTGCCGTCGTTTCTCCATTCCGCCCCTCACCGGCTGGAGCCAGAGAAGATGGTTCTCCCAGAGGAAGGTTTGAGTCTGGATGACTTGGAACGCGGCGTGATTTTAGCTGCGCTCCGAAAATTTCGTGGGAATCAGTCGAAGGCGGCCCGATACCTTTCTATTACACGTAAAGTGTTGCTGAACCGGATCACGAGACACGGAATTAAGAAGGCCGAAGTGCATGGACCCGAAGACCGCGGCGTTCCGGAGGCGCCTGCGCCGGTCGAGGCGTCCGGCTTGGCCAAACCTCCTTCCGTAAGAAAGGCCTTCAAACAAGCGAGTTAGTCTTGCTGCGGAAGAAGAAGCCGGCTGGAAAGCCTGCCTGCGGCCCGGATTGACCGCTCCACAAAAAAAAATACAACCGCAGCCCTGACGGGCTCATCTCATTGTCACAACACGGGCCAGATAGCGCCGCTGGACCGCCCAGTAGGGGGGCGATCCGGCGGCGCCCAACGTCAAGTCGCGCACAACCCAGCGGGGCGCGATCTTTGACTGCTCGTTATTGGGCGCCCGCGCTGTGCGCTCGTCGGCCTTGCTGCTATTGCGCCGGTTCTAGGCGAATCAGCGCGCCGTTTTCCTCGTCCGTCAGCACGTACACCAGACCATCGGAGCCCTGCCGCACGTCGCGGATGCGCTGCTTCATGTCTGTCAACAAAGATTGACGGCCGACTTCGTCCCATTTTTCGTTGAAAATGATCCGCTCCAGATGCGGACTTCCTTGCACGGCGCCTCCTAGCATCGCGCCTACCAGAACATTGTTCTTCCAGTCCGGGAAACGGTCGCCCGTGTAGAACGCCATGCCGGAAGGGGCGATGGAGGGCGCCCAGAAGACGATCGGCCCGATCATCCCTTCGCGGAAGCTGACGATTTGCGGACCCGAGTAGTCTCGTCCGTAGCTCACGAGCGGCCAGCCATAGTTGCCGCCCGGTTTGATGATGTTGATTTCATCGCCGCCGTAAGGGCCGTTCTCGTTGTTCCACAACTCGCCCGTGACCGGATTGAACGCCAAGCCAAGTTGATTGCGGTGGCCCATGGAGTAGATTTCGGCTTTGTAGCCGGGGCGGCCTTCGAATGGATTGCCGGGCGCGGCGGCGCCGTCGTCGCGCAACCGCAGAATTTTGCCCCGCAGACTGCCTGGCTCCTGCGCCGCGTTGCCGTTGGAAGCGCCGGTGGTCATGTAGAGCATGCCGTCGCGCCCCCAAACCAAACGCGAACCCGATCCGCCATCGCCGGCCCACGCATCGCAGATCAAAATATCCTTTACCCCGGTAAGCCGATTTCCTTCCAGCTTCCCGCGCGCTAGCGTCGTGGCCACCAGATCTGGTCCGACGTCTTTCGTGTACGTGAGGTAGACCCAATGGTTCTGGGCGAAGTTGGGATGCGGGAGGACTTCCATCAATCCGGACAACCGCACCGAATGCACAGGCGGCACGCCGGCGATGGGCTCAGAATCCAGGCGGCTGTCGCGCACCACGCGAAGCTTGCCGTTCCGCTCCGTCACCAGCATGTCTCCGTTGGGCAGCCATGCCAGGCTCCAGGGATGCCAGAGTCCAGTGGCGATGGTGACGGTGCGCACCGCGGTCTGCTTGGCTTTCTGTTTGTTTTTCTCCTTGCCTTGCGGCTGGCCTTGCATGCCTGCTGGAAGCAGCACCGCCATCACGAATACGGCCAGGGAAAGGAATGCGAGCCAAGCGACCGAGCCAGGCCGACTCGCTGACGCAGCGAACAACGCAGCCGGCCGCTGTTCGCTGAGGGATACGCGTTTCATCGAACGATCTCCTCCATTTGCGTGATTATATCCAGGCGCGGGGCAAGACAGTTCATCCAGGCAGTGGTAGGCTGGGAAATGTGAATCGTCCGATCGCGCGCTTTGTACCTTCCCGCCGCTTTCTAGGATTTGCGCTGCTCGCCCTTGGGGGGATGCTGCTATCGGTCTTTGTCGCGCTTCGCTGGGGCCGGGCTTGGGAAATCGCGGCCGGCGAGTGGATGCCCTGGTTGGATCGGAACTGGTTAACTCCGCCTCTTGGCCCGGGACCGCTGAGTTCCGCTTTCTTGCGTTCGGTGAGTCCCGCGTGGATCGCGGCGGCGCTATTCGCAGCGGCCTGCACCGTTCTTCTCGCGTTGTTTTTCCGGCCCGCCATCGAAGTCCACAATACGTTTTTGAAAACCGGACGCCGTAAAATCGAATGGCGCCGCGTCACCCGGGTGGACCAAACTTCCTGGCGCGTTCCCCTCGCTGTGTTTCTCACGCTGGATGGAGACAGCCGCGTGCTGTTGATCTATGCAGGCTCGGCAGAGTCGTGCGCGACCCTTCTGCGTTACCTGCGCCGTCACGCTCGCGAGGCATTACTGGACGGCATCCCGTACCGGCAGTTCTGGGGCGAGCCTCCCGGGCCGGAGCGCAAATCTTTGCCGGCGATGCGTTACCCGCTTTTGCTTCCCGAAGAAGAAGAAGAAATTGAGCGGATGTTTCAGCGGCTGAAAACGGTGGGCCACCTCGAGCAACGCTCGGACGATAAATAGCTTCATCGAGTGAAACGCGTACTCCGGCTTGCAGGGCTCGCCTGCATCGCGCTCGCGCTGGTCTGGCTCCTCCATGCGCAGCTATTCGCCGCATTGGGCTCCTTCCTTGAGAAATCCGAGCCGCCGCAACACGCCGAGGCGGCGTTTGTCGCCGCGGGCGATATCTCCGGCCATCGGATCTTAAAGGCCGCCGAGCTGGTGCGCGAAGGCTACGTCTCCAAGGCGATTATCAGCGGACCGGAGGGCATGTACGGATTCCACGAAAGCGATCTCGCCATTCCGTTCGCGGAGCGAGCCGGATATCCGGAGTCGTATTTCCGACCGTTCCCTAACCGCGCTCTCTCTACAAACGAAGAAGCTCACGCCGCGGCTGAAGAATTTCAGAAGCTCGGCGTCAAGCGAGTGCTCCTGGTCACGAGCGACTTTCACACCCGCCGCGCGGGAAACTTGTTCCGCGCCGCCGCGCCGGGCGTCGATTTTGTAGTTGTGGCTGCCCCGGACGACCACTTCTCCCCGCGGGGCTGGTGGCGCGACAGAGAGGGCCGCAAGACGTTCGCGACGGAATGGGCGAAGACAATCGGCGAATGGCTACATTTGTGATTGTGGTGGGGCAGGCCCATGGCCTGCGCGGGGCTCTCAACCCCGCTCGTGCGCTGGGAGGCGGCCTAAGAGGCCGCCGCAGGCCGAGGGCCTGCCCCACTGAGCGCGACTCATGGCGCTAATCGCTCTCGACGCCACGCCACTGGTTGAATCCACCGGCGGTATTGCGCGTTACGCGCGCGAGTTGTCGCTGGCTCTGGCTCAAGAGTTTCCCAAGGATCAATACTGGCTGTTGTCGGATCAGCCGTTGCGAGATCCGCCATCGGGGCCGGAGAATCTTCGCGTGGGTTCGGGTCCGCGCTCACCGCTGGAGCGCAAGTGGTGGTTGTGGGGCGCGGAGCGCGAGATGGCGCGGCGCAGGATTGAGTTATTTCATGGAACCGATTTCGCCGTGCCCTATCTTGCGCGCCGGCCGAGTGTGATGACGGTGCACGATCTGAGTCCTTGGAGAGGCGGGTGGCAGCCCAATTCGGCGCGAATCCGCCGGCGGACTCCGTTATTGCTGCGGTTGGGAATGGCGACCATGGTCATCACTCCAAGCGAAGCCATCCGGCGCGCAGCCATTGAGCGATTCGGCCTTGCGGCGGATCGCGTGGCCGCTATCCCGCTCGCTGCGAATTCGCACTTCCGCCCCGTGCGCGCGAATCCGGCGCGGCCCTATTTCCTGTTCGTGGGAACGCTGGAGCCGCGGAAGAATACCGCGCGCGTGATTGAGGCGTGGCGGGCGGTGCGTGCGGGGCATGAGATCGACCTGGTTTTGGCCGGCCGGGTTCGATCCGATTTTACGCCGCCGCCGCCGGAGCATGGTTTGCGCGTGCTTGGCGCCGTGCCGGAGCGCGAGTTGCCGGAACTGTACTCCGGCGCGCTGGCGTTCGTTTACCCGTCGCTTTACGAAGGCTTCGGCCTGCCCGTACTGGAAGCGATGCAATGCAGCACGCTCGCGATTACGTCGCGCGATCCTGCCATTATGGAGGTCACGGCCGGTGCAGCCATTCACGTGAATGCTGAGGATTCGCGCGCGCTCGCCGAGGCGCTGGCGGCCGTGACCAGAGAGCCTGAAAAATTCAACGGGCTGCGGGCGCGGGCGCTGGAGCGGTCGCGCGATTTCACTTGGCGGCGCACGGCCCAGCGAACCAGGGAAATCTATGAGCTCGCCCGGCGACGATTCGGAAAGAAATAGGGTTCTATTCCTTTCGCCCGAGCCTCCCATTGTGGGCGGAGGAGGCGGCGGGATGAGATCCGCTTCGTTGCTGGAATATCTTCGCGCGAAATACTGCGTCGACGTAGTCTCTCTGTCTTTGCGCCCGCATTCTCGCAGCCTTCCGGCCCGCGCTTGGCGCAATGTAAGCCGACTGGCCCGCCGCGCGGCGCCCTTGTTCGAGCGCTACTCGGGATATGAAGATCAGCTTCGCGAACAGATTCGCGGCCGGCAATACGCCTTTGCCGTGGTCGAGCACTTCTGGTGCGCCTCCTATGAGCCGTTGTTGCGGACTTGCTGCCAGCGCGTCATCCTCGATCTGCACAATATCGAAAGCGAGCTGGCATGCACGCACGCGCGCGCGGCGCGGTGGCCTTTTTCTTGGGCTTCCGCACGGTTTGCTCAAGCCTACCGCCGGCTGGAACGCGAATGGCTCCCACGCTTCGATCTGGTGGTTGTCGCATCAGAGGAAGATCGGCGCCGCATCCAGCATGCTCAGGTCTGCGTTTATCCCAATGCGTTGCCGCTCATCGAGCCGCCCGTGGTCGTGGAGGACCATTGCATCGCCTTCAGCGGCAAGCTCGAATATCACCCCAATATCGAGGCTGTGCGATGGTTTGCTCAAGCCGTCTGGCCAGGAATTCGCGAACGTGATGCGGGGCTCGAGTGGCGGCTGATCGGCAGAGATCCGCAAGCGGTGGAGCGCTTCGTCCGCGGCGATAGTCGCGTGAAGCTCACGGGGCCGGTGGATGACGCCATCGCGGAAATTGGCCGAGCGAAAGTCTGCGTCGTCCCGCTGCTTTCCGGCAGCGGCACCAGATTCAAGATCCTGGAAGCTTGGGCGGCAGGGCGGGCGGTTGTGTCGACCTCGCTCGGCGCGGAAGGGCTCGGAGCGCGTCACGGCGAGCATCTTCTGTTAGCCGACGATCCCGCTAAATTCACCGAAGCCGTTCTGGAACTGGTGGCCGACGCAGATGTGCGGCGGCGGCTCGGCGAAGCGGGGCGCTCTCTCTTCCTTGAGAACTTCACTTGGCCCGCCGCGTGGCGAAGGCTGGAAGAAGCTGGAATCTAAAAGGTCACCTTCAGCCCGAGCTGCAATCGGCGCGGGTCGGTCGCCAGGTTCGTGAATTTCCCGAACTGCGTCGAGTTGATGTTCTGGGCGAAAATCGCGAATGTCGGATGATTGAAGACATTCAGCGCCTCCAGACGCAGTTCCGCCTTCACCCTTTCGTTGATGTTCGTCGTTTTGCTGAGAGCCGCATCCATTGAGAACACGCTCGGACCGGTGAACGCTCTTCTCTGAAGCGTCCCGACGGTTCCCGCCGGAGGATTGAAGAAAAGCTGGCCGTTGAACGCGGGTTGGCCGTCCGGCGCGACGCCACGGCCATCCGCTCCAATCGCTGACGCGGGCAGATAGTATGGGCCATTGCCGGTCATCCGGAACTGCAACATGCTTGCGAGCTGCGAATAATTCAAGTTCGTGTTCGCCTCATTGAGGTCAGAAAAGTACTGAGGCAAAAAAGTGCCGCGGCCTGAATAAATCGATAGCGGATTGCCCGACAGCCATGAGACATTTGCACTGGTCATCCAGCCGCTAAACACGCGTTCCCAGCCTTTTTTATTAATCCTGTGTCCGGAGCCGAACGGAAGGTCATAGGAGTAATTCGCCTTGAACTGATGCCTTAAATCCGTCGGCACGCGCGACCGGTCGAGGCCGGGATTGTTGATGTCGAGGAATTGCTGATAGCGGATCTGATCGGTTCCCGCTGCGTCGCTCAGCCACTTTTCAAAAACATAGTTGGCTTGAAACTCCATTCCATTCTGGAGCCGATGGCGAGCCTCTAACTGAAGTGAATTATAGGTAGAGTTGCTGAAATTGGTCACGTAGTCCGTGAGCGCAGCGTTGGGGTTCGGATAGAAGTTAAGCGGGCCGTTGTAACCGTACACCTGATACTCGGATGCGAGCTCTCCTACTTCCCCCTGCTCGATCAGTTGCCGGAATGTGGGGTCCGTAAGCAGTCCGCCGCGATACAACTTATTGAAAACCAGAAGCTGCTGGCTGCCCGCGACGCTGGCGTTGTAGCGCGGATCGAAGGTTCCGTTCTTCGCCAACGCCAGAAATCCATTCTGCTGCGCCTTGAGGAAATCTGAAAGGAAACCGTTTGACCGAATGTCTATCTGATTGTAGTCAAAACCGCGCAGGAGTTTCGTGGCGTGATTGCCGACATACCGTGCCTCTACGATAGTCCCTTTGATCTTTTGCTGAACCGAGACGCTCCACTGCTGCACGTATGGAGTCCGCAGATTCGGATCCAGCAGGGCAAACTCAGCATAAGGATTATTAGCGTAGTCGTCCGCAAACGTGAGGGGAACTTTAAACGGAGGGGCGGACAGCAACGGACGGTTGGCGCTCATGACACCCGAAAGATTCACCGGTTGGACAAACTGCTGCAGGCCGGCGTTGAAATACGGGAATGTCTCGGCCACCTGAATTGCCTCGTCGGTGACATAGGCGATGCTATATCCCGCGCGGAACGAGGTGTTTCCATTTCCAAACACATCCCACGCCAAGCCAACATTGGGGGCAAAATTGTTCAGGTCCCTGTTATACAGAGGGCGGCCGGCGGAGTTGCCCATGAAATTCAGCGTGGCGTTTGAGCGCAACGTGGAGACTGCGTCGCCATTCACCAACTGCGGCTCCAGCTCCAGCGAATCCCGTTCATTGACGGGCGTGTAGTAATCCCAGCGCAAGCCGGCGGTGAGCGTCAGATTGCGAAGGATCTTCCATTCATCTTGCCCATAGAAGGCCAAGTTGTCATAAGTGAAATGCCGCAGATAGGGCGCGCCGGGGACGAATCCCGAGTTCCGCGAGGTCACGTTATAGGTCACACTGGCGTTGTCCAACAATCCCGCGAGGGAAGCGAGCAGGAGATTAGCATTGTTCAAGTCGAGGGCGGTGATTCCTGGCAAATCCTGAGTGAACAACAGGTTGCCGCCTTGATTCGCGGAGCTGGTTCCAACATTGTAGATCGGGACGACGCCGGCATAGTCGTAGGTGCGCACGTGTACGCCTTGGAGAAAATGACCGAACTTGAGCGCGTGCCTCCCTTGGACCCACGTAGCGTTGTCCATCTGTGACCAGGTGTTCGTATTGCGGCCTTGCGGCAGATTGGAGGTGCTCTGAGCCCAGTTGACGGCCGGGTCGGGACTGGTGTAGATGGTTCCACCGATCAGATAAGGTGAAATTGTACCGTTGTAGTCGAAAACGGCGCGCGAAAAATTGAGACCGGCTCGAAGCTCATTCGTGAATTTGGGAGTGGGATTCCAGCGCCATGCGACGGAAAGGAATTCACGGGCGTCGTTGTTCTGAAACGGCGACACCGGTTCGTAGCCCAAGCCCACATCGGGGCGATCCACGATATCCCTGTTCCAGGCAAACGTCCCTGTAATAGAGTTCTTAGGGGAAAGGAAATAGTCCAGCCTTCCGGTCGCATTATCGCGGTCACGATTGTTGCGCACCAAATAGGAATATCCGGCCGTGTTGAGTAACTGTCCGGGCTGGCTATCTCCAACGCGAAGATTGTTGATCTTGTCCGGTCCGGGCACTTGCGCCAATAGATTCGCCATCACCGGATCGGCTTGCAATCCGAGGTAATTCAAGATATTTAGCTTCTGTATACTGCCGTGAACGTC
>DASQJB010000552.1:0-4081 GCA_035631295.1 Bryobacteraceae bacterium | reverse complement strand
TCGAACATACAATCGATGATCCGAAGGCGTACACCAAGCCGTGGACTTTCACGATCCACCCCATGCTGCTAGATGGCGAACTGATGGAGTATATCTGCCAGGAGAATAACGCGGACATACAGCATTTGGTGGGCAGGTGAGATCGCCTTCGTACTGTTACCGGAGCACCATAACTTGCCGGCTTGGGCGATTCCCATCGCCAGCCTGAACTTCCGCGCGGACCATTTTCTAAGCGCGAATACATGATGGGCGATCACCAGCGCAAAGTGATACAAGAGTTACTGATTGACTCCAGCCGAACGAGTCGCGATGGAAAGGAGCTTGCCACATGAAATCTTATCTGGCGAGGGCTTTGTGGACTTGCATAATACTCACACCTGCTGCGCTTGATGCCCAGACAGCTCTTACGCCGAGACCGCAATCTCAACCTGCGCAAGCCCGCGAGGCGCCTGCTGGCTTAGCTCCTAGTTCTAGCAACCAGACCGGCCGGCCCGCGATGATGGAGGGTCGTCCGATTGAGACGCGTCCGCCGGAAAAGGCGGACGATCATCCGGCATTCCGCGAGCAGACCCGTGCACCGTATCACGCATCAACCTCGTTCAAGGCCACAACTTTGATCGACAATCTGCCCGCGCCCTGGAGCCTCGCATTCCTGCCAAGCGGGAATATCCTTCTCACTGAAAGGCTGCCAGGCAGCATACGCATCCTGGATTCCAAGGGTGTGCTCTCGGAGCCTGTAGCGGGTGTGGCATCGCTTGCGTCACCCGCCGCAGCCGACATCGGTCTGCTCGATGTGGTGCTTGATCCACACTTTGCGAGCAACCATCAGATATTCTTTACGTTTTTCGATTATATCGATGGCACCAACAGTAACACCTACATCGCGCGCGGTCGGCTGGACGAGGCCAAGCGTGCTTTGAGCGATGCAAAAGTCATTTTTCGAGCCCAGCCGGCAATGCCGTCCAAAAGGCTCGGCGGAAAGACCGGCGGCCGGATCGCGATCGCGCCGGACGGCACTCTGTTCGTTACCATAGGCGACCGATCCGATTCGCCTCCGTGGGATGTCGCCCAGCGATTGGACAACGATCTCGGTAAGATCATTCACATCACGTCCGACGGCGCACCCGCACCCGACAACCCGTTCATCGGAAAACCTGGCGTTTTGCCTGAGATCTGGGCCTATGGTCTGCGGAGCCAGGAAGGCCTGGCATTCGATCCGAGAACCGGGCGATTGTGGGAGACCGAGCACGGCCCCCGCGGCGGCGACGAGTTGAACGTAATCGAAAAAGGCAAGAACTATGGATGGCCTGTGATCGCACACGGCATCGATTATCCGGGCGCCGCGATTGGCGAAGGCATTACGCATAAGGAAGGCATGGAGGAGCCGGTGTATTATTGGGACCCTGTCATTGCGCCCTCCGGCCTCGCGTTTTATAGCGGAACCCTGTTTCCGCAGTGGCAGGGCAGCGTTTTCGTCGGGGGCCTGCGCGCAATGATGTTGGATCGGCTCACGCTCAAGAACGATAAGGTCATCGCGGAAGAACCGCTGCTGACTGCCTTGCACGCCCGGATTCGGGATGTCCGCGTCGGTCCAGGCGGTACCGTCTATGTGCTAACCGATAGCGGCACGGGGACTGTGTCGCCCCGCACGCCGCTAACCAGCAAGTTACTGAAGCTTACACCCGAATAAATGTGCGTTCGTACGCGCAGATCCGCTCTCCTCCGGGCTCGCGCGGCTCTCACCTGATCTTGTTCATATAATATGAACACGCATGAAGAAGTTCATCAGACTGCTCCCACCGCTTGCGCTTCTCATCTCTCCGCGCGCTCTATTCGGTCATCATGGAAACACCGCCTATGACGAAACGATCCGCGTGTCTATCAAAGGAACCGTCACGGAATTCGTCTGGACCAACCCACATTCCCAAATCTATCTGGACGTGAAGGACAGCTCGGGGAAGATGGTGAAGTGGGGCGTCGAGACCAATAGCCCCGGAATCTTAAGCCGTGCCGGCTGGACGCGGCATTCGCTCAAAGCGGGCGACGAGATCACGATTATCCTTTGTCCCGCCAAGAATGGCCAGCCGGTTGCGTATGCGGGCTCGGGAGACCCCGGAACGAAAGTCATCTTCTCGGATGGGCGCGAATTGGACTTCACCGATAAGACTCTTCCCTAACTGCTATGCGAATGCGTTTCCTTAACCCAGCGGTTCCGTTCGTGCTGATTTCGTTCGCGTGGGCCGCGGCCAGCGCTCAAGCTCCGCCGGCGCCAAAGCGCGATTTGTCGGGCGTCTGGGGCATGCAGGCGGCTCGCGAGACTTCCCCCGATGATAAGCAATCGCCAGGCGGCGAAATTCCTCCCATGACCGCCTGGGCGAAAGCGCGCTACGACCTCGAAAAACCTGGCTATGGAAAGCGGGCCGCGCCTGGCGGAAACGATCCCATTCTGCAATGCGATCCCATGGGCTTTCCACGGATTCTGTATTTTCCCGCGCCTTTCGAATTCGCCCAGATCTCCAATCGCGTGCTGCAAATGTTTGAGCGCGATCACGTGGTCCGCGAAATATGGACGGACGGCCGCGCCTTTCCTAGCGATCCGGATCCGTTGTGGTACGGATATTCGAGAGGCAAGTGGGTGGACGATACCACGTTTGTGGTCGAGTCCACGGGCTATGACGATCGCCCTTGGCTGGGCGCGGCCGGGTATCCTCACAGCGAGGCCATGCACCTGGAAGAACGCTACCAGCGGGTGGATCGCGACACCATAAACTTCACCCTGAAGATTGAAGACCCCCAGGCGTACACCAAACCGTGGATCGCTTTGCCCCGGGTGCTCAAATTACGGCCGCGTGCTGAAATTCGCCAGGGGTACTGCGTCTATTCCGAAGAGTCGTCGTTCACCAAACGAATTCGCGAGCCGGGCGCGCTAAATAAGGACGCGGGTCCCAAGAATTAGCCGCACTCAGTGACCGTCGTTCAAGGGACCGCGCGCTGCGAATCGCATTTGGCCGCCTCATTGTGACTGGCAGGCTTGGCGACGTTGCTAGCGGTGATAGAATCCTCGGCATGCGCACGACCCTGGTGCTTTGCCTCGCTCTCGCCGCCGCCCACGCGCAGGCTCCCGCCGGCCGGGCCGCACGCCCCGCTCCCCCTCCGCCCGGATATAGAGTGAACCCCGACCGCACTGTCACGTTTACCTTGCGCGCGCCCGACGCCACCATCGTAAGTGTTTCCGGCGACTTCACCCAAACCCCGCTCAGCATGACCAAGTCGGCCGATGGCGCCTGGATCGTGACATCCGCCGCGCTTCGGCCCGCGCTCTACAACTACGCCTTTACCGTGAACGGCGTCCGTGTCGTCGATCCGGCGAATCCTATGATCGGCGCAGCCGATCGCAGCTCCGGCTCCTCCATGTTCGAGGTACGAGCCGATAAGCCCCAGCCCTGGGACATTCAGCCTGTGCCCCACGGCGCCGTACATATCCAGTACTACACTTCGAAGAAATTCGAGACTCCCCGGATGATTTACATTTACACGCCGCCCGGCTATGAATCGACCACCACGAGATATCCGGCTCTATATTTGATGCATGGCGCCGGAGGAGAGGAGTCGAGCTGGTTCGCCGAGGGCCGCGCAAACCTGATCCTGGATAGCGTGATCGCCGGAGGCAAAGCCAAGCCCATGGTGGTCGTGATGCCCTACGGCCGCCCCGGACCGGCCGCCAGACTCGGTCTCGCGCCGGTAGCTACATCGCAGTCCGAAGGCGTGGTGTTCCCGAACGACGTTGTCGAAGATGTCATCCCCTTCGCCGAAAAGAACTACCGCATTTCCGCTCGCGCCGACGACCCGCCATCGCGGGTCTCTCTATGGGGGCAATCAGACGCTGGAGGTTGGGCTCACACATCTGGACACGTTCCATTACATCGGCGCTTTCAGCCCTGTAGTCTTCAACCAGGCCGCCGAACAGGATTTCAAGGAAGCCCTAGTCGATCCCGCCGCTACGAACAAAAAACTGAAACTGTTCTATATTTACTGCGGAAAAACCGATACTCTTTTCCAATCCATTCAGAGTTTCAGTGAC
>DASQJB010000551.1:0-9036 GCA_035631295.1 Bryobacteraceae bacterium | reverse complement strand
TGGACTTGGGTGGTTGTCGTATTGGGAAAGGTAGTGACGGAGCCGCCCGGCTGATCAGCTCTTGGGGCGTTTCTATACGGCTCGACTGGCAACCCTGTGTACGTGAACTGCGGCGCGTTGGTGAGATAGTTAGTCATGCGCGTCACGCGCATAATATGGCCGCTTGCATCAGTCCCGTCGGTCGATACGAACCACTCCACGCCACCTGTGGTATCGCCGTGCATCTGGGCGGGCGGCATCGCTCGGAACTGGAACGCCGGCACCGATTTGAAAAAGATCAGAGTTCCCGATAACGCGGCCGCCTTATCGATCGAGAGGATCGTAGCGGCGGCGCTGGGAAAGTCGTTATACGAGATAAAGATCGCATCCTTGTTAAAGCCGGGCTTTTCGTAGTCCGACTCCAGAGAACTGAGATTCGCGAAATGGAATGTATGGAATGCGTGGAGCGGGTTGCCATCCGACGACACCGCCAGGAACAGCCCAGTGTCGCTGGTGTCAAACGCCGAAACGTACCAGCGGTCGGCGAGGTCATCATACAGCACGTACGGATCGCCACCAGTGGGCGCGCCAAAGAGTATGGAGAGCGGTTCATCGAGCAGGTGCGTACCTGTGGCCTTGTCGAAAACGCGAAGCTGAAGATTGACCGTTTCGACGACAAAGCTGTTGCCGACGGCCGCATTGGTATCGGGCGGTAAACAACCGCAGTTCGAGGCAAGGAAGGTGACGCCTTCGTAGCCTCGGCCCAGTTGCACGGCGGGATCTTGGGCTGGGGCGGGGAGAGGCAGGATGGCGCTCGGGCGCCGGGTCGGACAGGTTTCCGACGTTCACAGCCACAGGCGGGCCGACCGGTACATATTGTGCAAAAAGGGTAACCGTACCTGGCTGGCAGATCCCCACAAGCAGACCAGCGCTCAGCAGTGACCCAAAAAACCTTTGTGCGATTCTGAGGGACATACGATCTCCTTTGTCTGCTCACCCCAACCACGTGGGTTTCATCGGATGCTCGGCAGCAAGCCGGAGCAGCATTTATCAAAATGCCGCAGGCCGACTTCCGAGTACTGACTGTTTATTTGCGCAATTGTTATAAAAGTAGGCGGGTGGAAGCCAGAACACTTTCCGGCTCTCAGCTCCGTCAAATCTCAATTCCCCGAACAGAGCTGCTTTACATTTCTTGATGAGATAGGTCTCTTGGGGGCGTGGATCAAAGCGACTATAACTCTTTTTTGCTCCCGGTACAAGAGAAATTCTTGAATTTGTCAAGTTCAAAGTAAATTCACACAGATTTCCAATCACACCCTCGTTCGCCTGCTCTTGCCGCCAGCGTAGCTCTGCCTCCACGATCTGAGGAGCCCACCGAAACGAACCCGTTTGCCGCTAAGTCTGAGGCGATGGCTGAAACCTGATAGCTCATCGCTGATCGCTAATGGCTGATAGCCTGACAGGGCCTTTGACAACCGCCGTTCGAAGAAATTATCATTAGCTGAAATGAACCGAAGCGCGGCGTTGTCTTTGCTTGCCGGGGCGCTGGTTGCGGCGGCCCCGGTCCTGGCTCATCACTCCTTCACGATGTTCGACATGGCCAAGCGCATCACCCTCGCGGGGACAGTCACGTCGTTTGAATGGACCAATCCGCACTGTTACATCGAGGTCGACGCGCCGGATGAAACGGGCGCGGTGAAGCACTGGAGCATCGAGCTTGGCAGTCCCAGCATTTTGTTGCAGAGCGGCTGGAAGTTCAACAGCCTGAAAAAGGGCGACAAGACGACGCTGGTGATCAATCCGTTGAAGAATGGACAGGCTGGAGGCTTTCTCTCTCAGGCGACGCTGCCGGATGGACGGGTGGTGACGAATGGTCCCGCGCGGCAGTAGACAACATATGAATCTCCAGACTCTTGGATGTTTGAGCTTGCTTGTAATGTCCATGCCGGCGGGCGCGCAATCCTCAACGCAGGCGGATTTAAGCGGAATTTGGGGGCCGTACCGGGGAGGCCGCGGGGCCGACGCAAAGTTCGCGCCGCCGGCGGCGAGTCCGCTGGTTTTAAAACCCCAGTACGCCAAACCGTATGAAACGCGGCGGGCGGCGGAAGCGGAGGCCAATCAGCGCGGCGAGCAATTGGCCAACTCGAGCGCTCAATGCATTCCCTATGGAATGCCAACCATGATGCAGGTGGCGCTCTATCCCATCGAAATCATTCAAACGCCCAAGCAGGTCACGATCGTTTCCGAGGCGTTTAGCGAGGTCAGGCGGGTGTATTTGGACCGGCCGCAAGCTAAGCTCGACGAAGTTGCCCCGGGCTATTATGGACGGTCGGTGGGTCATTGGGAGGGCGACGCGCTCGTGGTGGATACGCTGGGAATCAAGCCGACAGTGGGAGGCTACCGGGGAATGCCGCATAGCGAGCAGATGCGGATCGCCGAGCGCATCAGGCTGCTTTCGCCGGAGATTCTGCACGACCAGATCACAATCACGGATCCCATGACGCTTGACAAGCCCGTGACGTACACGCTGGCGTACAAGCGGATGGCGCCGGATTACGAAATGGTCGAGTTTATCTGCGACAATAACCGCGAGTACGTGGACGAGAAGGGCGTGGTCCGGCTCAGGCTGAAGGATAAATGAAATGAAGAAGACCTTTTGGATCGCATTCGCAGCGGCCGCGTGCGTGGCCGCGCAGACGCCGGGTGGCGTTCAGCCGGGAGCGTTGGCGCCGGCAAACCTGGCCAAGCAGCGTCCGAAGCCGCCGTTCGATTTAACCGGAACATGGCAGCACAGCGGAGGGCCCGACAACGGCTTTCGATTTTCTCCTCCGCCCGGCTTCAAGCTGACTCCATTTGCGCAGGGACATTACGACGCGGCCCAAAAGGCGGCCAAGGAAGGCAAGGTCTACCACGACGATATAGGCGCATGCTGGCCGGCGGGGATGCCGATCATCATGACCCGCGTTTGGCCCATCGCCATGGTTCAGCTTCCCACCTCCGTCTATATGATCAGCGGATTCATGAACAGCGCGCGATTTATTTATCTCGACGGGCGCAAACACACCGACCCGGACGTCGTGGTGCGCAGCTTCAATGGCGAATCGATCGGTCATTGGGAGAACGACTCGCTGGTGATCGACACAACCAGCTTCGTGGACGATCATCATTGGGTCGACAACGGAATTCCGGCCACCGACGCACTGCATATCGTGGAGCGCGTCAAGATGATCGATGCCGGCAAGACGCTATCGATTGAGTACACTCTCAGCGATCCAAAGAGCTGGGAGGGCGAGTGGAAAATGACCAAGAAGTTCAGGCGCATCGACGACCAGGACATCACCGAAGCCTCATGCCTGCCGGATTTGAACGAGCACATGCTGAGCACGAAGTCCAACCTGAATGTGCGCTAGGAGACCTATGAAATCCTTCCTTTTGATTTGCGCTCTGGCGATTGGCTCGTTGGCGGCATACGCCCACCATTCAATGACGGGCTTCGACCGGACCAAAACCGTGACGCTCAACGGGACGGTGCGGCAGTTCAAATGGGCCAATCCGCATTCCTGGATTGAGATTGAGGCGCCGAACGACAAGGGCGAAGTGATGGTGTGGAACGTGGAAATGACGGCGCCGGGGATTCTGGCGCGCGCCGGCTGGAAATCGACGCTACTGAAGCCAGGCGATAAAGTCAGCATCATCATCCGCCCGCTGGTGACCGGCGACCCAGGCGGCCAGTTCGTCTCTGTGACGCTCCCGGATGGCCAAGTCTATACGGAGCGTGGAATCCAGACCGCCAAACAGTAAAGCTGACAGCTGATAGCTGACAGCTAAAAGCCGATAGCTGTTGTACTCGAAAAGCAGGCGGCGCTCGCACGGGAGTTCGGCGTGGTCTATATCGACGGCCGTCAGCCGGTCCCGCTTACGCTAGAAGGGCTCTGAGCAGGAGTGGGCTATCTGCTGACAAACGGACTGTCGGCGATAAAGAAACGCAGGGGAAGATCCGGATTCTTGGTGATGCCGATCCGCCGCGAGACGCCGATTTCGAACCGGTTTTCGCAGCCGCTACAAACGGTGATCGGGCCGCGCGTCAAGTCCACGCCATTGTGTCTCCGTGTGATGCCCATAGCGAGAGTCAACTTGCCTGGGCCGTTCGCGAGTTGTTCGATGCGGTCGATCCCGCGCCGCCGCCGGCGCATCGATTCAATGCCTTTCAGCGGCTCTAGAGAGCGGATGAGAACGCAGCCGGCCTGCCCCTCCGGCTCGGCGACGACATTCAAGCATTCATACATGCCGTAGATTAGGTAGACGTAGGCATGGCCCGGAGGGCCGAAGATCACTTCCGTTCGCGGCGTTCGGCCGCGCGAGGCGTGGGCGGCGGCGTCGGCGAGGCCGAGATAAGCCTCGGTTTCCACAATCCTCGCCTGCGCCGAGCCGTGAATCAGGATTTTGCCTAGCAGCGCGCGCGCCACTTCCACGGTGGGGCGCACGTAAAACGAACGCTCCAGCGTTTTACAGCTCAAGCTTGCCGTTGATCACCATGTTCTTGAGATTAAACTTTTGTTTGATCGTGAGCCCGCCTGCTTTAGCCGCGAATTCGATCTCTTTATCTTCGGCGCCGAACTGAACCATGCGCGGGAAGATGAAATAGGCGTCGAGATTGCGGCCGTCGGGACCGAATTGAATGTCGACCGGCGCGAGCGAATCCTTGCCTTTGGCGCTGAGGGAGCTTTGTTTGATCAAGGCCTGTTTGGCTTCATCGTCGCGGGGCTGAAGATAGCCGGGGAGGCCTGCCACGGAAATGATGTAATACTGTTGCGGATCTTCCACCAGTTTCTTGGCGTCCGGCGACGTCGCGGCTTCGGCGCCGTATTTCACTTTGGCCAGGGCCTGACGAACAGGCAGAGCGGAGCGGCACGTGACCAGCAGAGGCAGGGCAGGCGCCGCAACCGCAGCAGGGGCGTCGCCTCCTCCACCGCCGCCGAATCCGCCGCCTCCGCGGCCGCCGGCGCCTGCGGTTTCCGCAATGCCAGGGGCGCCGCCGCCGGAAATGCCAGGATCGTTATTGCCGCCCGCGGCCCCGCCGCCGCGCCCGCTACGGCTGCCGCCGCCACCGCCCGCATTCCCAGCGGCGCCTCCGCCGACGGGCATGTCGACCGAAACCTTCTTCGCCCAAGGCGAATCGGTAAGGATCTTTTGCACCTCTTTCTGATCCCAAGCGGTGAAGGACTTGGTTTGCCAGAAATCGGCGGCCCAAGCGGCGAGCGAGGCGGAGAGCAAGAGCAGGCTGAGCTTTTTCATCGGTTTCAATCCACGCGTCCTACGGACGCGATGTACAGCCAGTTTACAATACTTGTTCGGACGCTTGGACCGTGCGCTTGTTTGTCGCCATAGATATTCCCTCGGAGATTAAAGCGCGGCTGCGCGCGTTCGTCGATCGGTTGCGGCCCACGGCGAAGCTAAGCTGGAGCCCTGCGGACAATTTACACGTGACCACAAAATTCATCGGAGAGTGGCCGGAGGAACGGCTTGGAGAGTTGAAGAGCGCATTGGCCCTAGTGCCGAGGCCGGGCCCTGTGGAAGTGGCGGTGAGGGGGCTAGGCTGGTTTCCGAACGCAAAGAATCCGAGGGTATTCTGGGCCGGAATCGAAGGCGGCGCTTCTTTGCAAAAGCTGGCCGAGGACACGGAGCGGCAGCTTACGCCGCTGGGCGTGTCCGTGGAAGAGCGCGGGTTCCATCCGCACCTGACGCTGGCCCGGCGTCGAGATCCCGTTCCCTTGGATAAATTGCGGAAGGTGCTGGAAGAGCAAGAGCAAGACTCCTCCCATCACGACTTCGGATCGTTCCAAGCGGCATCGTTCGTTTTGTACCTGTCGGCGGGCGGAAAGTACACAAAGCTCCAGGAGGTTCCGCTCGTCGAATTAACATCATGAAGGAAATTGCTTCGCTAGCTATCGCTTACCTGTTGGGCGCCATCCCTTTTGGGTATTTGTTGGTGAAAATCGGAGCGGGCAAAGACGTGCGCGCCTCCGGCAGCCGCAACATTGGCGCGACAAACGTGCTGCGGACCACCAACCGGGGATTGGGCGTCGCGACGCTGCTTCTGGATATCGGCAAAGGATTTCTTGCGGTCTGGATCGCGGCCCGGCTTACCAACGATTCGGCGATGTGGACCAGCGCCGCGGCGCTAGCCGCAATCGCGGGTCACTCCTACCCCGTGTTTCTGGGATTTAAAGGTGGAAAGGCGGTGGCGACGTTTATTGGCGCGTTCCTTTACATCGCGCCCATCCCGTTGTTGGCGTCGCTACTGGTTTTCATCGTGGTGGTGGCCGGAACCGGGTATATCTCGGCAGGCTCGATTATCGCTGTGGGCGCCTTTCCTCTGGGCGTCTGGTTGATCTCGCATCCGGGGCACGAGGTGCTGCTGCACTCGGTGATCGCATCCGCGTTCATCGTCTGGCGGCACAAATCGAATCTGCAACGTCTTCGAGCCGGTACGGAATACCCATTCCGCTGGAGAGATGCAGAGTGATCCTCGCGATTGTCGGCGCGGGCGGCTGGGGAACGGCGCTCGCGATTGTTCTATCGCCGCGCTTTGAGCGCATCCGGCTGTGGGTTTACGAACCGGAACTGGCGGCGCGCATCGCGGCGACGCGCGAAAACGACGTCTATCTAGCGGGGCTGCGGGTGCCGGACAACGTCTGCATAGGCACGGCCATTCCATGGGCGCTGGAGGACGCGGACATCGTTCTGGGCGTGATGCCGTCGCATCACGCGCGCAGGCTTTATTCGGAAATGCGCCCGCACCTGAATCACTCGGCGATCCTCGTGACGGCAACGAAGGGCTTGGAGAGAACGTCGCTATTGCGGATGTCCGAGGTGGTGCGGGAGACGGTTTCCGCCCAGGCGCCTTTGGCTGTGCTTTCCGGTCCGACGTTTGCACGAGAGGTGGCGCGGGGAGAGCCGGCGGCTGTAGTCATCGCCTCGGAGGATCAGGCCGTGGCGCAACGCGTCCAGCAGGCTTTCTCCGGCCCGACGTTGCGGCTCTATACGAATTCCGACCCGCTCGGCGTCGAAGTAGGAGCGGCTCTCAAAAACGTGGTGGCGATCGCCGCGGGAGTTTGCAAAGGACTCGGCCTGGGAAACAATACGCTGGCAGCTTTGATCACACGCGGGCTTGCCGAAATCACGCGCTTGGCCATCGCCATGGGGGCGCAGCCGAAGACGCTGGCGGGACTGGCCGGCTTGGGCGATTTGGTGCTCACCTGCAGTGGAGATCTGAGCCGTAACCGCATGGTGGGGTTGGAGTTGGCAAAGGGCCGGAAATTGGGCGATATAGTGAGTTCCATGAAAATGGTGGCGGAAGGCGTGGAAACCTGCGATGCCGCCATGGCGCTCGGCGAGAGGTTCCGGGTAGAGCTGCCGATTATTGAACAGATGCACGCGGTGTTGCATGCATCCAAGAGTCCTGCCGAAGCGATCCGTGACTTGATGGAGCGGTCACTCAAGAGCGAATAAGGGCTGCCTCCCATGGGCGATATGGCGCAACCTCCGCATGTTTCCGGGGTTAAGAATCATATGGAGGCAGTTGCCGCCCTGGAACGCGACGCCGAATTGATGTTGCGTGTCCGCGAGGGAGACGATACCAGCTTCGCGCTGCTGCTGGAGAAGCATCGCGGTCCGGTGGTGAACTTTATGCAGCGAATGGTGGAGAATAGGGCCGTCGCGGAGGAACTGGCGCAGGAGGTTTTTCTGCGGGTTTATCGCAGCCGCCAAACCTACGAGCCGACCGCCAAGTTCACCACCTGGCTGTTCCGGATTGCCACGCATTTGGCGCTGAACGCCGTCCGCGACAACAAGAAATGGAAAAGACAGGAAAGTCTCAACGGGGAACTGATAGAAGGAATTGCGCGCCAGATGCCAGACCGGCAACCGACCGTGGAGCAGAAGTTGCTTAGAGACGTGAGAGTAATGGAAATCCGGCGGGCGATCGAGGCCTTGCCGGAAAAACAGCGAGCCGCCGTGCTCATGCACAAATATGAAGGGCTGGAATACGCTCAGATCTCGGGCGCGTTACGGTGCTCGGAATCCGCTGTGAAATCGCTGCTGTTCCGGGCGTACGAGGCGTTGCGTCTGCGCCTGGCGCATATGGCGTGAAGCTGTTAGCTATGAGCCTAAAGCTTACAGCCTACAGCTAGGCGCTGCACTCTTAACGACGAGGGAAAAATGAATTGCATACGAAATGACCGAAGCAGCGCGGAGATCCTGATGGACTACTGCGCCGGGAAACTCGACGCGATTCGATGCGCCGAGTGGGAAGCGCACTTTCAAGAATGCGCCGCGTGCCGGGAGCGCGTGGATGCTCACCGCATGGTTTGGGAAGCGTTGGACGAATGGAGGCCGGTGCAGGTCTCGCCTGATTTCGACGCGAGGCTCTACGGACGGATCGCCGCGGAAGCCGGCCGGCCTTGGTGGCGGCAGGTGCTGGCGAAGCCTCTGGTCCCCATCCTCGCTGCTGCCGCGATGCTCGCACTGGTGGTGGTGCGAATGCCGGAGATGCGGTCCACGCCGGCCCGGCCGCAGTCTCCCACGGCAATCGATTTGCAGCAGGTGCAACAGGCCCTGGACGATATGGACATGTTAACCCCCGTCGGTCAAACCTCGTCTAGCCGTCTGTAAGGCGCCCAAGTAACGCCCATTCTTCACTTCCATGCGCGCGGCTCTCATCTGCGGAATTGCATTCACGCTTGCCGCCGTAAATCCGGCCTGGGCGCAAGGAAAAGACAAGGCTGCGCCGCGCGCCCCGGCCAAGGTTGCTCAGGCTGGATCAGGGGCTGCCAAACCGCCCAAACAAAAACAAACTCCCCAGTCGATTCCCGGCAAGCAGATCGAGCAGCTCCAGAAGATGACCCCGGAGCAGCGTGAAAAGGCGCTGGAGAATCTGCCCCCCGAGCGGCGTCAGCAAATACAGAAGCAGCTTGAGCGTTTAGACCAGCTCAGTCCGGAGCAGCGTCAGGAACTGGACCGCCGCTTTGAAACGCTCCAGAGATTCCCGCCGGCCCG
>DASQJB010000550.1:0-2993 GCA_035631295.1 Bryobacteraceae bacterium | reverse complement strand
AGCGCAGCTTCAACAATCTTGGCGGTGGCGCGAAGGCGGTCGTCCCGCCACCACCATCGCTGGATGCGAGTGGCACAACGGGCGGAAGCGGGAAGCCTGCGCGCGGCGGCCACATGCAGGCCGGCTTCGGGGAAGCGGATTCGCAAGTAGTGCCGCCTCCGCCATCGGTGCAGGGCCCGCGGTCGAGTGAAGGCAGCGGCCGACTCATTGCGTTAAGCGTCAATCCGTCGGTAGCTCCGCCGCCCACGCCGCCGCAGGGCAACCGGCGCGGAACCTTCGCAGCCGGACCGGACGGAAAGCCGGACGCACCCGGAACACCGAACGTCCGCGGCAACAGCACCTCCGCGACTGGTGGTTTCTCCGGAAACGGAAACGGAACGGGCGGTGGATCGAGCGCGCTGAGCGGAGCTCCTCCAGGATTGCATGTGGGGGCACCCGACCACGCAGCCACATCGGCAATGGCGGGTACTCCAGGTCCGGGTGGCGGGACTATCGTTGGCAATACGCCTGATCCGCACGCGTCGAACTCATCCGACCCTCCACGGGAGATTGCTTCGGCGGCGCCGGTGCCAAGAGCGCACGGGCCGCGCGTCGAGCTCGTGGACAATCCCACCCCACTGGAACTCAAAGTATTCGGCGGGCGCAAGCTCTACTCGATGACGCTGAACATGCCGAACCTCAACTCCGCGGGTGGAAGCTGGGTGATCCGGTTCGCGGAGCTGAGAGATAGCGCCGACAAGCCGGGCGACCTGAGCGCGCCGATCGCTGAGCACAAAGTTGATCCGGCATACCCGATTCAGCTCATGGAAGAAAACGTCGCAGGCATGGTGACGCTGCGGGCGATCATCCGCGCGGACGGATCGGTTGGCGACATTCACGTCGTGCAGGATCCAGATGTCCGACTCGGACACTACGCCGCCGATGCTCTTTCGCACTGGCACTTTCTTCCGGCGACGAAAAATGGCGCCAACGTCGACGTGGAAGCCATCGTCATGATTCCCTTCAAACCAATCTTGCGACGCAAGCAGTTTTAAAAAAACAGCTGTCAGGTGTCAGGTGTTAGGGCTTAAGAGCCGGTTTTCGGCTACCGGCCTTCGGTGTTCGGCTGCGAGTACTGGGGTCTGATTGTTACCAATACCTTCGTAAGTAACACACTCCTCAAGAGCGTAGTTCCTGTCCTTGCCTTCGGATTGACGAGCGTTCATAATTTCGTGATGGAGGTGTCCTATGAGACTCACCGGCCTCCTAGCTCTTCTGCTGTTCGTTCTGATTGTTTTCTTCGCAGCGCCCGCTGCGAGCTATGCTCAGACGTCGAGCACTACACTCATTGAAATTGAAAAGGCCGATTCCAGTCACGTCGCGGTCTCGCCCCATAAGCCTAAGGTGGACATCGGTCAATTACGTGATTATCCGCTGGTGGCGTCACAACCGCTGGTGGAGCACGAAGGCGACTTAGTGATGCAGTTGCCTTCAGCAGATGTCTCGCACGAGACCACCCTCGGAGACGACTACTCGTGCTTTACGATGCGCAGTTACATCATGGCGCGGGACGACAAAGACTCAGACGCGACGCACCTGGTGCGCAAGGTGAAGTGCACGCCGGCGCGGAAGTTCAGCGTGAAGTCGGCGGATGTGCGCGTGCAGTCGCCAGAGCAAAGGACCAAGTAGTTTCGCGCATCTCGTTTGACGGGCGGGACGCGCGTCTCTCCAGTGCTGCTTGTCGTCGGAGGGGGAACCGGCGGGACCCTTCGCGATCGCGCTCAGGGCAGCCTACCGGCGCTACAACTCGCAGCGGAAGCTTCCTCCGCCGGACAGGCGAGGGTGCTTGTCCCCACTTGGCTATATCGCCGGGACGCCGGCGCCATATTCAGTTGCGGGCGGCTACGGCGGCTTTCTCGCCTTCGAGTTCGCCGTAGATGGCGGGATCGGTGCAGACTTCGTAGTAGAGCTTTTCCGTCCACTTCTGCAGGGTAAAGTTGCGGAGATCGATTTGCGCGACGCGGCTTTCGCGCAGAACGATCTTGCGGACGATGCCGTTATCCATCGCGACCAACGCGCCGTAAAGTTTGAACCCTTCGTTGCCCCACAACTCCGGCAGATCCATCTCAATGGAGTCGAGCGAGATCTCGCTGCGCAGCTTCGCAAAAGCCGCGGGACTCATACGAATCCCACCCAGATTAAATGACATGACGAAGTCTTCCGCGGCTTCGCCCGCATCGGTGTCGCTGACGGTTTGAAACGCGTAAACGTGGAAGGGACTGCCCAGAGGCTCCATCGCCTTGCGCGCACGCTTGTTGCACGATGAGAGGCGATCGCTTTCGTTCAGCGCTTCGGAGATCATGATGCGCTTTTCGCCGTCCATGAGGTAGAGAGGCGCAGCTTCCTGGTACGAGATGCCAACGCCAAGTTCGAGCGGTGGAAGCCCAGCCTTTGTAACCAGCTCGTTGTAACCGCGTACGATCTCGACCATCTCGCGAGCCAGCACACAGGCCCGGCTCATGGCCATCGCAGGCTGTCCTTCTTTTTCGTGCAAAGCAAGGATGATTGCGTCGCCCTCGATGAAAACCTTGCTCGCGCCGTACTTGGGCAGCAGCTTGTTGACGGGTTCGTAAAAGTTCAGGCTGAAGTAGGACGCAGGGTTCAACCCGGAGTCTATGAGAGAACGAGTGAGCCGCGACGAATCGCGGATGTCGGCCTTGATGATGACGTGACCGAGCGTGCGTTCTTCCGCGGGCTTCTGCTCTTCGGTGAGAAGAAATTCGTACAGGGTGCCGTTCACCGACGAGAGTTCGCGTAGCTTGGCGTTACCGATCAGGTTAATGCTGTCGAGAACCGAGTTCAGCGTCTCGAGCCGGCGCATGTCGCGGTGATAGCGCAGGAAGTCACCCAGAAAACGTCCCGCCACCTTGGCGCGGTCGGCACCGCGGCAGCTGGCGACTTGGCCGACAGCCGCATAGAGGCTGTTGGTGGAAAGCTTGCCGCCTTCCTGGATG
>DASQJB010000549.1:0-10897 GCA_035631295.1 Bryobacteraceae bacterium | reverse complement strand
CTCGAATCATAGAGTTTGTCCAAGGCAACTGCGCCGGCATGCGCCGCATCGCGGTCCTCTGCTTTAAAGATCAGTCCGGGGTGTTGCGGCTTTGCTTCGGCTTGCTGCATCATCCAGTCGAGCGTGACGTATGATAAGCCGTCGTCCGGGTAGCCGACATTGGAGTGCATACCCGCGAACCACTCTTTCCTGATGGATGTTCTTTGAAGCGGCGTTGCCGCCGCGCAGTTTCGCTTCGTTGAAGAGAACGGGATGAAACGTATTTCGCTCGTCGTCAATCGCAACCGCATGGCAGATCCGGACGTCCGGCAGCGGCTCACGGTCAGGTACAGACAAGGGAAATATCCAGCTCCATGCCCGCGTGAGTTCATCAATGGGCAGGCCATATGCAGCGACCGTGTCCCAAAGCCCGAGGAAATGGATGCCAGGCCTAATCTGCTGTTGACGGCTTCTCCGGTAGGTCCGTCCATCGACGAACGCATCGCGCAGGCGCCTTCCAACTTGTTCGAGGCGGAGGACGGAATGGAAGTGGTCACCGCGAAACTTGCGGTATGCCGCCGTCGCCAGACGGCGACGCTCTGATTCGCTGCTCGCGCGGACCAAGCCCTCATGGTGAATGAGCCCGGCCAGCACTCGCACTGTAAAGGCTCCGCGGCTGAATCCGAAGCAGTAGATTCGATCGCCCGGCTCATAATTCCGGCACAGGAAGGCGTAGATGTCGATGATGTTGCGCTTCAGCCCCCAGCCGAACGCGCCTCCCAATATGGCCAACGGTTTGAAGGAGGACGTCCCCACGCCGTCGTTGCAGAACGCGATTTGTTTCTCTCAGGGCGCGATAGATCTAGGGCCTGATAGAATCGCCAGACGTTGGTCATGAACAGCTTTGCCGCGCTATTGCCGGTGCCGTCGGAAAGCAGAACGATGTTCTTCGCCATGCGGTCCTCCAATGAACGGAGAAAGGTCCAGTGGTTTCGGCGGCTCCTAGCTACACTTACTCGCCCAGATCGTGCAGACAACGCCAACCGCATCGAGCCCTACGCCGATCCGATATGTGTCCCGATTGCTCGGCGACGAAATGATCGCAACGGAGGAGTCGTAGCCGTGGACATCGGAAGGAGCTGGTTGCAGGACGAAAGGCGTCTCATTGTGTGCTCTTTTTACCTGCAAGGCCGCGGTTCCAAACAGGTATAGAAACCGGTAGGCGGTGAACTTTACGGGCATCGGATAGAACACGTCGAATTTCAGTACAGCGCCATGGAGGCGGCCAGCCGTAACCGCCTCGTCCTGCCCGATCGTGGCGGTATATGTTGCCGATGGTGAAGTGAAGCCCAGGTGCTCGCGGTACATCGTTGTCACGCGCACCCCTGTGCTCCACTGGCGGTAGAACTGGTTCCGGTCTGGAGGAACAAATCCTACATACGTCGATCCCTTGGCCTGCGGGAACTGAGCAGTGAAGGGGCTATATTGCTGCGAGGAAGAATTCGGGACAGCGAACAGCGCGACCCGACCCTCCGGAGTAAAAGGGCCGGTTGCGCCGAATGACCCTATGAAGCCGAGGCGCCGCGTTCCTGCCCGGACGGGAAATGTGAGCCGTTTGAGGTGGATGTCAAAGCCAGTCAAAAACGAGGCGGTCTCCGCCAGCTTATTGACCGGAAGCTGACCTACTGCGCTGGCGATGTCGAACTGTGCGAGCGGCGTTGAGATCTGCTGGGGGTAGCTGGACACGCGTACGTTGCCCCAGAGGGACACGGATTTCCACTTGAGTTCGCGGTCGATAAGGAAATCGAAGAAGAACTTTTGCTCCGCCTGCGTGGCGCTTGCCCCTGCCTGCTCGAAGCCAATCACAGCGCGGGCTTCGTTGTCGCTACAGCCGTCCTTCGTGACGACAAGCGCCGCCTCGCCGCTATCACCGCTAGCGGACCCGGTAACGATGAAGGCCTGCTGGGCCTCCACTTCGCTGTCCACCTGTAGCTTGCCCGTATTTGCATCCAGGCTAATCCCACTGCTGGGAGTGGGCGAGATGCTCCAGGTAGTGTTCTTGTTGCCGGTTGAGAACGTAATGGTCTCGCCGGGGCAGATTGTTGCGGACGGGGGCTTCACGGAAAGCGCTGCATGGAGAAGGCTCGAAGCCATCAAGAAAAGGAGCACACTTCGGGCGGATAGAGTTTTCAAATTGGCCTCCAACTAATGACGAACAGGATTAGGTGTTACCGCTTCACAAGTAGAAGCGCAAAGCCCAAGAAAACACCGCCACTAAAGTTTTTTTTTTTCGTGGAGACTACATATACATTCCGCCGTTGACGCGGAGGACCTGGCCGGTGATGTAGGCAGCGTCTTCGCTTGCCAAGAATTTGACAGCGGCCGCCACTTCTTCAGCTTTGCCGAAGCGCTTGAGCGGGATACGGCTCAGCATGCCGTCTTTCAGTTTCTGAGGTAGTGAGGCGGTCATGTCGGTCTCGATGAAACCGGGAGCGACGGCGTTGATGGTGATGTTGCGGCTGGCCAGTTCTTGCGCCAGCGATTTGGTGAGACCGATCAAACCTGCTTTGGACGCGACATAGTTGGCCTGGCCCGGATTGCCGACTTCGGCGACGACGGAGGAGATATTAACGATTCGTCCCCAGCGCTCGCGGAGCATTCCGTGCAAGACCTGCTGGATGGCGAGGAAGGCTCCTGTGAGATTCGTGGCGAGCACTTCGTTCCAGGCTTCCTTCTTCATGCGCAAAGCAAGGCCGTCTTTGGTCACCGCGGCGTTGTTGACCAGGATGTCTATTTTTCCTGCCTTGGCGAAGGCTTGTTCGATGGAGTCTGCAGAGGCGAGGTCAAGCTCGACCCAGGAGGAGTTGGGGATTTCGGAGGTGGCTTGCTCGAGCTTGGCGGCGTCGCGGGCGGCGAGCACGACGCGGCAACCGGTGCCGGCCAGCGCGCGCGCGCAGGCGAAGCCGATGCCGCGGCTCGCGCCGGTAACAAAAGCGGTCCTGTTTGTCATACTCAGAAGTTATCAGTTCTCAGTTGTCAGTCGTCAGTTAAACCATGGCCTATACCGACCTTCGCGATTTCATCCGAGCCCTAGAGAAGAACCGGGAGCTAAGGCGCATCTCCTTCGAGGTGGATCCGTATTTGGAGATTACGGAATTCGCGGACCGCTCGGTGAAGAACGGCGGGCCGGCCTTTCTGTTTGAAAAGCCGAAAGGATCGGACGTTCCGGTTCTGATCAACGCCTTCGCCAACGAGCGGAGGATGGAGCTGGCGCTGGAGGCGACGCCAGAGGAAGTGGCGGGGCGGATCGCGGAATTGATCGCGATGAGAAAGCCGGAAGGGATGCTCGCAAAGCTCAAGATGCTGCCGAAGCTGGCGGATCTCGCGTCTATTTTTCCCAAAACGGTTTCGGATGGCCCGTGCAAGGAAAACGTCCAGCGCGAGGGTTTTTCGCTCGATCGGCTACCGATCCTGCATTGCTGGCCTCAGGATGCGGGGCGCTTCATCACGCTGCCGATGGTGTTTTCGCGCAATCCGGAGACGGGCAAGCGCAATTGCGGGTGTTATCGCCTTCAGGTTTTCGATGGCCGCACGACGGGAATGCATTGGCAGACGCACAAGCAAGGAGCGGAGCATTACCGGCGCATGCGGGCCACGGGTGGCGCGAAACGCATGGACGTCGCCGTGGCGATCGGCGCGGATCCGGCGACCATGTATTCGGCGATTCTGCCTCTGCCTCCGGATCTGGATGAGATGATGATCGCGGGTTTTCTGCGTGGCAAGCCGGTGGAGATGGTGAAGTGCGAAACGTCGGATCTGGAGGTGCCCGCCAACTCGGAGATCGTGCTTGAAGGCTATGTGGAGTTGGGGGAACTGCGGAACGAAGGGCCGTTCGGAGACCACACCGGCTTTTATTCGCTAGCGGACGACTATCCGGTGTTTCACATCACCTGCATGACTCACCGCAGCAAGCCGATGTACGCAACGACCATCGTGGGGCCTCCGCCCATGGAGGATTTCTACATGGGCAAAGCGATCGAGCGCATTTTCCTTCCGCTGATGCGTTTGCAGTTGGCCGAAATCCGCGATATTTGCATGCCCGCGGAAGGAATTTTTCACAATTTGATCCTGGTGTCCATTCGCAAATCTTATCCGGGCCATGCGCGCAAAGTGATGCACGCGATTTGGGGCTTGGGGCAGGCGATGTTCTCCAAGTGCATCGTGGTCGTGGACGAAGACGTGGATGTGCAGAACGTGCAGGAAGTGGCCTGGAAGGTCCTGAACAACATCGACCCCGAGCGCGACATCCAGTTCGTCATGGGGCCGATCGATTCGCTGGACCATTCGAGCCGGCTGCCGAATTACGGCTCGAAGATGGGCGTGGATGCGACGCGGAAGTGGAAAGAGGAGGGCTTCGCTAGGCCGTGGCCGGATGTGATCCGGATGTCGAGCGAGGTGCGAGCGAAAGTGGACGCGCTGTGGAAGAAGGCAGGGCTGGGTTGAGAACGTCCGAGCCGCTATCCTTGAGGCATGTCTGCCGCCCAAATCTGGAACCCCGAAAGCTACGCGCGCAACGCTCGCTTTGTTTCCGACCTGGGATCTCCGGTCGCGGAACTGTTAGCGCCCAAGCCGGGTGAGCGGATCCTCGACCTTGGCTGCGGAGACGGGGTGCTGACGAGGAAACTGGCCGACCTGGGATGTGAAGTCGTCGGCATCGATTCGAGCGCTGCGCAGATTGAGGCGGCGCGAAAGCTCGAGCTGGATGCGCGTGTCATGAACGGGGAAGCTCTTCCGTTCACCGAAGAGTTCGACGCCATTTTCAGCAATGCGGTTCTTCACTGGATCAAGAACGCCGATTCGATGATCGCCTCGGTCTACCGTGCTCTTAAACCAGGGGGCCGCTTTGTCGCCGAATGCGGTGGCTACGGCTGCGTGCATACGGTCCGGACAGCGCTTGTACAAGCCCTGGACAGGCGCGAGATCGACGGCGAGGCTCATGTTCCCTGGTATTTTCCGACTCCAGGCGACTACGCCACCCGGTTGGAACGGGCGGGGTTCCGTGTCGACACGATCGGGTTAATCCCGCGTCCGACGCCGCTGCCCGGCGATATCATCGGCTGGCTCGAAACATTCGCACAGAGTTTTCTACATGCGCTTCCACACGAGGCGCGCCAGGAATATCTACGAGAGGTCCGCGCCGCACTAGAACCGCAACTCCGGGAAAAGGACGGGACTTGGGTTGCGGACTATATACGGCTACGATTCGCTGCGACCAAAGCTTTGCCGCTGTCATAAGCAATCGTGTGCGGCTCAAGCTAAACTGAAAGACAACGGCGGCTGTAGCTCAGCTGGTAGTAGCGCCAGATTGTGGTTCTGGATGTCGTGGGTTCAAATCCCACCAGCCGCCCCACCGCTCACGGTTACCCTCGCTTTCAGGCTGCTTTCCGAACAAAATGACCCTCGATCTGCGCGATGTCGTTCGGCGCTAGTTCGAGGCGGGCGCCGCCGGCGATACCCTTCACTTGTAGGGAGCTCCGGACACCCACTATGGCGCCCGTGACGGCCGGATTTCTCAAAGTCCAGGCGATAGCCACTTCGCCGGGGGACGCGTTGTGGCGGCGTCCGATGGCGCGCAGCGTTCCGACGAGCTGGAGATTGCGGGACAGCAGCGGCTCCTGAAAATTCGGGCTGTGTTTCCGCCAGTCGTCTTCGGGAAGAGCCGCGATGCGCTCGCGCGTCATGGAGCCTGTCAACAAGCCCGACCCCATCGGAGAGTACACGATCACTCCCATTCTCTGATTGAGCGCATAAGGGAGAATCGCCGATCCCGCCTCGGGCGCGACCAGCGAATACTGTGGCTGAAGAGAAGCAATGGGAGCGACGGCTTGGGCGCGCTGGATCTGCGGCACATCGAAATTCGACAGGCCTATATGACGGATTTTTCCCTGCTCCTTGAGCTTCGCCATCGCGCTGACCGCCTCCTCGATCGATCCGAGAGAGGCGCTTTCAGGCGCGTCTTTCCAGGCGGGCCAGTGAATCTGATAGAGGTCGATGGGGCCGATTCCCAGCCGTTTCAGGCTAGCCTCACATTCACGTTGAATGGAGGCGGCTTGCAGATTGTGCGATATCGTCCCGGAGCTGTCCCAGACCAGGCTGCATTTAGTGAAAATATACGGGCGGCTGCTGAGTCCCCGAACGGCATGGCCCACTACACTTTCCGAATGTCCCAGGCCGTACGCCGCCGCTGTATCGATCCAATTGATGCCCAGATCCAATCCGGCCTGGATTGCGGCAATCGATTCTGTATCGTCTTGAGGGCCCCAGGCGAATTCCCAATTTCCGCCGCCTATCGCCCACGCTCCGATGCCAATCCGAGTGATCTTCAAATCGGTTTGTCCCAGGTTTCGTGACGTCATCGCGTTTAGGCCTCCCTTTGAGATGACGCCAGTTTCCTGGCGCAGACTCAGAATTATTGAGGCTGCCCGCGGACATTCACATCCCTCACGAGAAGGGGGAAAAATGGTTCGTAACGCGGCATACTCCATGGCTGCAATTGCGTCTTTGGCGGGCGCGGGTCTTCTTGTGCGCGTCGCCATGGTCTCCGTGGGCTCGCGGGACACCAAATCGCTGCACGAAGCTGTTTACTCGCCTTATCCGAAGGGGTTGATCCCGCAGGATCTGGAGAGTGAGACGAATCGTGTAAATGCGGAGATCGACCGGCTCAAGCAGGAAGCGATAGCGGAATGGCGGGCATTGCCGAAAAACAGTGGAACAGCCATGCGACAGATTCAACTGCTCGGGAAGATTGAAGTGTTCGATAAGAACCTGTCAGTCAACCACAACCAGGCTTGCAGCTTCTGCCACATGCCATATACGGGCTTTTCGGGACCTATCTCATCGCTAAACGCAACGACGGTGGCGTACCCGGGATCTGTCCGTTATCGATTTGGCAAGCGGAAGCCACAGGGCTATACCTACTCACCTTACTATCCGGTTGTGCAATATAACCAGGCGCAAGGCGACTTCTACGGGGGAAACTTCTGGGACCTGCGCGCGACCGGTTATCGGCTCCAAAGCCCCGATGCTGAGCAGGCGCAAGGCCCTCCGCACGATACACAAGAGATGGGTTTGCCGGATACGGCCTGTGTTCCGTACAGAATCTCCACTGGAGAGTATGCCCATATCTTCACTAGCGTTTGGGGCGCGCAGGCTTTTGCGATTCAGTGGCCGAAGGATATCGGGAGGATCTGTAACACTCCCGCCGCCGCGTTTGGAACGAATGCGAGTCCGCTTGACCTCAAGCCCGAGGACCGCGGCGCGGCGGATGCCGCCTACGACCAGTACGCGCTGTCGATCACAGCGTACGAAGCTTCGCCGGATGTCAGCGCGTTTTCTTCAAAGTTCGACGCGGCGCTGGCTTCTCCTAAGAAGGCCGTTTTGAGCGCCGACGAGCAAGCTGGATGGGACCTCTTCCGTGGAAAAGCCAAATGCAACACCTGTCATTTGGAGGGGACGCAGAACTCATTCCAGGAGTCGAGCAGGGGCAGCAACGGAACAACAGCCGCCGGAAACGCCTCTGGCCAGGCGCCGCTGTTCACCGATTTCACATCGTCAAATCTAGGCCTGCCCAGAAACCCCAACAACCCCTACTATTACCAGGACAAGCCGGACGCTTATGGCTTCATTCCGAATCCGCTGGGATCCGCCTTCGTCGATCTAGGCGTAGGGCTGTTCCTCCGTGGTAAATCGGGAGTCACGCCAAATTCAGATTGGGCGCAATACGCGAATAATTTCGACGGGAAGATGCAGGTGTCGACTTTACGCAACGCAGACATGCGTCCCTATCCGGGATTCGTGAAGGTTTATATGCACAACGGCTATCTGAAGAGCCTGAAGGAAGTAGTGCACTTTTACAATACGCGGGACTCATACAGGGTTTCTGGCTCTTGCCCAGCCGGCGCCGAGAAATTGACTTGTTGGCCTCCCGCCGAGGTCTCCGCCAATATGGATACCACCATCGGCAATCTTGGGTTGAGCGATAAGGAAGAAGACCAGATTGTCAAGTTCATGCAGACGCTGACAGACGGCTACATGCGGCCGTACACGGATGGAAACAGCTTCTCTGGAAACCCGCGCACAACTGGGAGAACGGCGGGCAAGGGCAGCGTTGGCCGGCACTGACACAACTCTCCTGTGAAAACGCTTTGGAGGGCGGGCTTCAGCCCGCGAGGCACTTTAGCGCCGCTCTACGCTGGCGAGGCTGAGGCCTCGCGCAGGCTGAAGCCCGCCCTTCAAGGCGTCGCCGCGACCGCAAGGGAGCGATCAACTGACGAACTCGGGTTAGGCTCTGCTGGTCAGGTTCGCGCCGCTCCCGCAAGCGGCTGGGCTGGCGGGACGGGGAGGCGCGCGTCCCTCGTATCCTCCAGCCCCATCGCAAGCACCAGTAAAGACCACAGCCACGTCTGATTATCGCGGCGGCCGGTCTCGTGCTCGCGGAGCAAATGCTGGACGAAACTCGGCGAGACAATGCCTTTGCTCAAGAAACTCTGTCCCAGGATCAGATCGCGAGTCATCTCGCGCAAAGGGCCATTCAGCCAATCACGGATTGGAATGGCGAATCCCATTTTTTCGCGATGAAGCAGCTTCCGCGGCAGCCGATCGCCCAGAGCCCGAAGCAGAATATGTTTCCCCTGGCCGTTGCGAAGCTTCCAGCCATTGGGAATTGGAGCGGCGAACTCCGCCAGCTGGTGATCGAGCAAAGGGCAGCGCACTTCAAGCGACGCCGCCATCGACATGCGGCCCACGTTCACTAGCATGTCGCCCGTGAGCCTGTTGGTCGCCTCGAAATGCAGCGCCTGAGAAAGCGTGCCGGCCGACTTTGCAGGCAGATAGTTCACGAAAGCGCGGGTGAGGTAGGCTCCGTCGGCGGGCAACATCCAGTCCGGCTTCAGCAATCGTTTCCTCAGCAGATGAGGCGCGTAATTCGTGAAGAAATAGCGCTCCAGCCCCGTTTGCCTACTGATCGCGAAGAGGAAATTCTTTCCATAGACCGCATAGGGGAGCCGCTCGGCCATCCAGGCAAGCACGCGCCTTGCGGGCTGCGGAACGGAGTCGTACCGGCGCATGTCCTCGATAATGCGGAAACTGTCGTAGCCGGCAAACAGCTCGTCTCCGCCATCCCCGCTCAGCGCCACAGTTACATGGCGACGAGCGAATTCCGAAACCAGATAGGTGGGAATCGCCGAAGAGTCGGCGAAGGGTTCGTCAAAGTGCCGCACGAGCTTCTGCGTCAGCGCGATGGAATCGGGCCGGACAACCAGTTCGTGATGCGCGGTGGCGTATTGTTTGGCGGCCATGCGGGCATAGGCAGCTCGTTATACTCCTCCTCTTCGAATCCGATGGAGAAAGTCTTCACCGGCGCCGAGGACTGGCGCGCCATGGAGGGCACCACCAAGCTCGAATCGATTCCGCCGCTTAAGAACGCCTCAGTGGAACGTCGGCCATCAGCCGAAGCCGCACGCTTTCATCCAACAGCTCGCGCAGGCTTTCGCAAGCCGCCTCTTCGGAGAATTCGGGCGCGCCTTCGACGAGAGGCACATCTTCGGCGAGCGCGGGATATCGCCAATAGCGCCCGGTCTGGAGAGCGCCGCTTGCGTCATAGCTCAGCCAGCCGGCTCCAGTTTCCGAGCTGCGCGAAACGCCGTGTAAGGATCGGGAATATAGCTCAGCAAAAAATAGAGCCGCAGCGCCTCTTCATCAATTTCTCCAGGTAGCCCCGCGGCCAACAGGCATTTGAGCCCGCTCGCAAAATGCAGACCTTCCGGCGAGGCGGCGTAGTATAAAGGCTTCTTTCCGAAACGGTCTCGCACCAGGAGAATGCGCTGCCGGCGCGCGTCCCAAATGCAGTAAGCGAACATGCCGCGCAGCCGCCCAATCCCCTCCACGCCCTCTTGCTGGTACAGGTGAACCGGGACTTCCGTGTCGCTCTGTGTGGAAAATCGGTGGCCTTTCGCCAACAGGAAGTCCCGAACTTCGGCGTAGTTGTAAATTTCCCCGTTGAAGACCACACAAACCGAGCCGTTTTCGTTGGAAATGGGCTGGTGGCCCGTGGCAAGGTCGATGACCAGCCGCCGCATCCCGATGGCGCATGGGCCTTCGGCGTGGAAACCTTCATCATCTGGCCCGCGATGGCGCATTTGATCGCACATCGCGCGGACCTGAGCAAGTCAGGCGGGTTGGTCTCGCAGCAAATACCCCACGATTTGGCTCCAATCTAACATCCGTCGGAGCCCGAACCACTCCCTCGCGATCGCGGCTCAGCCAGTTGCAGTGAAGCCCCGCGCCCATTCTGAGCCGCGATCGCAGGGGCCGTTTCTTCTCGGACTATCAGGAAGACTGCGATAGATTGGATGATGTGACGTTTGCCGAGGAGGTTCGCTCCGGGGAGCGTTTCGAGTTCGGCCGGAACTGGCGGCGGTTCCTTTCCTCGGTGACCGAGCAGAGAGTTCAAAACGCCGTCAACTCCTTGTCCGGAATGCTGCAGACGGATAATCTGCGCGGCCTGCTGCTGCTGGATATTGGATGCGGCAGCGGGCTGTCGAGCATCGCAGCCCGTCGCTTGGGAGCAAGCGTTCATTCCTTCGACTACGATCGCAATCGGTGGCGTGTACGCTCGAGCTGCGCAGGAGATTTCTCGGCAGCGACCAGGATTGGATGGTGGAGCAAGGATCGGTTCTCGACGAAGCGTATCTTCGCTTGCTGGGAGCGTTCGATATCGTCTACTCCTGGGGTGTGCTGCACCACACCGGCGCCATGTGGAAGGCGCTGGAAAACGCGCTGATTCCCGTCGCCCCGGCTGGCCAATTATTCATCGCGATCTACAACGGCCAGGGCGCTCACAGCCGCCGCTGGCGGGCGG
>DASQJB010000548.1:0-7394 GCA_035631295.1 Bryobacteraceae bacterium | reverse complement strand
GGAGAACGTCCGCACCGAGACGGATACTTCGCATGGAATGGCCCGCACGGAAGTGCTCTGCGCGCGGTGCGACGCGCACTTAGGCCACGTGTTTCCGGATGGCCCGCGTCCCACGGGGCTGCGCTACTGCATGAACTCGGCCGCGTTGGATTTCAAGAAGGAATGAATTCCATATCCATGAGTTAGTCGGAGCAAGCCCCGGCGCCAGTTCTATTTCTCAACCACGCGAATCTCAAACAGCTTCGGCCAGCGCTTGCCGGTGACGAAAATTCGCTTCTTTTGCGCGTCGTAGGCGATGCCGTTTAGCACATCGGCGTCCGGGGCGGGGCCGGCTTTCTGCAACAAGCCGCTAAGGTCCACCCAAGAGTTCACTTGGCCTGAGCGGGGGTCGATGCGCGCGATCATCTCGGTTTGCCAGATGTTGGCCCATACTTCACCCTCGATATACTCCAGTTCATTTACGTTCGTGACGGGACGGGTTCCCTCGCGAACCACAACGCGGCCCAGTTCGTGCTGCGTTGCCGGATCAAGGAAGCGAAGCGCGGAACTGCCGTCGCTCATGATTAGGCGCTTGTCGTCGTGCGTCAGCGCCCAGCCTTCCCCCGGATAGTGGAAGTTGCTCAGCGGCTGCCAGGTCTTCGCATCGTAGAGGAAGCCGATGCCGCTTGTGTAAGTGAGCTGGAACAGATGGCCGCCGAAGAACGTGATGCCTTCGCCGAAATAAACCGTCGAGAGCGGCATGCTCTTGAGAACCGCGCCAGTCACGAGGTCGACCTTGCGGATAGAACTCTCTCCGTTCAGGCCGGTGGATTCGTAAAGGTAGCCGCCGGAATACTCGAGGCCTTCGGTGAAGGCTTTGGGATCGTGAGGGTAGCTTGCGACGATCTTGTAGGAGCGGACAGGCGCGGTCTGCGCGCAAGCGGCCACGGACAAGAGCAGGACCAGGAGGGCAGGCTTCATACGCTCCTCACAGCCGCACTCACCGGGTGCGACCCCACTGGAATCACGGTCAGCAATCCGAGCGATTTGTTGAGCCCGATTCTTCGCAAATCGAGAACCGCCACGTCACCCGACTTTCGATTGAGCACCAGCGCATATTCTTCGCCGGGCGTAATGGAGACATAGCCGGGATCTGCGCCCGTTTGCACCAGGCCGATTTGCTTGTAGTCAGCGACTCTCAAAATGCTGACTCCACCGGATTCCGGACTGGCCACGAACAGATACGACGAAGACGCGGCCATGGCGGCAGGCGCGCGTCCGGCGAGAATCGTGGCGGCGACTTCGGTCTGAAATGGATAGACGATGACCACTGCGTCCATGCCCTCGCCCGTGACGTACAATTGGCCGCCGTCGGCGTTGAAGCAGAGATAATCCGGCCGCACGGACATGGGCAGGTTCGTGATCAGGTTGCCGCTGGCTGTTTCGAACAGCGATAGCAGGCGTTCCCCACGATTGGCCGCGATCAGCATTTTGCCGTCGGAGCGAAACCGCAGCGCGCCGAAATCGCCGCGCGCCAGCGGACCCATGAGACGGCGATTCGGTAGATCGGCAAGCCACACGCCCTGAGCTGTACTGACGGCGGCTTTGCCGCCGGCGGGCGCCACGGCGAAATCGACGGGATCTTCGGGCAATGCCAGCCGCCACTCGGGCTGGAAGCTATCGAGCGCGACCGAAATCATGGCTCGCGGCTCATGTGCGAGCATGTACAGCGATTGCTCGTCCTGAGAGAGCGCCATGGAAACCGCCGAAGATGCAATGGTTGCCTTGCGCGCCACGCTCAACCGATAGACCTGGATTTCGTGGATCGCCCCAGTGTCCGGCGTTAAAGCATAGACTACTGGTTTCTTCGCGGCCGCGAGCATCTGCGTGGGCGCTCCATCGAGCGCGATATGGCGAGCCACCGCCATCACTTCCAAATCCAGCGCCGCCACGGCTTTCCCTTCCTGGTTGGCGATAAAAGCATAACCGCGGAGAGCATCGACAGACCGGCGGCCGCAGGCGGCAAGCGCAGGCAAAGACAACAAGAAACGACGGGAGAGCACCAAAGATCAGTTTACAGTCCCCGCGCGTTACGGAAACCTATAGCGAATTCGGCATGCGCTTCCATTTTCTGCATGCAAGATTTCTCTTGACTAGCCCTTTCGAGTCGTTATACACTAGTCCAGTTTTTCTCAAGCTTCAAGGAGTTTGCTAATATGCGTTCCTTGTCTGTAACGGTGTGTTTCTTCCTTTCGGCTTTCGCGGCCTTCGCCCAGTCTGACCGCGGAACCATTACTGGCACAGTCACTGACCCCGCCGGCGCGGTTGTCGCGGGCGTCGCCATCGAGGCAAAAAATACCGGTACCGGCGTTGCATACCCGGTCGCTACGTCCGCCACCGGCGTCTATACGATTTCCCAGCTTCCGGTCGGCACGTACCAGATCACCGCCAGCGTGCAAGGATTCAAAAAGGCCATCCGGCCCGGGGTGGAAGTCGCGGCATCGAGCACCTTCCGCGTGGATTTCACGCTCGAAGTCGGAACCGCGACAGAATCCGTCACAGTAACTGCGGAAGCCCCTCTGCTGAAGACGGAAAGCGGCGAACTAAGCCAGAACGTGAACTATGACCGCGCCGACAACCTGCCGGTTTTCACTATCGGCGGTAACAACACGAACGCGGGCAACGTGCGCAATCCCCTGGCTGTGATGACGCTTATGCCGGGTGCGCAATTCTCGAACGAAAACACGCTGCGAATCAACGGAATGCCTTCTAGCTCTCAATCGATCCGTGTCGAGGGTCAGGACGCCACGAACGGTTTCTGGCGGCAACTGAACCAGGGCGTTCAGACCGGCACGGACGCGATTCAAGAAGTCGCAGTTCAAACCTCGAACTACGCCGCCGAGTACGGCCAAGCGGGCGGCGGCTACATCAACTACACCATGCGTAGCGGCACGAACCAGTTTCATGGCATGGCCTACGAGTACGGCCAGAACGATTTCATGAACGCCGGTCTGCCATTCACCGATGCGGGGTTGGCGAACTCTCTTAAGACCGGACAGCACATCCGTAACTCACTTCGCCGCAACGATTTCGGCGGAAACTTCGGCGGGCCCCTGAGGATTCCCAAAGTCTACAACGGCACGAACAGGACGTTCTTCTTCTTCAACTTCGAGCAGTTCATCTCGCACACGCTGACCGGAAATGGCATCAACACTGTGCCCACTCCCGGTTATCAGCAAGGCAACTTTGGGTCGGCGCTGAGCCCGGCGTTAACCGTGGGTGGGCAAACCCAAACCGAACCGCTGGGTGGCACGACACTGGTCGGTAATGAGATCTTCGATCCAAATACGCAGCAAACGGTGAACGGTCTGGTGGTTCGCCAGCCCTTCGCCAACAACGCGATCCCGGCGAACCGCCTCGATCCAACGGCGCTCAAGATCCAGGGCCTTCTGCCTCAGCCGACCAACGGCGCGCTCACGAACAACTACAACATTCCGAGTTACTTTAACTACACTCACATTGAGATTCCATCTCTCAAGTTGGATCACAATTTCAGCTCCACGATTAAGGTCTCGTTCTTCTATTCGGCCAACCGCCAGACGTCGCCGGCGGCCAATGGCTTCACGCAGGTTTTCACCACGGCTGAGCCGACGGACCAGTTGTCGCAAACCACTCGAATCAATTACGACCAATCGATTACTCCGACGCTCCTGATGCATTTGGGCGTCGGTCTGCTCGAAACCTCCCTGCATAACTTACCGCCCGCCTTCGACTCCAGCACCTTGTTCGGGTCAAGCGGCGCATTCTATACGCCGGAGTTTCCCAACATCACAGGTCTAACCGCACCCCTCGGCACAGCGGCCACCGCCCAAGGCGGTAGTGGCGTTGGCATAGGTGTCGGCTTTGGAGCGATTGTCCAAAAGGACACCAAGCCTACATTCAACGCCAGCTTTACTTGGGTAAAGGGCAACCACACCTTTAAGTTCGGTGGCGAGGCGATTCTCGAGGGACTACCCATTCAGAACACAACTCGAGCCAACGGCCAACTCGGCTTTGGCGCGGCCGAAACGGCTGATCCATACACAACGGGTGTAACATACGCCAACGGTGTGACGGGTTTCCCCTATGCCAGCTTCCTGCTGGGCCTCGAAAACAGCCTGACGGTTTCACCCCTGGCGGCCGCCCGGCTTGGCAACCACGCCTTCGGACTCTACGCGCAGGACAACTGGAAGGTGAACCGCAAGCTGACGGTAGAATACGGGCTGCGCTGGGACTATGCGACCCTGTTGAGCGAAGAGCACGGGCGCATGCAAACGGCGGCGTTTAATTTGCCGAACCCCGCCGCGGGGGGGCGCAACGGCGCCGTGATCTATGGCGCAAACTGTAACTGCAACTTCAATCGCAACTACCCCTTTGCGTTCGGCCCCCGCGTCGGCATCGCCTACAAACTGGACGACAAGACAGTTCTGCGCGTTGGCGGCGGTTTGTCCTACGGCACCTCGCCGAACAATGCGTTTCTGACCTACAGCGTGCCGGATTTCTTCAGTTTTGCAGATCAGCCCGTGGCAGGCCTCCCGGCCCAACAGCTCAAGTACGGCAACGTTTACGCGCCGGGCAACCCCTTCGGGAACGCCCCGCTGACTTACCCGAGTTTCAGTCCCCATTTCCCATTCACGACGGCGCCGGGCTATACTCCTCCGCTTTCCCCGTTCATCTACATCGACCCCAACGCTGGACGGCTGCCGCGCATTACCCAGTGGAGCGTCGGCGTCCAACGCGAAGTGATGAAGGGAACGGTGGTGGATCTTACCTACGTCGGCAACCGCGGCGCGTGGTGGACGGCGCCAAGTCTGTCCACGTACGCTTACAATTCGCTGACGCCCGCCGACATAACGAGGGCGGGTCTGAACCTAAACAGCTCCAGCGATCTATCCTTGCTCACGCTGCCCATCAATTCGGCCCTCGTTCAGCAGCGTTTCCCCAACTTGAAGATTGTCAACACGGCTAACGGACTTCCGACTGTGCCCGGGGTCTACCCTGGCTTCCCGGCGGCACAGACCTTGAACCAAGCCCTGCGCCCCGATCCGCAGTTCTACGGCGTGCCGCCATTCCTCGGGCCGCCGTTGGGCGACACTTGGTATGATGCGCTCCAGTTGAAGGTCACCAAGCGCTTTTCGCACGGCCTCGACTTCCAGTACGCGTTCACGTATTCGAGGCAATTCACTCTGGGCGTGAATTCGGATACGAATTATCTGACGCCGAACGCGCCGCCCATCAACGATGTTTACAATTACGCCCAGAACAAGCAGATTTCAGCCTTTGAACGGCCGCTGGTGAGCGTCATTTCTCTGAACTACACGACTCCCAAGCTCCAGGCCGACGGCAAGGGGATGAAGGCGCTTTCGTGGGTAACCCGGGACTGGGTGTATGGCGCGATCCTAACGTATCAAAGCGGCCAACTGCTCACGGTTGCCAAATCCAATAACAACTTCCTTAACCAGATGGCGCGCGGGCCGTCGAACAATCCGGCCGTTTGGGGCGGCGGCCTGACTTACCAGAATCTAGTTGCCGGCCAACCGCTGTTTTTGCAAGATCCCAACTGCCACTGCTTCGATCCCACCAAGCAGCTGGTTCTGAATCCGGCGGCTTGGACTGATGTGGGCCCGGGCCAGTTTGGCTCCTCCGCGGCATATTACGAAGGCTACCGCTGGCAGCGCCAGCCATTGGAGTCGATGAGCTTCGGCCGCGTCTTCCCGCTCGCCAAGGAAGGCAGGGTCAACCTGCAAGTCCGCTTCGAATTCCAGAACATCTTCAATCGGGTGGCTTACAATACGCCTTCGACCACTAACCCGACGGCGCCGACGTTCACGACAAATCCATTCCCGAACGGCCAACTCGGCGCGCTGTCGGGTGGGTTCGGCTTCGTAAATATGATCGGTGGCAATACGGCCCTCGGCAATCCAGAAAACCCGCGTACGGGCCAGTTCGTCGCCAGATTGACGTTCTGACCGCTTAGACTAATGCAGGGTCTCCCCCGCGAGTTCCGCGCGGGTGACCCTCGCGCCGTGCGCCCGCGTGCGGCCTAATTCGATCAGCGATTTCAGCCGCACCATATCGTCGTCCATCTCCTGCTTTGGATTGTTGTGGAACAAGGACGCCAGGAAATGCCCTAGCATTCCCGCGGGCGGCTTGTAGCATAGATGGATTGTGATCCTCGTGCCGCCCTTGGAGTTCTCATCGAAGCGGATCGTGCCTTCGGTGTCCACTGCCGAGCCAGGAGTGCTGCGCCACGCTAGCAGCTTCTTCGGAATCAGCTGCGTCATCTGAACGTCCCACGCAATGGGGATTCCCGCCGGCCCTTCAGCCACCCAGTGCCACTTGCCGTCGCCCAAGGGGCGCACCTCTTTCAAATGCGTCATGAAACGCGGAAACTTTGAATAATCCGACCAAAATCCGAACACCTCATCGATTGGCGCTTGCACATGCACAGTCTTCTGGAACTCGATGGCGCGAGGGTTCTCGCCGATCCCCACTACGTCTCGAAGCTCGCGGTTGGAAACTGCGCGCGCCAGCAAGGCCGCGCCCGCCAGATTCGCAACCAGCCCCGGCCCCCCGCCTTTGCGTGTTCCGCGGATCATCAGGGCCGCTCCTGCGGCTCCCGCGCCCAGCCGTAGAGAAGGCGTCCATTGTTGCTGCATCCATTCGAAACGGCTCGATCGCGGCCGGCCGCCTTGCAGGCTGGAAATGTGCTCCGCGCTCTCGTGCATCTTCAGGCGGTTCACGATTTCCTTCACTCCCGGTACGGCGCGCGCGCACCGCAAGAGCCGGTCGATCTCGTTCACCAGCACGGCGCCAGTGAGAACGATCGATTTTCCTTTCGCCGTCACTTCGATGGCGTGCGGATGGCTGACCACTCGACCGATTTTCGACCGGACGCGCTGTACTAATACGTCGCCGTCCGTGGCGTGGTCCGAGAATAACGCTTTGAAGCCGGAGAAAACGCCGACGGTGCGATGAGCCGCGTCTCTTCGCGCCTTATCGAGCAAGTCCGAGAATCCGTGCAACGCTCGTCCAGCTTTGTCGCGCGCCAGCGCCCGGCGCCGCCGGCCCCGGTCCGGATCGGCAAAATACATCAGGATACTGCCCGCCGCAAGGCCGGCGGCAGCAGTTTTCACATGTTTCATGGCTAGCCCCTCCTAGGATCAGAGCCAACTCCGGTTCCCGCTGTTACAGATTCATTAACGCAAGAACCGGAGCCATTTCCGGGGTTTCGCTTCAGCCTTAAGAGACTCCACGGGTTCCCCTTCCACAGCGAAGCGGGGATTCGTGGTGCATAGGAGATCGGCTGCGTCTTGGCCGTAATGCCCCTTGAGCCAATCGTGAGCTTGGTCCAGCCGCGGAGGCCGGTGCTCGCA
>DASQJB010000547.1:0-6779 GCA_035631295.1 Bryobacteraceae bacterium | reverse complement strand
GAAACCAAATTGTGTTGAATATATGCGTTTGCGCCTGCGCCTTGCAGCAGTCCAAGGGACGCCGGAACCATCAGACAGACAACTCCCCATCGCGCCATACTTTCCTCCCGTACAATGAGACTTCTTTAGCCTTAAGACGGTTGGAAGATCGGCTCTGGAACAAGCGCCGCGTGGTGGGGGCCTGCGCGGGGGGATCTCAGGCCGCTCTGCCAAGCGGCCTGGAAGACCGCCGCAGGCCATGGGGGCTGCCCCACAGAGTAGCGGAGCCGCAACCAATACGGTGACGCAGGCACTCGTGCCTGGCGCTGGCGAAGACTCCGGCAGGCGTCGAGACGAGTCTCGACGCGGCAAGCAAGAGTGCGTGCGCCACGAAAATCGTCGCGGCTTGCGAAGATTCTAAGGACTAGTAGTACAGCAGGCCGTCAGAAAGAAAGGCGCAGATTGAAATTCACCCGCCGGTTGGCGAGTGCATTGAGACCGTTGCCAGAAACCAGAGTCTGGCCCAGGAACGGCGAACTCAGGACCGCATTCGGCGCCGGGGAGTTGACGGTGTTGAAAACGTTTTCCAGCTGCACATTGAGATTTACCGTGTAGCGCTGGCCGGAACTGGCGTTGTTGCCGCCGCCGAAGCCGCCGCGGCCACCGCCGCGCCCTCCGCCGCCGAAGCCGCCGCGCCCTCCGCCGCCACCGCCGGGGCCACGTCCGCCACCGCCGTTGAAATTTCCGCCGCCTTGATCCCCACCACCAAAGTTGCGCCGGTCCGGGTTCGGCTGATTGGCGGAGCGTGAGACGCGCTCGCCAAAGCCCCAAGTGCGCCCGATGCGAAGATTGAACCGGAAGTTCCCAAAGGCCGAGGCATAGTTGCGCGGGATGATCTCAGAGCCGCAGCCGGAATTCAGAATCGGATTCTCATTGAACATGCCCCAGGGCGTGGAGATAATTCCCTGGCCGTTGCAAGCCGGGCTGGACGGGGTTGCGAATGCTGGTCGCCCATTCAACTGCCCCGTCCCATACAGATCCTGCCCTACCGTGATATTCAGCGGAGGGGCGGTGGTGTAATTCATGTTCGGAGACAGGCTGATTCGGAAGGGCGCATTGATGTTGCCGCCCAACTGGACTGTTCCGCGGCGGTCAAATTGCGTGCGGCCCCAATCCTGCGAAAAATTGTACGGGTTAGACGGAAAAGTCCCCCCTCCGTTGCCGCCGTCGGCATCGCCGTGCGCCTCGCCCCAAACGTAATAACCGAAGAGATTCACCCGATTGTTGAGCTGCATTCGGATCTGGTTTTGGATTTGGATCTGCTTCCAAAGCCCGTTGGATTCGTACATGTTGACGATGCCGCTACCGTAGAGCGCGGCATAGGGATAAATGGCCGAGGAAGGATTCCGCGGATTGTAGGTTCCCGGAAGCGGGGCATTGAGATCCACATTGCGGAAGACATGCACGCCGCGCGAATCGATCAGGTTCACCGAAAGCGTTGTGTTCTTCGCCAACTGCCGATCCACGCCGATGGCCGCCTGGAGTATCTGCGGCGCCTGAAGGCCGGAGTAGAGCTTTTGCAAATTCTGAGCCTGCTGAAATCCTGCAAGCTGGCTGGGAGTCAAAGCGTTGGGGTACACATCCAAAGCCGGATTCGCGTTCGGATATTGGAGCAAATAGGTCTGCTGAACGATTCCGTTTTGGCGCATCGCCGCCAGGGCCTGCGCGATGCCCACGCGGTCATAGAAGACTCCGTAGCCGGCTCGAATCACGGTCTTTGGGTTGCGGCCGCGTCCTCCGCCTAATCCCCAAGCCAAGCCCACGCGCGGCGCCCAGGCGTTCTTGTTGCCGATATTGTCCTGGACCTCATAGCGCATGCCCAGACTCAGGGTCATGCTGGGCAAAATCCGCCAGTCGTCTTGTACGAATGGCGCCGCGTCCACCTGGCTGATCGTCGACAGAGGTGTTCCGCCCGCGACTGAGTAGTACGTGGGGCCGCCGCCCTGCGCTCGAATTTGGGCCATCGACATTCCCTGAGCGAGACCGAGTTGCGTGATGGCGTAGGACTGAATGCTCGAAATCAGGCCTCCGGGATTCGCGGCGCAGAAAGGATTGGAGGAAGCGCTCGCGAGCGTCGCGCAATTCACACCCGCGAACGTGAATGTGCCATTGAAATTGCTGTTGGTGAAGCTCGATTCCTGCTGCCCGCGAATGCGCACTCCGAACTTGATGAAGTGCTTGTTGCGGGTCAGCGAGGTTATGTTCTGGTATTCGTAATTGGTCCGGTGGAGGTAGGTTAAGGCCGCGGAGGCTCCGCCGATGTCGAACGCTCCGGAGACGTTTACTTGAACCGGATCTACCGGGGTCAAACCGGGTAGGACGTTATTCCATGCCGTGTTGTTCGTGTTCTTTTGAAATTGAAACCGCGATTCATTCACGGCGCGCGCGCCAATCACCTGGGTTTCGGTGAGTTGAGCGGTGTGAGTATAGCCGGTATTGATCGTCTCCTGGTTGGCCAACGAACCGGTGGTGGGTGAATAGAACGTGGGGAGGTTCAAATTCCCGATTCCGCCGTTGGGACTGTTGGTGTGATTGAACGAATACCGCCCGGACAAAGTGATGTTCTTAGTCAACTGATAATCGATGCGAGGGCTCACCTGATAACGCGTCGAGTAGTCCGGATACCAGGAGTAAAGGGACGTTCCCGTAAAGGATTGAACCGCCGCCAACGAAGTGGGCAGTTGCGTCGGGTCTTTGGCCTGGATCAGCGAGACTAAATCCTGCTTGCGGTATTGGAAGTCTACGTTGAATGACGACTTCCTGGTGAGAGGGCCTCTCAGGGCAGTTTGAGCCTGTTTCTGCGAATAACCAGGCCTAAAAGTATTGGAAAAGGGATTCCGGGAGTTGAAAATGGAGTCCATGTCTTCCAAAAGGAGGCTCCCGCCAAATTTATCCGTGCCGGGCTTGGTGAATATCTCGATGCGGCCGAAACCCATCGTGTCGAATTCGGCGGAAAATGGGTTCGAATTGATGCGGATTTCGCGGATGTTTTCCTTGGGAGGAAGCTGGCCGTTGCTGAAGCCGTCGATATAAATCTGGCCGCCGTTGGGGCCTACGGAGGGACCTGCGAGCGCGAGCAGATCGGCTTGCAGGTCGTCGGGATCGTCGGACAAGAAATCGAGGTCTTCGCCCTTCAATATAATTGCGCCGGCGTTCTTCTCGGGATCGATTTGGATACCCTGCGAGTCCTGAACCGTGACTTCCTGCTTTTCCACTGCCACCGTGAGCGGCGCATCCAGCGTCGCGCCACGGCCCACATTGAGTTCGAGATTCGTCTTTTCGAAGAGATTGAAGCCCGGGGCGGCGACGCGCACGGTGAACTGGCCCCCAGGCAGCCCCACGATGGTGTAGTTGCCGGTAGAATCGCTGGTGGCGACCTTCACGGTATTGGCGGGGCCGGTGAGAGTAACGGTGGCGCCGGGAATACCCGCGCCCGACGGATCTGTGACTTGTCCGCGAAGACTGCCCGTGGACTGGGCCAGGAGCCCCGATGCCGCCAGCGCGCTCAAACAGCCGGCGAGAATGCACGTCTTAACTAGGGTCATTTAAATTCCTGTTAATGTAAATGTTTTCCGGCGAGCCTGGGGGTTATTGTCCGCCGCCACCCCCGCCACCGAACCCGCCGCCGAGATCCCACGATCCCAACGACATCTCCTGCGTTCCCGGCTTGGTCAGGATGGGTTCGACGCCGGCCAACAGCTTGATCGCCGTGATCTTGCCGGCCGTTGCGCCCACCGTACTGGAAACTACGATGGCGTCTCCTACCTTGAGATCTGCAATCGTGATATTAGGGCTATTGTCCAACATGGACTGAACGTCGGCGTTGCCGCCCCGGAAGCCGCCCCCTCCGCCGCCGCGCGCGAAATCGCCTCGCCGGCCGCCGACCGGAGAGTCGCTTTGACCGCCGGCGCGTCCCGGTTCTGCATCGCCGCGCCCGCGGCCCTGCCCGGCATTGCCACCAGGCTGCGGGGCATCGCCATGAAGCTGGACGGCGATCCGTTGCGCCAGCGCCGGCTGAATCTTCTTTACGCTCGAGTCCGCCACCAGCTTCACCGTTAGCGGCTTTTTGGCGTCCAGATCGCGAACTTGCATTTCGTTGGCTGCAGCGTTGATCGAAAGGATCACGCCGGCCATGGTGCGGAAGTTTCCTGAGACGATTTCCACCGCCGACATCTTGGAATTATCCGCGCTCTTATCGCCGCGGGCGCGTACCTGATCGCCGGTTTTGATCTCGGCCAGCCCGGACGGCTTGGCGTCCTGGAAATTCACCGAATCGGGGGCGTAACGCCGGATAATCGCGTTGGGAGCCGGAGTAAGCACCATCGGCTTGACGCCGGCGAGAGTGCGCACGCTAATCGTCACCGAATCGGATGTTACCGCGGTCACCAAACCTGTTGCGCCGCGAGCGGTCCAGTCCGCCTGGTCGGCTTCCTGTTTCTTGGCGATGTCGCCTTGCGTCATCACCACAACCAACGTCGCGGCCACGGTTTGGTTTTCGATTCGGCCTCGCGCCAGAACCCGGTCGCCGACTTTGATCTGGCCGAATTCGATGGGTTCGGCTTTGCTGAGATCGGTTGCGCCCGGCGCGACCCTGCGAAAGCTCGTGCGGGGCTGAAGAGTGACCGTCAATTCCTGTCCCGCATCGGTCTTCAGCGTCAAACTGGAGCCCGCGGCTTCCATCTTGGTCACTGTGCCACTGGCAGTCTGGATAGCCGGCTGCGATTGCTGCGCCCATGCGGCGGCAGCCATCACCAGCGCCGGAAAAGATCGCGTCAAAGCATTAAAAACACAACGCATAAGTCTACCGCCCCAAATCGCGCAACTGCTAGTAAAGACTGCCCCCGCCGAGGCCAAGGTTACATCGTCCGGCGGGCTTTTTCACCCTGCCAACCGGCTTATTTACTTTCGCTTACGGACTTCCGGCGCCTTCGCTTCGACCTCCCTCCCGCAGACCGATGGCCGGCAGATACTCACCCAAAGGCCGCCTTTCCCACCAGTCGCCCGTCCGGCGGCGAGTTTCCCAGTCCGTGAACCGGTAGTCATAGGCCTCGGCGCGAATATATTTTGGCCGGCGCCCCGGAAAGGGATTGTACTCCAGCAGGCCAAGGACGTCCGGCGATCCCTGCAGCAATCTCAAAGCAAAGCCGACCAACCAGGGGTTCGACCTGAAATTCCCCAGCGCGGCAAACCACATCTGCCAATCCAGCCGCGGCTGATGAGGCTGCACCCATCGAGGTGCGCGGTCCTGCCGGCCGGGCTTATAGCGGAATTCGTAGGCCTGCCACTGCTCGCCATCGTCGGAACCTTCCACGATAATTTCCGTCCGCGTAGTACTCATCACCGCGAAGAGGCCATAGGGATTCGCGATCTGAAAGGGCGCGAGCATGCGGCCGAGCGTATGAAGCGGCTCGGGCGCGCCGCCTTCCACGGTTTCGAAGATGCGAGTCGCGCCGAGCGTCAAAAGGAGAGCGGTGAGCAATGCCAGCCCGAGGCGTGCCGGTTTTGTCGCCGGCAGCGCTTTGGCAGGCGGCGCAAAACGACTGCTTGCCCACCGCAAGGCTCGGTCATCAAAGAGAAAAACGGTCACCGCCATTGTCAGAAGATTGAAGAACGCATAGTTGCCTGTCAAGAAAATGAGCAGTTGAAGCGCGAGCGTGGAAAAAGCGCCGGCCTGGCGCAGCTTCCGTGGGGCGAAGATCAGAAACGGCGCCACAAGCTCGATCGCAAGCGTGGCGAACGTCGCTCCGCGCAGGACCCGCGCAGGGAGCTTGTCGGCGTACCATGCGAGGACCGTCGGCAGCGGTTGGGTGTGGAAGTGATTCTGGAGCGCCGTCAAGTTTCTCCAGGTGGGATCGTTGCTTCCCAGCTTGACGTAACCCGAAAGGAAATAAAGCCGGAACGCCAGCCAGCGGTAGAGCCAGGCGATGGTGCGCTGACCGGAAGCGGAGCGTCCGAAAAAGATCGCCAGAAAGCCGGCTTCCAGCAAAAGGGAATCCCACTGGAAAGAGAGAAACTCCTGCGCTACGGAGCTGAAGGAAAGGTAAAGCACCCAGCAGGCGGCGAGCGCCAGTCGTTCGACGCGGCCAAACAAAGCCAGCGCGCCGAACACCATGCCCAGGAAGGCGGCGCCTTCCAATATGCGATCCGTGGAAGCCCACCAGAACACGGAGGGCAGCGCCAGGTAACGCATAGGACCAAAATTCGCCGCAACACGGGCGAGAAAGTCCCTGGCGGGCTGGATGCCATGCGATCCCATGAGCCCGAGAACCTGCACAGCGAGAGAGCCGAAGGCGACGATGTAAATCGCCGCGAGGAGGCGGAGAAAAATCCATTGGGTCGTGGCGAAGCGCTCCGGCTCGATGCGCGTTCCAAAAGTGAGGCGCGTGGTCCAATAAAACAGGTTCCTGTGGCGGGCAATGAACCGGTACGACGCTTCGGAAAGGAAGGCCAGCACGCGCGAAGACTCATACAGCTTTTCGCGCCCGAGAGTTTCGAACACGGCTCTGGCGCCGCTTGCGACCGAGCCGTCTTCGCGTACAAGCTGCACAGCCTCCGCGTAGGCTTTGCGCGGGATTTGGGGAAAACGCGAGCTAGCGTCTTGCGCCGGCGCGTAGTCAATCTCGCCCGCCGTCAGGATCTTCCAATAGTCGATCCAGATCCGGCAAAATGCACACTTTCCGTCGTAGATGAGGAGCGGCTTGGCGAGCGACTCAGGCGTTTTTCTACGCTAGCATGACCGA
>DASQJB010000546.1:0-12550 GCA_035631295.1 Bryobacteraceae bacterium | reverse complement strand
CCGATCATGGACATCCACATCGACACTCGGCAGGTCCAGCCGGGTTGCCTTCGGGCGGAAATGCTGAACGCCTTTGCACGCGCGAAGGCGCGAGCCAATCCGGGAACGGAGCCCGCCGACCGCGTGCCCCTGGAAGGCTTTCAATCTATGCGCTCCAGCGTGGTTTGGGAGTTCAATAAGCTGTATTGGAACAAGCTGAAGGATTGGCAAGACGCGACTGGCAAGCGCTACGAGCAATCGCTGCCGGGGGGCCAATCCGACGGCCATCAGCCGCAAGCCATCGCCGACAGCGCCGACGAATTCTGGAACCGGATGCGCAACTTGGAAGCGAGAAACCAATTGCCGTCCGAGATCTTTCTGCTGGAGATCGGAGTCGGAACGGGCACGCGGATGGGTTTGTGGCTGGACAAATTCCGTGAGCTCGACCGCGAGCGCGGGACCGCCTTCTATCCCAAGCTGCGCATCCTCTTGGGCGACTACGCGCTAGGCACCCTGGACATGTCGCGGCCGGCGGTGAACGAGCACGTGGACCTTTGTAGCTTCTTGGTGCTGGACGCGCAAAATCCCTTAAAGACGCTGTCGTTCTTGCGCTACAAGATTATGTACGTCCACTCCACCAACGTCTATGACAACCTGCCGGACGAGGAAGTGGTGCGGCGCGACGGGCGTTTGTATTTCGTGCAAGTGCGGGCCTATATCCCGATGAGCGAAGTAGTCCGCCTGGCGGCGGAGTTCGGCACGGCCCCTGAAACGATCCGGCAAAGCGTCGACCGTCTGCTGGAAGGGCGGGTGGACCAGTTCGGCTCGCGCGCGAGGGGCGTGGATTTCTGGCGTGAAGTCTGGAAAGCCGTTCGGCTGGAGGAGCGTCTGGTGCAGCTCGAGGATCTGCCCGAGTTTCCATTTCCGGAAGGTCTGGATGCGGCGAAGCTAGAGGACATGCTGGAGCAAGCGCCCAGCGACTTCCGTTTTCATTTGAGCTCGGGCGCCCTGGAGAGCTTTGTGCGGACGCTTCCGCTGCTTCATCCGCGCGGCTTTTTGGAGGTGCAGGACATCTTTGTGCAGCGGCTCGACGATTACCGGCTTGGCTTTTATGGCCCGGGCAAGCTGGACGGGTCGCTGTTGAACTGGGTTAACGGCGCCATACTGAAAGAGGTGGCGGAGCGCGCAGGCTATGACGTGCACTTCGCGCCGTTCCAATACCGCAAGGGGTCGAAAACTTCCGTTTTGTATACGACACGGCGCGATTAAAGGCGCATAGTGTGCGCTTGATGAAACAATGATGAACCTTCCCATTCTTCCCACCGCGATTGTCGGCAGCTACGCCATGCCCGGCTGGCTGGAGCGGCTCAAAACCGACTATTTTTCCCGGCGCATCAGCCGCCACGATCTGGACGAAATCTACGACGCCGCGACGAAAGCCGCGATCAAGGACCAGGAGATCGCCGGACTCGACATCATTACCGACGGCGAGCTGCGGCGCGATAACAATGTCGATTATTTCCTGGAGCGGTTCCCGGGAGTTCAGATCGACCGCTCGTCGAAAAAATTCTATTACGACTTCTACGACAGCATCGTGCGCGGCAAGCTGCCCATGGCCTCGCTCGGCCTGGTTTCCGACTTCCGCTTGCTGCGCGACTTTACCCAGCGGGAGACGAAGTTCAACATCACCGGGCCGCATTGCCTGGCCAAGCGCATCCGCAATCAGCATTATCCAAGCGAAGAAGCTCTGGCCATGGACCTGGCGAGGGTGATGAATCTGGAGCTGAAGGCCCTAGCGAAGGCCGGCGCGCGGTTCCTCCAGATCGACGAGCCATATTATTCCGGCTTCCCCGAGGACATCAACTGGGCGGTGCGATCTTTGAACGCGCTGGTGGACGGAGTAGACGCGAAGATCGCCGTGCACATCTGCTACGGCAACCGCTACGGTAAGCCTTCCTGGGAAGGGAGTTACCGGTATCTGTTCCCCGCCATCCTGGATGCGAAGGTCCATCAACTCACGCTGGAATTCGCGCGGCGCGGCGGCGAGGATCTGGACCTGTTCACCGAGTTCAAGCCATCATTCGAGCTTGGCGTCGGCGTGATCGACGTGAAGAGCCATGAAGTGGAGACGCCGGAGATGGTGGCGGAGCATATCCGAAGGACACTGGAAGTGGTGCCGCCGGAGAAGATTTATGTGCTGACCGATTGCGGATGCGTACATCTGCCGCGTGATTTGGCGTTCGCAAAGATGCAGGCGATGGTGCAGGGGACGCAGATCGTCCGTAAGGAGATCGGAGGCCGGGCCGCAACCGTTATCGATCGGCCTGTTCGGGCCTAGGAAACAGCATGCTCTCATCGAATCCTATCCGCGAAGCTCTCACCCAGCGCCAGTTCTGCTACATGGTGGAGCTGGTGGCGAGTGCGTCCTCTCCGGAAGAGAAGATCGTGGACGGCGCGGCGAAGCTCGCCGGCATTCCAGGTTTGGTGGGCTTGAGCGTCACCAGCTACGCCGGTGGATCGATGGGGCACGACCCGATCCGCATTGCATCTGGAGTTCAGGCGCGCGGCATCGCTCCTAACGTTCACCTGACGTGCGTCAATAAGTACCGCTGGGACATCCGCAAGGCCCTCGATCAGATGCAAGAGCTGGGGATGCAGAATGTCTTCGCCATCACCGGCGACTATCCCAGCCGGGAGCGGCAGGATGCTGGGGACGAACCGTTCTTCGATCTCGACTCCGTGCAGCTTGTGGAGATGATCAGCGAGCTGCGCGAGCAGCAAGGCTTTCCATTCCAGATTTCCGTAGCCGTCTCTCCGTTCAAGTACACCGAGGCCGATTGCGTCTATCAATATCTGAAGCTGGAAAAGAAAATCGCGGCGGGCGCCGATTTCGCCATCACACAGCTTGGCTATGACGCCAAGAAATTCCGCGAGCTAAAGCGCTACCTGGACAAGCAGGGCCTGAAGACGCCGGTTTTGGGCAACGTTTATATTTTGCCCGCGGGAGCGGCGCGAAAATTCTCCAAGGGCGAGCCGCCCGGATGCTGGGTTTCGCAGGAATTGCTGGAAAGAGTGCAGGAGGAAGCCAAAGCGCCGGATAAAGGCTTAGCCGCGCGGCTGGAGCGCGCCGCGCGCATGGTGACGATCGTCCGCGGACTTGGCTATGCCGGCGCATACATCGGCGGCGGCCATCAGGAAGGGCAGATTCGCTGGATTATTCAGCGCTCGGAGGAAATCGCCCCGAAATGGGAAGAGTTCGCCGAAGAGATTTCCTATTCTCCCAAGGGCGGATTCTTCTATTTCGAATCGCCACGCGCGAAGAAGCCCCTTCCTCTTCCCTGGCGCATTACCGATGTGTTGGCCGCGGCGTTCCCGGTAAAGAAAAAGCAGAGCGGGTTGCGGTCGCTGCTTTCCGCCTTCTTCGGCTGGGTAGACAAGCGCCCGGCCCTGGCGCATTTTGTCGAGCGCGCCGAGCTCGCCCTTAAGAAGCCCGTGTTCGGTTGCAAAGCCTGCGGCAATTGCGTGCTGGGAGAAATGGAATACGTCTGCCCGATGACGTGTCCGAAAAACCTTCGCAATGGCCCTTGTGGCGGTACGTTGAACGGTCAGTGCGAGGTGCTGCCTGACAAGGCTTGTATTTGGGTGAACGTGTATGAGCACGCCCGCGCCACGAAGCGCGTGGACGATTTGAAAGTCTTCATCCCTCCACGAAACCGCGATCTTCAAGGCACCAGCAGCTTCATCAATCTATTTCTGAACCGCGATAGCCGGCCCGGCAACGCGCAGCCGCTGATCCAGATCAGCCCGGCTCCGCCGCAACCGTTGGCGAACGCGGGCCGTGGCACGCGATAGCCTAGCGGCTCGTGGCTCCGCAATCCCGCGACTAAACTGTAGGGTTAGTTAGGACTGCAGCAAGCGGAAAATGGACCTGAAAGCGACACTGAGGAATCGCCTCAATCCTGGTGGCCTCTGCGTGGCGGCAGCCTACGTCCTGGTCCCTGTCGCCGTTTTTGTAATGACTGCCCTTACGACTAAGCCGGACAACGTCGGTCTCGACTGGATTCCCTTCGTGCTTCTTGCGACGCCCTGGTATTTCCTGAACCCAGGGCTCCTTCTACCCGGATTGATGGTGAATGCCGTCCTCATGTACCTGCTAGGCGCGCTACTGCACATGCTGTGGCGCGCTACCAAACAGTGATCGGATACAGTGTGGTCCCCGCCCTCTCCTGCGCCGCGGACGCTAAACGTCGAGTGCGTGGCGCTGCCGGATAAAACCCGCATCTGGGTGAAGGCGTATGATCACGCGCGTGCCGCGAATCGCGCGGCGCCGCCCGCACTCACTTCGAGCTCAGAACCAGACAATTGCCGTCCATATCCTTAAAGATCGAGGTAGTTCCGTACGCCATCCGTTTAGGTTCCATGACGAACTCCACGCCTTTCGCCTTCAGATCGCGCGCCGTGGCCTCCACGTCGTCGGCCCATAACGCGATGTTCAATTGTCCGCCGGGTTTAAGCTTATCTCCGAATTGGAACAGCACAATCCGCGTGTCGGCTCCGGGAATGCCCAGTTCCAGCCAGCGCTGCTTCTCATTGAACGGCTGATCCGTCAGAAGGCGGAAACCCAGCACGTCTGTGTAGAAGGAAAGCGCCCGGTCCTGGTCGAGCACGGGAATACTGACAAACTTCACGCCTCGAATCATGCGATCCTCCGTCGAGTCCATCTCTCATCACCTCGCTTTTCCAAGTGTGTGCCCTCCCCGCCGGTTTTGCAAGAGGCTATGAGTATAAATATTATAGTGATATGTACCATATCGCCATCGACGACTATGTAGTGGACGTGCTGGTGCCGGACCTGGCGGGCCACGACAAATCGCCTTCGGCATTTCTCGTGTATCTGATCCTCTGGACGCTCCTGTTCCGCTCGGAACGGCGGGCGATTGAGGTAAGCCTCCAGAGTCTGTCGGCCCGGACGGGGCTCTCCAAATCCGCGATCCAGGCCGCGATCCGCCTCCTCCGCCGGCGCGGCCTGATCGAGGTTACCAGAACCTCTCCCACCGCGATTCCGCAATACGCGCTGGTCCGCCACTGGCTCCGCCGCAGGGTGAAGAGGTCATGATCTGGGACCCGTCTCGGCCCCACGCCCTCCGTAGGCATTGGCGAAATACGCGGCGCAGGCTGGCCGTTGAGGCGACATTGCACACATTTCGAGCTACGCTGAATCTGTGAAAAAGAAACTCACCCTGACCATTGACGATAAGCTCTTGCGCCGCGCGGAGGATCGCCCTGGGCCGGAACACGTCCGTGAACAATCTGGTTCGTGAATGCCTTACCGAGCTAGTCGAAGGCGCGGATTAAACAACAGGCTGCGCTCGAAAACATCCGGCGGATTTTCAACACCAGCCGCGCCAGGCTGGGTCCGATCACCTGGACCCGCGACGATCTCCATGAGCGTTGACTACACCGCCATCCGCGAGGCGATCGACCTCTCTGACAAACACAGTTTTTCCTTCTGGGACGCGCTGATCATTGCGGCGGCCGCGCGCTCGCGCGCTGTCCGCCTTTACACGGAGGATTTGCAGCACGGCCGGGTCGTCCTCGGCGTCGAAATCGTGAACCCTTTTCGCGAAGCGCGACCCATGAAACAGCATTGAAATAACTCAGCGCCCATCGGTATCCACCCTTTAGGGAGGAACGAATCTTGAGCCGTACTGTCGTAATCCGCATCGGGTTCGTTGCGGCCCTTGTCGCCGCGGCTGCCGTCGCCTGGCAGTTGCCGCCGAATCCCAGCGCCTTGCCGCGTCCGTTTGCCACGGCCTCGGTGAGGAATTTTCCCGATGTGATCGCCAGGCCTGCCACCTCTCAACTGCGCTATCCCGCCGGCTTCCGCGTGGAGGAATGGGCTTCCGGATTCGACGTTCCCAGATTTCTGCTGCAAGGCGGCAACGGCGACATTTTCCTGTCCGACAGCGGCAACACCAACCCCGGCGGGAGGAGCGGAGTGATTTACGTGTTTGCCGGCGGCGAACCCAACCAACGCAAGGCGCTAATCCGCGGCCTGAATCGCCCCTATGGACTCGCCCTCCACGACCGCTCTCTCTACGTCGGCGAGGCGGACTCCATAAAGCGCTACCCTTACGACCCCGATAAGCGGACCGCGGGACCGCGAGAAGAGATCATATCGCTCAAAGGATTTAACCAAGATCATTGGACCCGCAGCCTTCTTTTCGACCGTGCGGGCGGCAAGCTCTACGTAGGCGTCGGATCGGCGTCGAATGTCGCAACCGGCGAAGATCCCAGGCGCGCGGCCATCAGCCGCTACAACGCCGATGGCTCCGGCCATGAGCTCTTCGCTACCGGAACGCGCAATCCTATCGGCCTCCATTGGTATCCGAACTCCGATACATTGTGGGCCGCCGTCCAGGAGCGCGATGAACTCGGCGACGATTTGGTCCCGGATTATTTGACTCATGTCGAACAAGGCGATTTTTACGGCTGGCCGTACTCCTATATCGGGAGCCAACCAGAGCCGCGCATACGGCAAAAACGGCCCGATCTTGTGGCGAAGGCCAAAGTCCCCGACGTTTTGCTCGGATCGCACGTCGCGGTTCTGGATTTCGTCTTCTACACGGGCCGTCAATTCCCGGAGGAATACCGCGGTGGCGCATTCCTGGCTATGCACGGCTCCTGGAACCGCTCCCAGCGCGTCGGCTATCAAGTCGCGTTCGTTCCCTTCCGTGATGGCAAGCCCAGCGGTCCTCCGCGCGATTTCATCACAGGATGGATGCTCGCGCCGGATAGGACCCAGGTATGGGGCCGGCCGGTCGCGGTCTTTCAGACGAATGATGGAAGCCTGCTGGTCACAGACGACGGCGGTCGGAAAATCTGGCGCGTAAGCTATGGAGCGCCGCGCGGCTGAAGCAGCCGCCGGCGAACCACCGAACTATCGCCTCAAAAATCTGGGCGCCAGGAGCTTAAATAGTACGATGTATCCCGCGCTGGGAATCGCCAAAAAGAGCGCGAGACAGTAAACGAAGCCCATGGGATTCGGATTACGAAGATCGGCTGGGATAACGAGCAGCCGATAGATGCTCCACCCTACGAAAGAAACGCTCAGCAGGACGTACAGCAGCCTCAACCGCGCAACCATGATGTCCAATCTACCAAATTCCGGTGCACGCAGAATTTGTGCACTGGCCAAGCGGCCCGCGCTACGCCCAGGACATCAGGCAGGCCGCGAAGGTCACCAAGGCGATCACCGGAAGCTGAAAGCTGATAATTGATAGTTGACAACTACTTCACCCACCTCCACCCCGCGGCTTCCGGCTTGTCGACTCCGTGCTCATGCGCGTAGTTTCGGCAGTCGATCTGCATGTCGCGGAATTTCTCTTTCACATGGCCCCCGATCCTTTGGAGCCTGGGAGTGCGGTCGATGACGTCCATTGCCAGGCTGAACCGGTCAATGTTGTTGTCGATGGCCAGCTCCAGCGGCGTGTTGATGCTGCCTTTTTCCTTGTATCCGCGCACGTGCAGATTCACGTGATTCGTTCGGCGGTATGCCAGGCGGTGAATCAGCGCGGGATAGCCGTGAAAGTTGAAAATAATTGGTCTGTCGACGGTGAACAAAGAGTCGAAATCGCGGTCGCTCAATCCATGGGGATGCTCCGAGTGGGGCTGGAGCTTGAACAGATCCACCACATTTATGAAGCGGATCTTGAGATCGGGAAACTCGGCGCGAAGCAGCGAGACCGCCGCCAGCGCCTCCTGAGTGGGAATGTCGCCGGCCGACGCCATCACCACGTCCGGCTCGCCCCCCTGATCGTTGCTGGCCCAACCCCAGATGCCGATGCCCTTGGTGCAGTGCCGGATGGCCGCGTCCATATCCATGTACTGAAGGTGCATCTGCTTGTCGCACACGATGACATTGACGTAATTGACGCTGCGCAGGCAGTGATCCGCGACGGAGAGCAGCGAATTCACGTCGGGCGGGAGGTAGATGCGCGTCACCTCTGCGCTCTTGTTCACCACCAGGTCGAGGAAGCCCGGATCCTGATGAGTGAAGCCGTTGTGATCCTGGCGCCACACCGTCGAGGTAATCAGCAGGTTCAAAGAGGAGATGGCGTCGCGCCAAGACAAATGCTTGCAGATCGAGAGCCACTTGGCGTGCTGATTGAACATGGAGTCGATCACGTGAGCGAACGCTTCATAGGAGGAGAGGAAGCCGTGGCGTCCCGTCAGCAGATACCCTTCGAGCATTCCCTCGACAGTGTGCTCGCTGAGGATCTCGATGACGCGGCCGTCCGGCCCCAGTTCGCCGCCGTCCAAGTCTTCCGGAAAGTATTCTTCGAGCCAGAGTTTCTTGCTGGCCGCATAGATGTCCTGAAGTTTGTTGGAAGTGGTTTCGTCCGGGCCGAAGACCCGGAAGCGGTCCATATTCGCCTTCATGACATCGCGCAGGAAAGCGCCCAGGAGGCGAGTGTTTTCGGCTTCGATCTGGGCGGGCTTATCCACGCTCTCCGCGTAGGCGCGAAAGTCCGGGAGCCGCAAAGGCATTCGCAGCCGCCCGCCGTCGGCATGCGGATTGGCGCCCATGCGGCGAACGCCGGTGGGCGCCAATTCCTTCAGCTCGGCAACCAGCTTTCCGCCGGTGTCGAAAAGCTCCTCGGGTTTGAATGCGCGCATCCATTGTTCGAGAATCGCAAGCTGCTCGGGGTTCTTCTTCACATCAGGCAAAGGGACCTGATGCGCGCGCCAAAAGCCTTCGATGCGGTGTCCCCCGACATGCTCGGGGGCCGTCCAGCCTTTGGGACTGCGCAGAACGATCATCGGCCAGTGTGGGCGACGGACAGTGACGGAACTGCGGGCGTCCCTCTGAATCCTCTTGATCTCTGTAACGCAGTGCTCCACGGTCGCTGCCATGGCTTGATGCATACTCTCGGGATCGGAGCCTTCGACGAAGCAGGGTGTCCAGCCATAACCGCGCAGCAGGCTCTCCAATTCCTCATGGCTGATGCGCGCGAGCAGCGTGGGATTGTTGATCTTGTAGCCGTTGAGATGAAGAACGGGCAGGACCGCGCCGTCACGGGCAGGGTTCAAAAACTTATTGATGTGCCAGGAAGTCGCCAGCGGACCCGTCTCCGATTCGCCGTCGCCCACTACAGCCGCGACGATCAGGCTGGGATTGTCGAAGGCGGCGCCGCAGGCGTGGGAAAGGACATAGCCGAGCTCGCCTCCCTCGTGGATCGAGCCTGGGGTTTCGGGAGTGCAATGGCTGCCTATGCCGCCTGGGAAAGAGAATTGTTTGAAAAACTCCCGCAAGCCCGCCGCGTCTTCGCTCTTGTCGGGATAAATCTCGGAATATGTGCCTTCCAGGTACACCGGCCCCAGGACCCCCGGAGCGCCGTGCCCCGGCCCGGCGAGGAAGATCATGTCGAGGTCGTATTTCTTGATCAGCCGGTTGAGGTGGATGTAAATGAACGAAAGGCCGGGGCTCGATCCCCAATGTCCAAGGAGCCGGTTCTTGATGTGCTCCGGCTTCAATGGCTCGCGCAGCAGCGGATTGTCCTGCAAGTAAATCATGCCCAGGCTCAGGTAATTGCAGGCTCGCCACCAGGCATGGATTTTGCGAAGTGACTCCGCGTCGAGCGGGTGTCCCTGAATCGTAGATCTAGCCGGACCGTAAGCGCTGAGCGGCTTTTTCTCCAGCACCTCAGCCGGAGGGGGTTCCAGGATGGTCGCCATTTTTCATTTCTCCTTGAGCATCTGATAGCGGCGGATAAGCGCGTTGGTGGAGCTGTCGTGGCTCAGTTCTGTCTGACTCTTCAACTGGGGAACTATCCGCTGAGCGAGCACCTTGCCCAGCTCCACGCCCCACTGATCAAAGGAGTCGATCTGCCAGATGGCGCCTTGGGTGAACACGGAGTGCTCATATAAAGCCACAAGCGTGCCGAGCGATTCCGGAGTCAATTCCGAGGCGAGAATGGTGTTCGACGGCCGGTTGCCTTCGAAAACGCGGTGCGGCGCGAGCCAACCTGGAGTTCCTTCTGCTTTGACCTGATCGATCGGCTTGCCGAAAGCCAGCGCCTCGCTCTGGGCGAAAACATTGGCGATGAGAATGTCGTGGTGATCGCCGACAGGGTTCAGGGGCTTGCCGAAACCGATGAAGTCGCACGGAATGAGCCGCGTCCCCTGATGGATCAATTGGTAGAAAGAGTGCTGGCCGTTGGTCCCCGGCTCGCCCCAGTAAACCGGGCCGGTGTCGTAAGTCACGCTCGCGCCGTCAAGCGTAACGTGCTTTCCGTTGCTTTCCATAGTCAACTGCTGCAAGTAAGCGGGGAACCGTTTGAGGTACTGTTCGTAAGGCAGAACGGCGACGGTCTGTGCGCCGAAGAAGTTGTTGTACCAAACCGCTAACAGGCCCATCAGCACCGGCAAATTGCGATCGAAAGGAGCAGTGCGGAAGTGATCGTCCATCCGATGAAAGCCGCCGAGCATGGCTCGGAAATTTTCCGGTCCGATGGCCGCCATGGTGGAAAGACCAATGGCCGAGTCCATGGAGTAACGTCCGCCGACCCAATCCCAAAACTCGAACATGTTCGATGCGTCGATGCCGAACTTCGTGACTTCTTTTGCGTTGGTGGAAACGGCGACGAAATGCTGGGCGACGGAGCCTTCCCCGAGGCGCGCAACGGACCAGGCGCGGGCGGAGTGGGCGTTGGTCATTGTTTCCAGCGTAGTGAATGTTTTTGACGAAACGATGAACAACGTTTCCGCGGGATCGAGATCCCGCACCGCTTCCGCGAAGTCGGTTCCATCGACGTTCGAAACGAAACGGAACGTCATGTCGCGCCGGCTATAGTGCCGGAGGGCTTCGTAAGCCATCACGGGACCCAGATCGGAGCCCCCGATGCCGATGTTGATCACGTTGCGGATCGCCTTGCCGGTGTGGCCTTTCCATTCGCCCGAGCGGACGCGATTACAGAAACCCGCCATCTTGTCGAGCACGGCGTGAACCTCCGGCACGACGTTTTGCCCATCGACGACGATCGACGCGTCGCGCGGCGCCCGTAGAGCGACGTGCAGCACGGCGCGGCGTTCGGTGACATTGATTTTTTCACCGGCGAACATCGCGTCGATCCGCGCCCGGAGGCCGGATTCTTCCGCCAGTTCGAGCAGAAGTTTCAGCGTCTCCGCGGTAATGCGGTTCTTGGAGTAATCGAGATACAGGCCCGCGGCTTCGGCTGTAAACGTTTCGCCGCGCTTGGGGTCGGCGGCGAACAGGTCGCGCAGATGCGTCTCCCGAACTTGCCGGTGGTGCGCTTGGAGCGCGTTCCAGGCGGCGCGTTCCGTAAGGGGTATCGCGGAAGTTGTATCTTGGGTGGCTGGCATGCCTAGCTCGCTTTCTTGAGCACCGCGCTTTTCGACGAGACCACGTCCATCAGGCTGTTCCACGATTTTGCGAAGGATTTCGCCCCTTCTTCCTGGAGTTGCTCGGCCAGTCGATCTATGTCGATTCCGGCTTGGGTGAATTTCGCGAGCACCTGTTCACAGTCGCCGCCGTCGGCGGGGAGGATGGATTCGATGTGGTCGTGTTGGGCGAGCGCTTTCAAAGTGGCTTCCGGCATGGTGTTCACCGTGAAAGGAGCCGCCAGCGACTTGACGTACAAGATGTCGGACGCCGAAGGATCTTTGGTTCCGGTGCTGGCCCACAATAGCCGCTGCGGGCGAGCCCCCGCATTATAGATCCGCTGCCACTTTGGCGAGGAGATCTGCTCGCGTGCCGCCTTATAGGTCCGCAAGGCGATGGCGATGCCGAGTTGATTGCGCAGCTCGGGCGGGACCTTTTGCGCGACGGCGACGTCCCAACGGCTGACAAAGAGCGACGCTACCGACGCGACATAGGGATTGAGCCCAGCGTCGAGCCGCCGCTCGATGCCGCGAAGGAAGGCGCCGGCCGCGGCCACATACTGCTCACGCGAAAACAGCAGTGTCACGTTAATAGGGATGCCTTGGAAGATCGACTCCTCGATCGCCGGCAGGCCTTGTTTGGTGCCGGGAATCTTGATGAAGACGTTGGGACGGTTGGCTCTAGCGGATAAATCCTTGACCTCATGCGATGTACTGGCAGTATCGTAGGCCAGCAACGGCGATACTTCCAGCGAGGCCCAACCGTCCACGCCGTTGGTGCGATCGTAGATGGGACGGAAGAGGTCGGCCGCGCGGGTTATGTCTTGCAGCGCAACTTCGAAAAACAGCTCTTCCCCCGATTTACCGCTGGCCGAGAGCTGTTGAAGCTGACTGTCGTAGGCGGAGCTTTTTTCGATGGCGTGCTCGAAGATGGTGGGGTTGGAGGTCAGTCCGGTGACGCAAAATTCGTCGATGTAGCGTTTCAACGCGCCGGTGTTGAGCATGTCCCGAGTGATGTTGTCGAGCCAGATGCTCTGGCCCAAGTTGTGGAGCAGTTGGGTTGCTTTCATAGATCACCTCTTCAATTAGCGAGAGCGTGATTTACGATCTCGCGTGCTTCGGAAACGATGGCTTCCAGATGAGCTTCGCTCTGGAAGCTCTCAGCGTA
>DASQJB010000545.1:0-2065 GCA_035631295.1 Bryobacteraceae bacterium | reverse complement strand
AATATCGTAATGTCTCCGAAGCCGATGCGCAAATATATTTTGTGCGCCGCCGCGGGCGCCTGTTGAACGAAGGAATGGCCCCATTCCAGCTTCCGGCGCTCGCGCCCGGGGAAATCGGAATCCACTGCGCCGAGCCTGCTGAGCGCATCGATGGAGTATGGGCCCTCCTCGGGCAGATAGAGCGTGATCTGGCCTTTGCCGTCGGTTACGTGAATATCGCCGGTCATGAACTGCAGGTGCACTTCGCCGGATTCATGCTCGATTTCCAGCCTCGCGTTGCGTGGCGCCTTGACGCGGTATTCCAGCTCGATAGGACTCTGTCCACCGTCGCGGAAAGGCCGCACGAGCAGGAATCGCTTGGGAAAAACGGTATCGACGGCGATCTCGTCGCCACGACGCTCCGCGTGAACGCGCACGCGCTCCAGCCAATGCGACGCTCCCTCTTGGCCGTAGCCTGCCTTCACCGAGTTGATTGCAGTGATCTCTACGCGAGGCTCGTCCCAGCCCTCAACGGTCAACTCGCCGATGGACTTCTTGAAGTGAAGGATCCCGCCCGTGGGGAGATCCAAGGTCTGGGTGGTTGTGGCAGATTGAGCAACCAGAACGCCTCCGGCCCAAATGGCTATCGCCGCTATTTGAAACTTCATACGTCCTCCGATGTGCTCGCTTCCGGCAGCACGTCGTTTTCGCCCGCCATCCACACATACAAGGTCGGCAGCAGGAAGATGCTCATCAGAAGCGCCGCGATCAATCCGCCGACAATAACGATGGCGAACGGCCGCTGAGAGTCCGATCCGATTCCGTGCGAGGTCGCCGCCGGCAGCAACCCTAGGATCGCGACGAGCATCGTCATCATGATGGGGCGTAGTCTCAAAATCGCGCCTTCCTGCGCGGCTTCCAGCACCGTGCGTCCGCGCACCCGCAGTTGGTTGATGTATTCCACCATGATGACGCCCACTTGAACCGAGACTCCGAACAGAGCCAGAAATCCGACGCCGGAAGAAACGCTGAGATTCGTCCCACTCAGGTAAAGGGCCAACAGTCCGCCCACCGGCGCCATCGCCACGTTCATGAGAATCAACCCGGACCATTTGAACGAGCGGAACATGGAATAGAGAATCATGAAGATCAATAAAAGCGTCAGCGGGATGATGATCGCCAGCCGCCGCTGCGCTCTTTGCTGCGACTCGTATTCGCCCGCCCAATCGATGTGATATCCAGGCGGAAGCTTTACCTGTTCTTTAACCTTGCGGATCGCCTCCTCTACTGCGCTGCCCAGGTCGCGGCCTCGCACGCTGTACTTGATGGCGACGTAGCGCTGATTGTTTTCCCTGTAGATTTCAGACGCGCCGTCCAACGTCTTGGTGTCGGCCAGTTGAGCCAGCGAGACGCGTTCTCCCGTGGCCGAAAGCAAGCGGATGTTTTCGATCGCGCGCGGCGTGTCGCGGAACTGCGGCTGGTAGCGCAAAACCATGTCATAGCGCTGCTCGCCCTGAAGCACCTGGGTGAGCGCGTTCCCGCCCACGGCCGTCTGAATCGCGTCCTGCACATCCGCCACGTTGATTTGATAGCGCGCGGCTTTGTCGCGGTTGAGCGTGACGTTCAGGTTGGGCTGCCCGATGACGCGAAAGAGCCCAAGGTCTTGAATTCCCGGTACGGTCCGCATGACGCTGACGATTTGGTCACCCTTTTCCTCCAGCGTTTTCAGATCGTCGCCGAAAACTTTAATCGCCAGCTCGCCCTTCACCCCGCTGACAGCTTCCTCCATGTTGTCGGCGATGGGCTGCGAGAAATTCCAGATGACGCCCGGGATTTTCTCGAGCTCGCGGTTCATCGCGGCGATCAGCTCTTCCTTGTTCTGATGAAAGATCGGCCGCCATTGTTCCTTCGGCTTCAGATCGACGAAGAATTCGGTGTTGAAAAAGCCTGTGACATCGGTCCCATCGTCCGGCCGCCCCACCTGGCTGGTGCATTGCGGCACTTCCGGAAATGAGCACAGGATGATGCGCGCCTGATTGGCCACCGAGATTCCCAGGTCTTGATCGGCGCTCGGAGCCAGCGTGCC
>DASQJB010000544.1:0-6013 GCA_035631295.1 Bryobacteraceae bacterium | reverse complement strand
GTCATGGGTCGGGGCGCGGTCGCCGCGGGCGCACCTCCGCGGCCGGCATCCTGGGCGGGGAGAAGGAAAGCAAGGGAGAGAATAGCTGGCAGATACGGGATCAATCGCATGGGATTATCCTACGCCTCTGAGCGTTAAATGCGTTCGGGTTTGGCGCCTTCCAAGGAGGGTTGGGCAAAGCAGGCCCACTGCTCCTCGTCTGTTCAGAGACGATTCCTAAAAGCCCCAATGCGCGGAAAGCGGTACCGCCAACTATGGGCTCGCTTCGCCTAGTACTTACTTGCATAAATAAGAGTAATTTACTCTTGGCCCCGTGGGGTGGACGACAGCCTTGATCCATTCAAAGGGAATTGCCTTTTCGTTATAGACCTCGACAAAGGCGTCGATCGCATCGCGAAGCTGGCGCGCGGAGTTGAAACTGGCGCCGCGCAGGAAATCGCTGAAATAGAAGAGAGGATTGCGCGCTACGTCCGGATGCTCGCTCAGGAAGCCGGCGAGGGCGGGATAGGTGGAAAGGTAGGTCTGGTTGGTGAGAAGGGAAGGGTCGTTCGCCAGCACGATCTCGAGGTTGGACGGATACCGGCCGAGCAGGCTGACGAGCTGGGCTTTGGTTCGGTGGGCGTCCGGCTGTTCGGGCACGGAAGGGGCAGGCTGCGCCAGAGCGGCGGTGGTCAGCACCGCGGCAAGTAAGATTCGCGATAAGTTCACGCCCGGTAATACGCCGGACCGGCCTTCCGGTTAACAGTGCTGTTCCACCCGCTATTCAACCCTGAGGGCCTTCACCGGGTCTGCCGAAGCGGCGCGCCGGGCGGGAATCAGCGCGGCTACGATTGCCGAGACCAGGAGCGCACCTGCGGCGGTTGCCATTGCGCCCGGATTGCGCGGTGAGATCCCGTATAGCTGGTGCTCGATCAGCTGTGCGCCGGCCAGACTCGCCGGAAGACCAATCGCGATCCCCAGCCCGACCTGAACCAACGCGCTCCGGACAATCATCGCCGTCACGCCGCTTCGTGTTGCGCCCAGGGCCATCCGCACGCCGATTTCCGCTGTGCGGCGGCCGGCCGAGAGCGCGACCAGCCCATAGAGCCCGATGGACGCCAGCGCGAGCGCGAGCGCGCCGAACAGCTCGGTCAGGGTTGCGAGCAGGCGTTCTTTGTTGAACCTCAAGGCCATCTGCTCCGGATAGCTTCGAAAACCGATGACTTCGAGGTTCGGATCGGTTTGTGCGATTGCGGCTCGCACCACGGGTTCGAGGCCGCGCGCTCCCGCCTGCGTCTCGATCACGAGGCCGCGCGCCAGGCTGTCTCCGCTCAACCCCCCGTCCGGATTCTTTTCCGGCTGCAGAAGCGGCAGGAAGAAGGTCGGGTACGCGGGCCGGTAGGTGCTGTCATACTTCGCGTCTTCCACGACGCCGACAATTTCCCAGGCAGCCGCGTGATCGGGGCCGTCCGCGCCGAAGCGTGCGCCAATCGGATCGCGATCTTTCAGAAAAGTCCGCACGAATGTCTGGCTCACCAGCGCCACGACTTTGGTGGACAGCCGGTCTGACGCGTCGATCAGGCGACCGCGCACGAGTTTGGTTCCGATCGTCTCGAAATACCCGGGACTTACCTTGTCGTACCAGGCACCGCTCTCCTCGCGCGCGCCGCCGTGGCCTTCGACCCAAATGAAGGTGGCGCGATTGCCGCCGGTCATCGGCAGGTAGGTTGCGAGCGCGGCGCGGGCTACGCCGGGCAGGCGCGCGATCCGTTGCTGAAGAGCCGAATAAACAGCGGCGGCGTGTTCGGGCGTGTAGTCCTTCACTGCCGGACTCATCGTGACCGCGATCCTGCGATCCGACGCGAACCCGAAATCCTGACGCTCGAGTCTCCAGAGGCTTTCGGTCAAAAGCACGGCGCCGGTCAGCAACACGAACGAGAGCCCGGCCTGGAGGGCGACGAGGAGTCTCTGCGGCCGGAGCGCGTTTGGGGGCGTGGTTCTGCTGGCGCCGCGGAGAGCCTCGGCGGGGTCAGCATGGGTGTCCATCCACGCGGGCGCGATGCCGAACAACAGGCCCGTGAGAACAGAAATGCCGATCGCGAATGCGAGCACTTCGAGAGACGGGTATGTGGAAAGGGGAGCGTACCGGGCGCCTCGGAAAGCGAGCGAGACGATGAGACGTGTGGATGCGAAAGCAACCGCGAGCCCGGCGAATCCGCCCACGAGCGAAAGGATTACGCTGTCGGCAAACGCCTGACGGATCATGCGGGGGCGCGAAGCCCCGAGCGCCATTTTGAGCGAATTCTGCGCACGCAGCGATGCGCCGCGCGCCAGCAACAGGTTCGCCACGTTGGCGCAGGCGATGAGCAGCACCAGCGAGGAGAGCGACATTAGCAGAATCAGGCCGCTGCTGTACGTACGGCTCAGGGATTCGATGCCGCCCGGCGCGTTCGCGAGCGGAATGAACTGCCGGTCGATCGCCTGGCGATCCTTCGCCGAAAGATGGTCGCCTGCGAGCGCGTTGAACCAGCGGCGGGCAACTTCGTTGACTTTGGTTTGAAGGCCCGCGCGCGCGCCGGGATCCGCAAGCCGGCCCATGACATAAAGCCAAAGCTGGGCTTTGTGGGTGAATGCATTGTTCGCGCGTTCGACGGCGATCTCGGACGCGGCCGGTATCCAGCAATCGGGCGGGTCGGCGCGCAGGGTTTCGCCGTAGAACGATGCGGGCGCAACGCCTGCGACGGTGAAAGGTTTGCCTTTGAGCAGCACCGCGGAGCCGACGATCGCCGGGTCGCTTCCGAAGAAATTGCGCCAGGCGTTATAGCTGAGGACCACGCGAGGCGGCGCGCCAGACGAGTCCTCAATGCTGTTGAAGAAGCCTCCGACGGTGGGCCGGACGCCGAACAGATCGAAGTAGTTCGCCGAGACGTATTCGACTCTCAGCGAACCGGTGGCAGTAGAGCTTCCCGCGCGGCGAGCGCCCATGGTTTCGGTCCCGGCTGCGAATGCCGCCATGTTTCGTATTTCGGGCGTGTCGGCGCGGATGGTTTTGTAGAGATCCCACGAGAAGAGTCCGAACTCGCCGGGCGCCTGATAGCCGGTGATGAAGCAGCAATTAAAGCCTTCGCCCAGGCGATAGAGCTCGCCCGGCCGCGAAACGGGCAGGCGGTTGTACATGACCTTCTGCACCAGCGTGAACATGGCCGTGTTGACGCCGATGCCGAGCGCCAGCGCGAGAACCGCCGCGATGCTTACGGCTTTGTGTGACCGGATGCGGCGGAGAGCGTACTTAAGGTCCTGCGCGAGGAGGTCCCATGCGGCGCCGGCCCATTGGTCGCGCGTGGTTTCGCGGACGAGCAGTTCATTGCCGAGTTCGCGGCGGGCGTTGCGCTCGGCGTCGATTGCGCTCTCGCCTCGGTCTTCGCGGTCCGAAGCGGCCATTTGAAGATGCGCCTGAATCTCCTCGTTCAGGTCGTCATCTGGGTTCCGCTTTCGGCTCCCCGGATTGCGTTTGCGGCTCATTGCGCGGGCTCCATCAGGCCGGCGATCGCGGCGCTCATTTGTTTCCAGCGTGCGTGTTCGGCCGCAAGGCGTTTGCGTCCCGCGGGCGTGAGGCTGTAGTATTTCGCGCGCTGGCCTTTCTCCGACTGCTTCCATTCGGCTTTGACGTGGCCTTGTTTTTCGAGGCGATGCAGCGCTGGGTAGAGCGATCCGGTTTCCGCGTGAAGGACGTCGCCCGATCCGGCGCGGATGGCGTTTGCGATGCCGTAGCCGTGTTGGGAACCCCAGGCGAGCGTGCGGAGGATGAGCATGTCGAGCGTGCCCTGGAGGAGCTCAATGCGGTTTTGGTACATGGCTGTAGATAGACTACAGCAAATGGTGTAGCTTGTCTACAGGCAGGGTCGGGTCTCGGTCTACGACTATTCTTACCTTCGTTCCATCGGGCAGGTCTTTAGTTTGCCGATACATGTCCGCGAGAAGCGAGTAATACTGAGCGATGTCGGTCGGATAGACGTTTTCCGGCGTGTATTCGCCCCCGAGAAGAGGAGGAATCCTGTATCCGTAGCACTGGCCTTCCGCCAGCGTGATTCCGGCGTTGACGCACCTGTCTACCAGCGGGATCATGAGCCAATCGTTAGCGTTATCGGCGGTGTCGATTCTGGCGCAAAATTTTTCGCGTTCGACCGCCAGCCGTCGAACCTCTCCGGCTCCAACGTCGAGCATATGAATCGAACCGTCTTCGAAGATGACGAATACGTCGCCGAATCGATTGACCATCCACACCGTAAGTGATTCCGGCAGCAGATCCGACCAGCCTGAAAGAAGCCCAGGCCAGTTCTTTCCGTCATGGTTAATCAGGTAGTCCGAAATGTTCGCGGCTCGGCCGAGGGGCGTCGGATAGTCCGGCCATGCCATCTTTGGCAAAACGCTGCCGCCACTTCGAGACTCGCGCAGGCGCGTCTGCAGGCGCTCGGCGATCTTTTCCACCGTCAGCCCTTCATGCGACAGCAGAATCACCCGCGCACGCTCGACCATCCGCTGCTCCGCAGTTCCTTGTCCGGACCAGTGCCTGAGCGTGGCTTCCTCCTCGGCATTGAGATGAATCCGGGCAGCGGCTCTGGGCATGACCCAGGTTGCCGCCTAACTGTTATTTATGCAAGTAAATACTAGCCCCAACTTCCTTAAGCACGACGCAACTGAGATATGATGTCGCTGTTTTGCTGAAACACGCGCTCATTGTTCTCTCCTTCGCCTTCTCGATGCCCGCGCAGCACCTCCTGTACGTGGCCGAGCCTGGAACCCGCAATTACGTGGAGTATGGCGGCGTGGGCATCCTTGTTTACGACATCGACGCCGGGTATAAGTTCGTAAAGCGCATCCCGACGTGGGAAGTTCCGGCCGGCAGAGAGCCGGAGAACGTCAAAGGCGTAGTGGCAAGCGCAAAGACGGGGCGGATTTTCGTCTCTTCGCTGAGCCGCATGATTGCGATCGACGCGGTTTCGGGCAGGAAGGTCTGGGACAAGGCTTATGAGGGCGGCGTTGATCGCATGGCGATTTCGCCCGATGGCAAGATCATATACGCGCCGCAGCTCGAAGGGCCCGCGTGGCACGTGGTGGACGCATCGAACGGGGACGTGATTGCGACGATCGAAACGAAGTCGGGTTCGCACAATACGATTTATTCGGCGGACGGAAAACATGTGTACCTGGCCGGACTGCATTCGCCTGTCTTGTCGGTGGCAGATCCAGCTACGAACAAAGTTGTGTCGACAGTCGGGCCGTTCGGCGACGTGATCCGCCCGTTCACGGTAAATGGCGCGAATTCGCTCGTATTCGTGAATGTCAACAAGCTCCTTGGCTTTGAAGTCGGCGATTTAAAGACCGGCAAGAAGCTTTATCGCGTCGAGGTTGAAGGCTATAAGGAGGGGCCGGTAAAGCGGCACGGATGCCCGAGCCATGGCATCGCCCTGACACCCGACGAGAAGGAACTGTGGCTGGCCGATTGCGCAAACAGCGCGATCCATATTTTCGATGCGACGGTGATGCCTCCGAAGCAGAAGCAAAGTCTGCGGGCGCGCGATTGCGTCGGCTGGCTCAGCTTCAGCATGGACGGCAAGGTGGCGTACTCTTCAACCGGTGAGATCTTTGACACGGCGACTAAGAAGCTTGTGGCCGCGTTGACCGATGAACAGGGACGGCAGGTGCAGAGCGAAAAGCTATTGGATATGACGATCTCCAGAGGCAAGGTGACGGCGGCGGGGAATCAGTTCGGGGTCGGCTCAAAGACCGAGTGATCTGCCTTCGGCCAGCCGAATCTGGAGGCGATCCTGCTACGCCGTGATAGCATCGCGAGCGTGTTTCGCTGCGTTCTCTGCCTGGGGGCATGCGCAGTTCTCGGCGCCCAGATTCAAGCCGGTCCGGCGCTTGCGTATCGCGCGGTCGAGGGATGGGCGCAGCTTCCGCCGGGATGGAACTTCGGCGAGGTCGCGGCGGTCGATGTCGACCGCAATGACAACGTGTGGGTCTTCAGCGA
>DASQJB010000543.1:0-4155 GCA_035631295.1 Bryobacteraceae bacterium | reverse complement strand
GCCACGATAGAAGCGCATGCCCGACTTTCAACAACGTCTGCGCGCCGTAGTCGAAAAGGTCGCCGAAAAGCCCGTCCCGGAAGATCCCGAGGAGTCGCTGTTTGAAAGCGGCCTGCTGGATTCTTTCCAGCTTCCGGATCTCGTAGGCGCCATTGAGCAGGAGTTCTCCATCCGGGTCCCGGACGCGGACTTGAATCCGCGGAAGTTCGATTCTCTGGCGCGGATGGAAGCATATCTCGCGACTCTCGCCCCATAGTCGCGATGAGCGCCTATCTGCACGCCTTTGGCGCGTATCTGCCCGACCGCGGAGTGACCAACGCCGAGCTAGCCGGGAGGCTTTGCTGCTCCGAGGAGTGGATCGAAAAAGCCTCTGGAATCCGGGAGCGCCGCTGGGCGGGCGCGGAAACGAGTGTTGCCGATTTGGCCGCCCAGGCGGCGAATGCGTGCCTTGCGCGCGCGGGTGTTGCGGCATCGCAAATCGGGTTGCTGATTCTCGCATCGGGCAGCGCTCCGCCCGGCTTCCCTGCCCCGGCAGCAGCGGTGGCCACGCGATTGGGAATGGGAATGGCTCCGGCGCTCGATCTGCCAATGGCGAGCGCGGGAAGCTTGTTTGGTCTCGCGCTGGCGGCGCGGATGGCCGAAACCTGCGGCGACATACTGGTCGTTGCCTCGGAGAAGATGTCGGCGGTGATCGAGGCGCATCCGCTCGATCAGAACACGGCCATCCTCTTCGGCGACGGCGCGGGCGCGGCTCTGGTGAGCAGCCGTCCGGGCCAGTGGAAGATTTTGGACTGCGCGCTCCACTCGGACGGCCAGTTCGCCGGCGATCTTCGTTACGACTTTGGTTCGCCGCTCCAGATGAACGGCCTGAGCGTCATTCTGCACGCCTCGCGCAAGATGCCTTCGGCGATTCAGGAAACGCTGGAGCGCTCGGGAATCGCAGCCCAGGACGTATCGCAGTTCTTGGTTCACCAGGCGAATCAGAATCTGCTGACGCGAGTTGCCAAGGGGCTTGGGGTGTCTGAAGCACGGGTGTTCTCTAACGTGGCGAGGTATGGGAACACGTCATCGGCGTCGATGTTGATCGCCGCAGCGGAATGGAGCGCGGGACAACCGTCGGACGGGCCGATCGTATTCGCCGCCTTCGGGGCGGGCTGGCACTGGGGTGCGCTAGTAGCCGGCGCGGCCTGACGGCGACGGCGGGCCGCTCTCTTGCTCCCAACCGCCGCCGAGCGAGTTGTAAATCTGGACCAGGCCCAAACGCTCATTCAGTTCGGCGCGCGCCAGGTTGAGCTCGGCGGCGAAGTAGTTGGTCTCATTGGTCAGCACTTCCAGGTAGCTCGCCGCGCCGCCACGATAGCGCGTTTCCGACAGGTTCGCCGCGCCTTGCGCCGCGGCAGTGAGCGCTTGCTGATGCTCGCGGAATTGCCGGTACTTGGCGAAGGAGATCAGCGAGTCGGAGACCTGGCGGAACGCCTGCTGGATGGTTTGCTGATACGTGAGCAGCGCCTGCTGTTGCTCGGCTTGGGCGAGCTTCACGTTGGAGCGGCGGCGGCCGCGATCGAAGATCGGCTGCGTGATTATCGAAGAGAAATTCCAGGCGCTTCCGGAGAAGAGCCCGGAAAGCTGAGAGCTCTCCGCGCCGCCGCCGCCGGTAAGCGGAAGGCTGGGGAACAACTGAGCGCGCGCGACTCCGATTTCCGCATTCGCGGCGATGAGTTGTTCTTCGACCTGGCGGATGTCAGGCCGGCGCTCGAGCAATTCGGAAGGCAAGCCCGCGGGGATCGCTTCGGGTATGGGCTGCTCGATCAAAGGCGCGCCGCGCGGGATGTCGTGGGGGTTCTCGCCCAGAAGCGTGCTCAGCGTGTCTTCCATCACCGCAATCTGGCGCTCGGAATCGGGAATCGTTTCGGCCGCCGTTTCTACGAGCTGCTGAGCTTGCCGCACGTCAAGCAGACTGGCCGCGCCGCCCTGCTCGAGCGTGGTGGTGAGCTTGAGCGATTCCTGCCGCGACGCGAGAGTGCGTTTGGCGATTTCCAGTTCCAGGTCCAGCTCGCGAAGCTGGAAGTAGCTTGACGCGACGTTGGCGACGACGGTGCTAAGCACCATGTTGCGGTTCCACTCGGAGGCGAGAAGATTAGCTCGCGCAGCCTCGGTGGCGCGGCGGTATTGTCCCCAGAAGTCAATGTTCCAGGAAAAGATTCCTTGCAACTGGGCGGCGGCAAAACCGAAGGCAGGGATTTTCTGGCCGGTGTAGCCGGCTCCGGCGTTCAACTGGGGAAATTGGTCCGCGCGCGTGATGCCGAGCTGCGCCTGAGCCTGCAAGATGCGGGTGGCCGCGATGCGGGCGTCGTAGTTGTGGTCGAGCGCCGTATGGATGAGTCCCTGGAGCTCCTTGTCTTTGAATACATTCCACCACTTCTCATTGCCGAGAGAGGAGGCTGCGGGAGATGGATCCGCATTGCGGAAGTTGGGGGGAACGTTGACCGCGGGACGGCGGTAGTTGGGGCCTACTGTACATCCGGCGAGCAGAGTGAGTGCGGCTATGAGGATGGCAGGTTTCATCCTGCACGCTCCGGTTCCGCAGCGGGGCGCGGTCTGCGCGACAGGCGCTCGCGGATTCTCTCTACGGCATCGAACGTCACCGGGATGAAAAAGATCGCGATCAACGACGCGGCGAGCATTCCGCCGATCACCGCCGTGCCCAGCACCTTCCGTGAGACCGCGCCGGCCCCAGCCGCGGCCCAGAGAGGAACGCAGCCGAGGATGAAGGCGAACGCCGTCATCAGGATGGGGCGAAGCCGGATGCGCGCGCCCATCAGAGCAGCGTCATCCAGGCTTCTGCCTTTCTCATATTCCGCTTTGGCGAACTCCACAATCAGAATCGCGTTCTTGGCGGCGAGGCCGATCAACATGACCAATCCGATTTGCGCGTAGACATTGTTTTCAAACGTTCGCAGCCAAAGCGTGAGATACGCGCCGAGCACGGCCACCGGCGTTCCCAACAGAACGCTGAAGGGCAACGACCAACTCTCGTAGAGGGCCGCCAGGATGAGAAAGACAAACAACAAAGAGAGTCCGAAAATGGCGGCGGGCGGTACGCCTTGCGCGGCCTTTTGCTCCTGGAACGACATGCCGGTGTAATCGAATCCCATCTCGCGCGGCATGGTCTGGGCGAAGGTTTCTTCGAGCGCCTTCATGGCCTGGCCGGAGCTATAGCCGGGCGCGGCCGAAGCGTTGATCTGCGCCGCGTGGTATTCGTTGTAGCGCATGGTGAACTCCGGGCCGTTGATGCTCTTGAGGGCGGTCACGGCGCTCATCGGAACCATGCCTCCGCGGTTATTCGCCACGTAGAACTGGCCGATATTCTCAGAGCGCGTGCGGTATTCGCCTTCCGCTTCCACATACACCTGCCACTGGCGTCCGAAGCGGTTAAAGTAATTCACGAGATATCCACCCATAAACGTCTGTAATGTTTGATATACATCGCCGACGTTGACGCCTGCGCGCTCGACCTTGGCACGGTCTACGTCTACATACTGTTGCGGAACGCCCGCCAGGAACGTCGAGGTCAGGCCGACGAGCTCACGGCGCTTCCGGGCGGCAGCGACGAACTTCTCGACGTTGGCTCCCAGGAATGCGAGGTCGCCACCGGAGCGATCCTCCAGCATGAAAGTAACGCCGCCGCTGGTTCCGACGCCTGGGATGGCGGGCGGAGAGAACGAAAAGGCGATGCCATCGCGGACCTTGCTCATTTCGCGCGTGATATGAGTGCGGATCGCCTGATACTGCTCTTCGGGGCGGGTTCGTTCCTCCCAGGGCTTTTCGGTGATGAAGAAGAACGCGCTATAGGAATTTTGGACGCGGCTTAGCAGGCTGAAGCCGAGCACGGAGGTACAGCCCTGAACGCCGGGAGTGTTGAGGACGATCTGTTCCACCTGGCGAGCCGCCTCGCCTGTGCGTTCCATCGACGCCGCGTTCGGCAATTGCAGGCTGGCGTAAATGTAGCCGTAGTCCTCTTCAGGCAGGAACGACACTGGAAGTTTGCCGCCGATGAACCACGCGCCTACTCCAACCGCCGCAAGCGCCAGAAAGCTAAGCGCGGCCTTGCGAATCAAAGCGCCGGAAATGCGGAGATAGCCTTCCGTGGCCCAG
>DASQJB010000542.1:0-7892 GCA_035631295.1 Bryobacteraceae bacterium | reverse complement strand
TTCACGCTGGCGCTGGTGGAACGTCGCCTCGAAGAACACGAGATGCTGGAGGAAACCGAGCTTCATAAAGTCAAGCCCGGCGACCGCATCCAACTCGGCTGCTTCTCGATCGAGTTTATTCACGTCACGCACTCGATCGTGAGCTCTGTGGCGCTGGCGATCACGACTCCGATAGGAGTGGCAATCCATACAGGAGATTTCAAGGTCGATCCCACGCCGACCGACAACAACCTCTTCGACCTGCACACGCTGGCGGAATACGGCAAGCGCGGAGTTCTTTTGCTGCTCTCCGACTCAACCAACGTCGACCGGCCTGGCTACACCGAGAGCGAACGCGCCGTGGCGCCGCGCCTGGAGGATCTATTCGTCCGCTCGCCACGCCGCTTGGTGATTAGTTGCTTCAGCTCGTCGGTCCACCGGCTTCAGCAGATCGTCGATCTGGCGGACGAGTATGGCCGCAAGGTGGCGTTCTTGGGGCGAAGCATGCTGACCACCACCGAGATCGCGCACGATCTAGGGCTGCTGTCCATTCCCAACAATCTCCTGCTGCGGCCTCAGGATCTGATGACCGCGGCGCCTAGCAAAGTGGTCGCCATCGTCTCGGGCACACAGGGCGAGCCGATGTCCGCGATGTCGCGCGTGGCCGTGGACAATCACAAGCATCTCTCGATTGAGCCGGGCGACACGGTGGCGCTGAGCGCCCGCATCATCCCAGGCAACGAGAAAGCCATCTACCGAATGATTAATCACTGCGCACGCCGCGGCGCGGACGTTGTGTATGGGTCGATGAACCCGCCGGTCCACGTTTCCGGACACGCCAGCGCCGAAGAGTTGCGCCTGGTTTTGAACCTGGTCCGGCCGCGTTATTTCGTCCCGATTCACGGGGAATACCGGCAGATGGCCAAGCACGCGCAACTGGCGCAGCATTTGAGCCACGCGGGGTTGAAAGATACGTTCATTCTCGAGTCCGGAGAGACGCTCGAGATCGATTGCGAGGGCGCGCGGAAAGGCGAGCCGGTTCCGGTGGGGCGCGTCTGTATCGACTCCGGCAGCCTGGACGAAGTGGTGGAGGACATCGTCATTCGCGACCGCCGCCATCTTTCCGAAGACGGCTTTGTGCTTCCCATCATCGCCATCAACCGGCGCACGGGACGCAGCGAGACGCCGCCGGAGATCGTGAGCCGCGGCTTCATGTCGATGGAAGAGAGCGCGGGCGTGTTGCAGGAAGCTCGGCAAGTGGTGATGAAGACGCTGGATAGCTCGACCGCCGAGGAGCGTGGCGATTGGGGCGTGATGCAGGAGAAGATTCGCGCCGACCTGAAGCGCTACATCAGCAAGCAAACCTCTCGACGGCCGCTGATCATGCCGGTGATTTTAGAGGTGTAGAATAATTCCGTTCGAAAGGAGAACTACAGTATGAAAGCTCTGGCGATGGGATGCGCGTGCGGGCTGACGGCGTTTTTGGGCGTGTTGGCGACGACCGCCCCGGCCCAACAACAACAGGATCTCAGCAAGGTGGAGATCAAGACCACTAAGCTCAAAAACAATTTCTACACGCTCGAGGGGCAAGGAGGGACCATCGGCATTCTTACCGGCCCGGATGGCGTGTTCATGGTGGATACGCAGTTCGCTCCTTTGAGCGATAAGATCATCGCCGCCATCAGAAAGGCGTCCAATAACGCGCCTATCAAGTATGTGGTGAACACGCACGTGCACGGCGATCACACCGGCGGAAACGAGAACCTTGCGAAAACGGGCGCGGTGCTTCTATCGCGAACCGAGCTGCGGTACCGGCTGGCTCATCCGGCCCCGGCGGCGAACGGAACACCGGGGACACCCGCGCCCATTGGGGCGCTGCCCGCGATCACCTACGACGGTCCTGTTACATTTCACATGAACGGCGAGGAAATTGATTTGATCCCGATTCCCCACGCTCACACAGATGGCGACACCCTCGTGCGTTTCGTCGATAGCGACATCATCATGACCGGCGATTTCTACCGCTCCGTCCAATATCCCAATATCGACCGGGCGAACGGCGGGAGCCTGAGGGGAATGCTGGATGGACTGGCTTTGGTGATCGGACTGGCTGGGCCGAAAACGAAAATTGTTCCCGGTCATGGCGATATCGTGGACCGGAACGCGGTGGCCGCGCACCGGGACATGATACTGGCCATCCGGGACAAGATCGCGCCGCTGGTGGCGCAGGGGAAGAGCCAGCAGGACGTGATCGCCATGAAACCGACCGCCGATTTCGACGCGAAAGTCCCCAATGCTTCTACTACTTCCGAGCGCTTCGTGACGCAGGTCTATCAGGAGTTGAAGGAAGGCAAATAGCTCCTACGGCGTGATCGCACAACAACGTCCCAGCGGCGCGGGAGCCGCAAAAGCTGGTCTCGTTAGAAAGCTAAATCGCTCCTAACTCAGCTTCAGTGAGCCGAGGATCAAACCTCCTATAACAACCACGCCCGCCAAAGCGTAAAGCGCGTAACGGAGCATCCGCTGCTTGCTCGATGTGACGCGGTTTTCGTCCTTCCTGATCTGCTCGTCGAGGCTTTCGAACATGGAGCCCTCCTAAACGATAAGGCCGTGACAAATACGTCCCAACCCGATTTGAGCTTGGCCAAAGTATATACCTGCGGAGGGCGAAAGAAAAGGGGATGCAAACTCGAAAAATTCGAGCCGGCTGAATCGCTACAGCACCAAGAAACCGCTGGTGCGGCGGCCGTTGAGGATGTGAGTCCACATGACGCGCGCGCGTCCAGAGAGGTCTTCGCGAGTGAAGCTTACGGCGAGACGCCGGGTTCCAGCGCCTGGCAATCGTGCGAGGCGCGGAAACCGCTTGCGCTCGTTTCGACCAGAGCCGCCTGAATGGTGAGCGGGGCGGGATTCGAGATGGCGATTTCCACGATGCCGGAGCCGGGCGCGCGCTTTTCTCTTCGCCGTTCCATCGATTTCACCCCGCTACAGGCGCGGTTTGCGCACCCGAGTTTTGGTAAGTCTTCATGCGACGCTGGAGGGTCCGCTGGGAAGATGCCGAGGCGCGCAGCGGCGCGCTCCTGATGTCCGCCGTTCTCGCGCAGGGCCTCCAAAATTGCAGACTTTTCGAGCTCGGGCAGAACGACGCATCGGTAAAGCCCAGCCGAAAATGCATCTTGCAAGAACTCCTCGGGTAGATCGGCGGTGGCGACTTCCGGTCCCGCCGCGAAGACCGCCGCGCGCACGCCGACATTCTTGAGCTCTCTCACATTTCCCGGCCAGCCATACCCGCGGAGCTTTTCGGCAGCCTCGCTTGAAAAACGAAGACCAGGCCTTTGTTGCGCCAGGAAGTGATGCGCAAGCGGCATAATGTCGTCGCCGCGATCGTAGAGGCGGAACGGAAAGCCGAATCTGAGACAGCCGGTGATAGAGATCGGCCCGGAAGCGCCCTTCTTGAACGGCGGCTTTGAGATCCCTGTTGGTCGCTACGACCAGCCGGACGTCCACGGAGACTTTCTTGACGCCGCCGACGCGAAAGAAGCTCGCGCCATCCAGCACGCGGAGCAATTTCACTTGGAGCCGTGCGTCCAGCTCGCCATTCTCGTCGAGAAACAGAGTTCCGCGATCCGCCATTTCGGACAAACCCGGCTTGGCGGAGTCGGCGCCGCTGAAGGCGCCCTTTTCGTGGCCGAACAGCTCGCTCTCCAACAGATTCTCCGGCAGCGCGGCGCAGTTTACGTCCACCCAAGACTTCGCCGAGCACGGGGAGAGATGATGGATCGCGCGCGCGACGACTTCTTTTCCCGTCCCGCTTTCGCCGGTGATCAACACCGTGGGCTGGTGGCGGCGACCTTTTGGCCATCGCCAGAAGACGGCGCATGGCTTCGCTTCCGAAAATGGCCGTGGCGCCCAAAAATTCGCAGCGTTCGAAGAGTTCGCTCAAGCCCTATTGTGAGCGGCTCGGCGCGCGCAAGCCATTCGGGATTCACATGGGAATCCTCGCGGTGAAAACCTGAGATGGTTACGAATTCCCAAACATGGTCGGATTCGAGTACGGAGCGTTCCACATCTCTTTCGGACCCAGGTTGGCAGTGAGATAATCCTGCCTTGTCTGCCCGGAAGGAAGGCCGTAATTCGTCGCCTGGAGGTAGGCGAGCTGCTGATCCTGCGTCAGCTCGTCCCATTTCATATTGGTTCCCGGGATTGTCAGTCTGGACATGGGATCGCCGGCCTGGGTGACCTTGTCCTGGTTCAGGATGGCGGCCGGGGACATCATGGCCCCGAAGGCGGCTTCGTTGGCCAATTCAGTGGCCAGTGTGGGCACGGTAGCCATGCTGGCGCCAAACGGAATGGTGACGTAACCATCGGGAGCGCCGCTCTGGGAAGCGCTGGGATCCGATGCCGTGTTGGAAGTCGCCTCCGGAGTTGTCGCAGTGACAAGATATTGTCCACCGCCGGAGCCACTGTCAGAATTTTGGCTGGCTTCCAGCTGAATATTGATTTGCACCGCCGATTCGTTCGATTGACTCAAGTATTGCTCCAGCGTCGCGGCAAGTTGCTGGGCGAAAGAAGTTGCTGAAGCGGCGGAAGGTGTGCCGCTGAAGAGAGTGATTGTGTTATTGACCGCCGGCGTGCTGCTTGTTGCTGAAACCATGCGTCGGTGTGCCTCCGTGTCTGCGTATGCACGCCGAAGGCCGTTGGTGGACGACTATTTCTTGGGCGCGCCGAAATTGACCTTGATTTCGTAGCGTTGGTCGAAGGGAACCAGCACCAGATAGACGGAGGCGACGTTTGGGATGGCGGCGGCGTCCGACGGCGGTTCATAGCTCACCAGGAGCGTCGCATTCTCTTCGAAATTCACGTCAACTTTATCCAGCTTCGCGCTGAGGCCCGGCAACTGAGGAGCATGAACCTCCAGGTGGACCGAGCCTTGCGCGCCATTGTGGAACACAACCTTTTCCGAAGACGCTTTGTCCGCGGCCAAAGTGATCTCAGACTTATCCAAGGATTTATCCGCGCCGGACTGCTGCAGAATCTTCTGCGCCGCGGCCATGATCGTATCCTGAGTAAGCTTGGGAGGCAGGCCGCCGATGGTTCCGTCCGCGTTCTTCTTCAGCAACGGCACGTCGGAAGGCCCCACGGGCGTAACCCAGGCATCCTTTGGCGCTTCGCTGGACCAGAGCCATTTTCCGTTCTCCAGCTTCCAGGTGGTGATCATGGGCACATCGACTTCCGCCTTCGTGTCCTGTTGCGCGGAGACGCTGAAGCTCCAAAGGCGCTTTACATCCAGCTTGACCGCCGCCTTTTCAAAGCCGCTCTCGTATTTAATGTCCGTGATCTTGAACTCCTTCAGCGGAGTTTTCCCGGAGTTGAAGTAGTAGTCCTTCGTGTCGGCAGCCACATAATCAAAGGCGTCGTAGAATTTGGCATCCACCAGAGCCTGAAAGAACCCCGTCACTCGCGCGCGCAACGCGCGGTCGACCTCGGGCGGCGGCTGAAGATCGGGCGTTTGGGCGAAAGCCGCAAGCGGCAAGAGCAGCAAGGTAGATCGAAGAACCATGGAAACTCCTTCAGTCTATCTCAACTCCTTTGCAGACGCGGAGGCTGGAGGAACGTTAGCCGCATGTCATATGATTGACAGAGCTTATGCCGGTATCTCTCTCCCGAAGAATCGTTCGAGGGGCGCGGAGCTTACGTTTCGACACGCTGCCGCGCGAGGCCGTAGAGAAAGTCGAGATCGCGCTATTGGACTATTTTTCGTGCGCGTTTGAGTCACGCGGCCTAGGGCCAAGCGTGCACGCCATCGAGCTTGCGGCGCGGGCGCCCGGCCGCACCACAGTGATCGCGACTCCTCTGAGGGCCGCCGCGCCGGAAGCCGCCTTCGCCAACGCCGTGCTCGGGCACGGATTGGTGCGCGAGGACATGCACACGGGATCGGTGAGCCACTTGGGCGTGGTCGTTTTTCCCGCGCTTCTGGCGCTGGCGGAGTCCTCGCGAGAGCCGGCGACCGGGCGCGACTTTGTGACGGCCGCCGTGTGCGGCTACGAGACAGGCGCCGCCATCGGGCGCGCGCTGATGGATCGCGATGTGGTGAAGCGTTTCCGCCCCACCGGGGTCACGGGGCCGCTGGGCTCGGCGATTGCGGGAGCGCGGCTCCGGCGGCTTAACGAAGATGCCGCTACCAGCGCGTTGGGATTCGCTGCCAACGCCATTGCGGGATTGAACGAATGGCCGGTGCAGGGCGCTGACGAAATGTTTTTCCATGTGGGATTCGCTGCGCGCAATGCCGTGACCGCCGTGGAGCTGGCGGAGTTGGGAGCTTTTGCATCGGAGTCGGCGCTGGACGGACCCGCGGGACTCTTCGCCGCGCTGGGCAAGCCGGACAACACGGATCAAGTGGCGCCGTTTTCGGGCGGACCGCTCGAGATCCTCTCTGTCTATCACAAGCCTGCGCCTGCCTGTAACTACGCGCAGACGGCGTGTCAGGTGGCGCGAATGCTGGCGGTCGAAGACCGCGTGCGGACTCCCGAAATCGCTGGAATCGACGTGAGAGTGTCCGCCGCAGCCCTCAATTATCCAGGCTGTAACGCCAGCGGGCCATTTGAGCGCGTCTTGCAGGCCAAAATGAGCATCCAGTACTGCGTTGCGGCGACGCTCGTGCGCGGAGCGATCGAGGAAGCCAACTATCGCCTACTCGCCGATCCCGAAGTGAAGCGGCTGATCGATGCTATCGCGCTCGAAGAAGCTCCAGAGTTCACTGCAGCCTATCCGCGCGCCCAAGGGACGGAGATTACCGTTACGCTCCACAATGGACGGGTGATCCAGCGAAGATTGGACGATCTGGTTCCGGCGACGCCCGATCAAGTTCGCGATCGGTTCCGCACGGCGGCGGGAGGGGCGCTGGGCAGCGATGCGGCCATCGCGCTGGAAGAGGCGGCGGGACGACTCGAAGAATTGCCCGATATGGCCGATCTTGTGGCCTTGGCGGCGGGAAAGGATCGCGATGCAGCCGCTTCATAAGATCGACGACGAAACCGCCGCTTATATTTTGGAAACCCGGCGGCAGTTCGAGGATTTGAGACAAGTGGCCGCGCAACTTGCGGGGTTCCTTGTGCTGAACGCTTCGGGTGCGGACACGGCGTCTCCGGACCACCCCATGCTCGCCTCGGCGGCTGAGCTGTATCGAGATGCGGCCGAGGGTGTGCAGTGCGCCCGCCCGAGCCGCCGAGCGCTGCTGCATCATCGGTTTCTATTGGAGGCAAGCGCCGATCTTGGCGCCGCGCTGACCGCGGCGCGAAACGGCTTGAGAGTCGATCCGGTGCTCCTCCCGCTGCGGCGCGCCTACCGTCATCTTCAAGACGCGGCGTGCGAGCTGCCCGGATTTGAGATGGTGTCGTTTCAGCACGCCTGTTGCGCGGCGCGTCGAGCCCCGGATCGGGCGCCCCAAGAGAATCGAATATGAACCGCTACTCCATTTGGGCGATGGAATTCGCCGAGGTTCCCGACTATCATTTGAGCGGCCTCATCTACGGCGCGCACAATCAGGGCTACCGTCGGCTGCCGTATTGCTATGTGGTGATCAAAGGACAAGGCCGAGTCGCCATGATCGATGTCGGCTACAACCACAAAGCTTATGGCGAGGTGCTGGCCAATACTTACGGCGTGCGGAACTGGCGGCCTCCGCGGGAGGTTTTGGCGGAATGCGGACTCGCGCCGGAAGACGTCTCCACCGTATTTATCACGCACGCGCATTTCGACCACATGGGAAATCTGGAGGATTTCCCAAACGCGACCTTCTATATCCAGGAGCGTGAGCTATCGAAGTGGGTGTGGGCGATGTCGCTGGAGCGGCGATTCCGCTGGCTGATGCTGGGAATCGATCCGGCCGACTTGCTGCGCGCGGTGGATTTAGC
>DASQJB010000541.1:0-8166 GCA_035631295.1 Bryobacteraceae bacterium | reverse complement strand
CCGGATGAGACCTTCGAGAAGGAACGAAAGCTGGATCTCGGGGACGCAGTGACAGCGCGCTTGCTGTGGTTCGGGGGAGCGCATACGAAGGGCGACGAGCTGATTTTCGTTGACCCTGATAAAACCCTGATCTCGGGCGATGTCGTACAGAACAAGATCGTGCCTGGCATCTCGAACGACGGAGGCACGCCCTCAAGCTGGATCGCGGTGCTCGAGCAGGTGGAGAAGCTTGGCGCCCTTCACGTGCTGCCGGATCACAGCGCAATGGGCGATGGCTCGCTGGTGGTCAGCGAGAAAACGTTCATCACAGCCGTGCGGATGCGAGCTCTGGACCTCAAGCGGGACGGAGTAAACGCCGAGGATGCGGGCATGCTTCTCACGGCGGAGTTCAAAGCCAAGTATGCGGACTGGCCCATCAACAACCTGACAAATTTCGTGAAGAGTATTTACGCCGAATAACCCATTAGCCCAGCCCTGACCAGCGCTGCGGCGCCGGACGATCACCAGCGGCATTCAAACGGGAATGAGGCGGAAATCGTGATCGCGACGTCGCCGATGACTTCCGAGTGATGCGCCATCACCCGCGATTCTTGGAAGGCACGTCCACCAGATGGCGACCATCCGCTCTTGTGGATCATGCGGATGGCGCAAACCAGACCGAGCCACGCTAGCGTAGAATATTCGTTCCAGCGAGTAATGATCCCGTTCGATTCATCGCCCTTATTCGAACCGTTCGCCATCAAGAGAATCACTTTACCTAATCGCTTCGTGATGCCCGGCATGCAGCGCATGTGGTGTGACAACGGCACGCCGCTGCCGTGCTTGGCGGACTACTATCGCGAGCGCGTCGAAGGCGGCGTGGGTCTCATCATCACGGAGTCCTGCGCTGTCGATCATCCGTCGGCCACGCAGACTCCCGTCTTTTGCCGCATTACCGACGCCACCATGGGCGCGTGGGCCCGATGCTTCAATGCCGTTAACGGCGCCGGAGGCCGAATGCTCATGCAATTGTGGCACGAAGGAGCCATCCGCAAGGAAGGCGGCAACGGCCCCTATTCGCAATATCCTACGTTGAGTCCGTCGGGCCTTGCCCATGCTGGAAAGCCCAACGGGCGCGCGGCGACGTTGGAAGATCTGGAGGCGATTAAGGCTGCTTTCGTAAAAGGCGCTCTTGCCGCACTGGAGATTGGCGCGTGCGGAATCGAGGTGCATGCCTGTCACGGCTATCTGCTCGACCAATTCCTATGGGCCGAAACGAATCGGCGCACCGATGGCTACGGCGGCGACAACATGGCGGCCCGCGTGCGCTTCCCGGCGGAGATTGTCAGAGCGATTCGCTCCGCCGTTGGGCCCGAGTTCATCATCTCGTTCCGTTTTTCTCAATGGAAGGAGGTCAACTACCAGGCAAGGATCGCGTCGACTCCGCAGGATCTGCGGGTGATGCTCGACGCGGTATGCGCGGCGGGCGCCGACATCTTCCATGCGTCGGCCCGCTACTTTTGGATTCCCGAGTGGGAGGGATCTGACTGGGGAATCGCGGGCTGGACCAAGTCGATGACGGACGCTCCCGTCATTGCCGTCGGCAGCGTTGGTTTAGATACGGATGTGATGGACAATTTCTTTGGCAAAGAAGCCAACTCAACCGGCGAGCAAGGCTTGCGCGAGTTGCTCCGCCGGTTCAAGAACAAGGAATTTGACCTCATTTCCGTCGGTAGAGGCCAAATCGGCGATCCTCACTGGGTAAGAAAGCTCCGCGACGGGCGTTTCTCCGAAGTTCGCATTTTCACGAAAAAGGATTTGCTTGGTGACTTGGAACTGGAAGGAGTTGTCAGTGAAGCTCACGCCGGCGACCATTGAAGGCAGTACCGAGCGGTTACGCTCAGAAACCTGGATTCGTGGAACGACGCGTTTTCAGTACAATCCTCGCAGAAGTTATTTCTAGCGGCCGAAAAGCCGTGCACATTTGGCGAAAGATGCTTTTCAATAGTGATCGAACGTTTCGAAAACGTTAGTTCAGCTTGCAATGGCTGTTGGCGGCGACCGTGGAAGCTTTAGAAAGGTCCGGTCAAAGTTTGGAGATTTGCGATGGCCACGCGATAACGCACTTCACCGTCATCGAGGCTGTTACGGGCTTGAATGAGGCTGTTCTGAGCGTCCACGATCTCCAGCACTGTTGCCTCTCCGGCCTGATAACGCAGGTTGTTAAGGCGCAGGTTCTCCGACGCGAGGTCTGCCGCCTGACGCAGCAGATCACGCTGGTCACGGGCGGTCTGAGCTTCGGTATAAGCGGCTTCCAAGCCCTTCACGAGTTCTCGCTGGACGGCGCTGAGTTCCACTCTTGCCTGCTCCCGTTTTAACTCCGCCTGCCGCACCCTGCTTCTTCGCGAACCCCAGTCCCAGACGGGGATTGTCAGGTTAGCGTCCAAAAAATAACCGAGGGTTGGAACTTGACCCTTTTCTGGGTTAGCGACATAGACGCTGTTTAGCAAAACGGCGTTCGCTTCTAATCCGTAAACGAGGTCGAGCGAGAGTGCGGGCAGATAGGCCTGGCGAGCCGTCTTGACATCTACCTCGGCTCCCCGCAATGAGCCGGTGGCGGCGCGAATATCCGGGTTCCCACGGGCTGCCATCGTCTGAACTTCGGCCAGCGGCGGAAGCGCGGGGGCCAGGTTCAGGTCATCGACTATTTGGAAATTCTCGTTGAAGTCGCGATACAGCAGCACTGCAAGCTCGAGCCGCGCGGTCTCCATCGCGAGTTGCGACTCCCGTAGCACTTGCGTCTGGGCGTTCTGCTGTAGTTGGGACTTGACGACATCGCTATGCGCCACTTCGCCGCCCCGTTCTAGGGCCTCGCTGATCTTCAGGAAACGCTGCGCTTCATCGAGAGCTTGTTGAGCGGTGGCGTATTTGCGTTGCGCAAGGAGTAGCGCATAGTACGATTTTGTGACGGTAGCGCCGAGCCCGCGGCGCGTAATTTCCACTCTCGCTTGCGCGACTACTTCAGCTTCGTCGGCCCGCTTCACTGCCGTCCCGGTGAAGACTCCGGCGGAGAGATCCTGATGCATGGTGGCCCATTCCCGGTACACATGCACGCCATCGGCTGTTACATATCGGCTGGTCGGAAGCACGCCATTACCTTGAGTGTTCAGGAACTCAGATCTCAGGCCGAACGAGGGATATCGCGCTTCGCGAGCCTGGCGCGCGTCCTCATGTGCGACGCGTGCGTCGCTCACGCGCCCCAGGAGCTGAGGCTCATTCCTTTCCGCAAGCGTCAACGCGTCCTTCAGAGTCAGCGTGGCGGGCGCCCCCTGCGCCGACCTGGAAGCCTCCTGTGCGGTCAACGCCCCGACTAGATCGGGTCGGCTGCCGGCGATCCCGGCAGGCGCTTTTACAGACGGCGGCTCCGCCACCTGTGCATGGGCTATGGCGCTAAGAGCTAACAGACCACAAAACGCTTTCTTCATCCTGGTCAATATAGCTCGGAGACCTGAAGATCTCGTGAAAGGTTAGAAGGTGTAGCGCTTCACCGCGCTAGCGGCGGCGCGCCCGCGTAGCCGGTCATTTCCAAGTAGCCGGAGGCGAACAGCGAGTTGCCTTGTTTCACGCCGATGGCGTCGATGGCGCCTTCCCAATAGGACGGAATCAACGTTCCTTTGCCGGCGATCTCCTGCTTGACCAGTTTCGTGGCGACAGCAGCCTCGAGGCCGAGTGAGGGAATCCGGACGGTCCATTCAACGGGGTAGTGGCCGCCGGTATCGGGGCTAGTCCAGATCTTTCCAGGCTGGAGCGAAAATTCGGCGGCGGAAAGAAAACGGCTTCTCCCCATTGGATCGATATAGGTCCCGGAGGAGTACGGATCGGGCGAGCCGTCCTTGCGGCGCAGGTGCAGAAGCATGATCTCCGAACCGTCGGTGAGTTGCAAGCTGAACCAATTCCAACCAGTTTGCTCCGGTTCGAGCTGGGCTGTGAAAAATTCGTGGTCCATCCAGCTCAGGCCCTCCACCTGGAAGCGCTGTCCCGCGAGGTTGATCTCGCCGGTGGTAACAAGCCGCGTGAGCGAAATGTAATGCGAGGCCCGGCCTGGGCTCAGGGCTTTCTGGCTGACGCCGTTCTTGCCGTGGATCACGGGCGGCTTTTGAGATTTGAGATCCAGCTTGAAAGAGAAACCGGCGGCGACGGCGTCGAGATGCTGCGAATTCAAATCCTGCCATTGAGCGCGCCAGTTTCCGTTCCAGACCCGGCGTTGTTCGAGATCGGCGCCGGCCAGTCCGACGCCCGCGCGATTCAAACGCTCCGTGTGGAGGAATTGATGGCCATCGATGTCGCTCAATGCCAGGTGCGCCATCCACACGTCGCGGACGTCCCAGACGTTGGCAGACGGCGCCGATCGATCGTCCGCGGCGCTTTGGCGGAAGAAGGTGAGCTCGTAACCGAATCTTCGTCCATCGGCGGTGTTGAGATTGCCGGTGTAGTACCACCATTCCGTTTGGAAATCGGGGTGATTGAAATGATCGCGCGGGAAATCATAGCGGTAGCCGGGCAGAGCGAGGTGATAAACGGCCAGCAATGCCGCCGCAAGTCTACTCTTCATGAACCACCTCAATGGGGACCAGGCGCACCGCCATTCTCGCCGGATAAAGAGCGGCAAGGAGAGTGGCGCCGTAAACGACGGTCAGCGCAGCGAGCAACACAGCGATGGGCCAATGGAATTGAATGGTCCAACCGAAGGACTGCTTATTAATCACAAAAATCAGGATCAGGGAAAGAAAAAACCCGAGGATCAAACCTGCTGCGTTCGCAAGCAGGCCCAACAGGCCGGCTTCGAAAAGAATCATGCGGCGAACCTGAGCGCCTTCTGCGCCCATAAACCGCAGCAGGCCGAATTCGCGGCGGCGATCGATCACCAGCGCGAGCAGGGCGCCGGTGACGCCCATCACGGCCACCAGCACCGCGACGGCTTCGAGCGCATAGGTGATGGCGAAAGTGCGGTCGAAGACACGGATGCCCTCCTCCCGCAAGGAACGGTTGGAGGCGACCACGACGCGGCGCCCGGTGAGCGCAGCCTCAAGTTCGCGCCGGCCATCCTCTAGAGGAACGCCGGGCTTCAGATACACGGCGATATTTGACGGCGAGGAATCGGGCAGGTATTTCAGGAGGGTGGCGCGGTCGAGGAAAATGGTTCCGCGCTCGCCGGAATAGTCGTAATAAACATCGGCGATGCGGAAGATTCGATTGCCTCCACCCAGCGCAAGCGTGACCGAGCCGCCGCGATGAACGTGGTGCTTGTTGGCGAACGGCTCGCTGACGACAGCCGCATCGCGATCCACGAGCTGCGCCAGAACGGTTGAAGGCTTGGCGCCGGAAAGAAACTCGAGCACTCCATGATCCCCGACGATGCTTGCTTCGGCGCCCATGAGAGTAGCGGGCAGCGAATCGTAAACAATCGGGTAGGACCGAAGCTGTTCCACCGCGGCGACGTTGGGCAAGCCGCTCAGCCTATTTGGGATTTCCGGAGACATGATGGGGAAGCGGTCGGGTCCGTTGGGCACGGCGGGACGGACATAGAAATCCGCTTGAATGCGATCGCCCATCCACAAAACAACGGTTTTGCGGAAGCTGCCCACCATGATGCCGACGGCGGCCAGCATGGCAATGGCGGTAGAAAGGGCGGCGGCAAGAACGGAGGTGCGGCGAAGAGATCCGGCCAGTGCTCGACTGGCTAGCAGGGCCTCGACTCCGAAAAGGCGTTGCGCCCCGATCGCTGCCAGGCGCGCAAATGCCGACAGCGCCGCAGGGATGGCGAAAGCCGAGGCGGCGAGCAAGAGCGCGGCGGCGAGATAGCCGAATACAGGCTTGCCGCCGATAGGATCCTGGCGCGAGGCGATCCAGGCGCAGAGCGCCAGGGCGGCAGCGAAACCCAAATGCCATCCACGCCGAAGGCGGATTTCGTGCTCGCGGCGGGCGCGCCCCATGGCTTCGGCTGGCGCGACTTGCGAAGCTTCCCAAGCGGGCAAGAGGGCCGAAAGCGCCGATGCGAAGACTCCGATAGTAAGCGCCCAAGCCGCGCCTGTCCACGTCAGCTCGATTGGCGCGGGATGGCTGCTGACGTACAGGGATTGAACGGTCGCGCCGACCAGCCGCACGGCGCCTTCGGCCAGAAATCGTCCGACGCCAATGCCTGCAGCTGCGCCCAGCAGGCCGAACGCCGCAGCCTCACCCAGGAAGGCGAGCATCACGGAAGAGCGTGAAGCGCCCAACGCTCGCACCACGCCGATTTCGACCCGGCGGCGCACTACCGACACCGAGATTGTGTTGTAGATGAGAAAGGCGCCGACGGCGAGCGAGATATAGCTGAGAATCCGCAGATTCCAACGAAAGGCGTCCAGCAGACGGCGGTTCTCTTCGGTCCGCGCGCCTTCGCGCTCCAACAAGGTTCCCGGGGCTAGCGCGGGCCGGAGAATGGATTGCCATTCTTCCATCGTGCGGCCAGCGGGCGTCTCGATCAGAATGCGGTCGAGCGCCTCCCGGTGAAGCAGCCGGGCGGCCAACGCGAGATCCATTACGACCGCATCGCCCGAGTTTTCGCCCAACACTCCGCGGACAGTCCCGTCGTGCGAAGAATCGTTCACGAGAAGTTGAAGGCGATCCCCTGGCTTGAACGGAAGGTCGTGGCCGATCCAGACCGCGGAGGCGAGATCCGGCAGCGGGCCGCCCGCATCCGCGCCATCCGATTCGGCAACAAGATCGATGCCGATCAGCGGCACGGTTCGATTGGAATCTGAGAGTACGGCGTAGTCCTCGGTGCGCGCATGAATTTTGAGAGCGTAAGGCAACTCGGCGAGGCGGGTGAGCGTTTCGGGCGCCACGCGTCCGGTCGCCGTGACCTCGAAGTCGGCGCGCCCGGCGAGCGTTTCCAAGGAGGAATGAAAGGATCCCGCGGCCGCTTGGCCGGCAAGCTCGATCGCCAGCACGGCGGCGACGCCAAGGGCAACGGCTCCGGCGGTAAGCGAAGTGCGCAGGAGTTCCCGTCGCAGCGGCCGAACGATAAGGCGATAGAAAACAGTCAGATGCAAGAGATTTCTCTGGCCCTGCTGTGTTCCTCCACCTGGCCGTCGCGCAGGCGAACAATCGTGTCTGCCATAACGGCCGCTTCGAGGCTGTGGGTGGCCATCACCAAGGTAGTCTTCCTTTCGTCGACGGTGCGGCGCAGCAGGCGAAGGATGAGATCGCTTGTAGCGTTGTCGAGATTGCCGGTCGGCTCATCAGCCAGCAGCAGCTTGGGCGAAGAAGCGAGCGCGCGGGCGATGGCGGCGCGTTGCATCTGTCCGCCGGACAGTTGATACGGCATCCGATGGGCGAAAGCGTCCATCTCGACCCATTCGAGACACTCGAGCGCGGTCGGGCGGGCGCGGCCGTTTCGGCCAAGAAGCAACGGCAGTTCGACATTTTCAACTACCGAGAGCGTAGGCAGCAATTGAAACGATTGAAAAATGAAGCCGACCTTTTCGCGGCGGAGCCGGGCGAGCGCGGCATCGCCCAGGGCCGAGGTCAGAATTCCATCCAAATACACTTCGCCGGAAGTCGGAAAATCCATCGCGCCCGCGAGATTTAGCAGAGTGGTCTTGCCGCAACCGCTTCTCCCCGCGAGCGCCAGGAATTCACCGGCCTGCGCCTCCAGCGAAACATCACGGAGAGCCGGTACGGCGACGCCGTCGGAAACGTAATCCTTGCTGGCGCAGCGGAGGCGAAGGATGCTCATGGCTCAAGTCCCATAGTAGCCGCACATAGGTGCCCAGGCGGGGGGAGCAATCCGCTCCCTCACGGTCACGGCTCTGCCAGTGGCCATAAGCCCGTAATCCACGGCACGCATGGCGCATGAACGCAGTCCGCTCCCTGACGGTCGCGGTTCAGTGCAGAGGTGTTGGCGTCCAGCAGCAGCCCGCACCGAACCGCGACCGTTAGGGAGCGGACCCGCTACGGACGGACTACGGTAAGAATGGATCGCCGATTCTGAGCCGCGGGCGTGAGCAAGCGGTGGTAGAGTATTAGCAAGTCGAGGATCGTGATATGTTTGCTGTCTCTTCGCTGGTTCTCGCGACGGGTTTTGCGTTCCAGGCGGGCGCGCCGGCGAGGCAGGCCAGCACAGTTCCGCCTGCCGCGCCGCAA
>DASQJB010000540.1:0-9957 GCA_035631295.1 Bryobacteraceae bacterium | reverse complement strand
GCAAGGACGTGAAAGGAAGCGAAGATGAAGCGCAGCACGGATCGCATACTGACCACCCACGCAGGCCGGCTGGATGGGCCGCCGGCGCTCCGCGCAGCCACGGGGCAAATTCTCACGGGCCGCGCTCCGAATCCCGAATCGTTGGGTCCGCTTGTGCGGTCTGGGATTGCGGAAATTGTCCGCCGGCAGGCGCAAGCCGGAATCGACGTGATCAGCGACGGCGAGCTCGGCAAGCTCGGGTTTGGATTTGCGTACTATGGCAAGCGACTGTCCGGCCTCGCGACGCGCAAGTGCAAGCCGGGGGAATCTGCGTGGATGGGCCAAGGCTCGGGAGAGCGCGCGGAGTTCGACGAATTCTATAAAGAACTCGGCTTCATGCCGCAGGCCGAAGAGCGCGCGATCTGCAACGGCCCGATCTCGTATATCGGCCAGGAGGAAGTCAAGAACGACATTAATATGTTCAAAGCCGCGCTGGCCGAGTCGAAAACGAGCGCGGCGGAGGCATTCATGTGCGTGCTCGCGCCCGGCTGGCTCGAGCATTTCTTCCACAACGAACACTACAAGTCCGACGAAGAATACTTGTTCGCCTTGGCCGGCGCGATGAAGCACGAATACAAAGCGATCGTGGATGCGGGATTCATTCTGCAGCTCGATGACCCCGCACTGCCCGACACCTACGACATGATCGTGCCCACGCCGAGCATTGAAGAGTACCGCAGATTCGCCGAGGTCAGAGTGGACGCGCTCAATCACGCCATCGCCGGGCTGCCCGAGGACCGGGTGCGCTTCCACTGCTGCTGGGGAAGCTGGCACGGACCCCACACCCACGATTTGCCGCTGAAGCACATTGTGGATTTAATGCTGAGGATCAAGGCCGGGGCTTATTCGGTGGAGGCGGCCAATCCACGGCACGAGCACGAATGGAAAGTCTGGCGCGACGTCAAGCTTCCTGAAGGCAAGATCCTGATTCCCGGCGTAATCAGCCATGCGAGCAACGTGGTGGAGCACCCGGAATTGGTCGCGGACAGAATTGTTCTCTATGCGGGTCTGGTGGGCAAGGAAAACGTGATCGCAGGGGCCGATTGTGGGCTCGGGCTGCGGGTACATCCGCAGATCGCCTGGGCGAAGCTGAAGGCGCTGGCGGAAGGCGCGGCGCTGGCGACGAAGCAGTTGTGGGGGTAATCTACCAGGCGCTCAGGGATTCGACGCGATTGCGCATTTGTTCGGCGGATAAGGCTTCGGCAAATCGAGAAAACGCTTAATCCTTCCGCGGCGGGTAACGCTGTCGAGAATAGGTCCTCGTCCTCCTGGTGGAGCATTCCTGCTTCGGCCGGCGTGAGGACGTTAATCCCACGTGAAGGGAGACCGGCTGTTACCTTCGATGTTCGCGCCCAATCGAGGACGCTCCGTATACTGAGATTTGGGGCGCCTTTCCGCAGTCGTTCTGGCGATCGTGTTGTGTTCGTGCTCTAAAGAGCGAAGCGAGCCGCCGCAGCAGGTCCGCGAATCAGCTCCTGCACAATCCCCCGCGCCGCGGCCGGACGATCGTAAGGTCCTGGCTGTCTTCGGCGACAGCATCGCTGCGGGCTTTGGCCTCGACCCCGGGCAAAGCTTCCCCGACGATCTGCAAAAGAAGCTCGACGCGCAAGGTTATCCCTGGCGCGTGGTGAATCTCGGCATCAGCGGCGACACGACGGAAGGCGGCGTCTCCCGCATGGATTCGGCGGTTTCGCTCAAGCCCGGCATCGTCGTCGTCGAGCTGGGCGGCAACGATGGCCTCCGCGGCCTGCCGCTCGAGGTTACGAGCAAGAATCTCGAAACCATGATCGAGACGTTCCAAAGCGCGGGTGCGCGCGTCGTTCTCGCCGGAATGACTCTCCCGCCCAATTACGGACCCGACTACATTCATCGATTTGAGAAAATCTACAAGGACCTTGCCGAAAAATACAAGGTGACGCTCATCCCCTTTGTGCTCTCCGACATCGTCACACCCGACCTTCGCTACATCCAACGCGATGGCATCCACCCCACCGCCGATGGAGCGGAGATCGTCTCCGGCACTGTCTTTCGCGCCGTGAAGCCCCTGCTGAACGGACCGGCGGGCAATCCGGCGCCCCGGGCGGTGCGGTAAGATCGATTTTCAACGTGAGCGCCTTCGCCGAAAAACCAGCCCCTGTCCAGGCGCGCGACCTGCGCACTTACCGCCACTACGATACGCTGCTGGCGATTTTCATTGTGGTTCTGTTGATCTCGAACCTGGTGGGACAAAAGCTTTGCTCCATCGGACCATTTGTCCTCAGTGGCGCGCAACTCCTATTCCCCATCACTTACATCTTCGGCGACGTTTTCACCGAAGTATATGGCTATAGCGCCTCGCGCAGGGCGATCTGGCTCGGTTTTCTCGCCAATGGCTTGCTGGCTCTGATGGGACTGATCACCGTCTGGCTCCCTCCCGCGCCGGGCTGGAAGAACCAAGAAGCTTTTCGGACGGTTTTCTATCAAATCCCCAGGCTTATTATCGCCAGCCTGATCGCCTATTGGTGCGGCGAATTCGCTAACTCCTTCACCTTGGCCAAGATGAAGCTGTGGACCAAAGGAAAAATGCTTTGGACGCGCACGGTCGGCTCGACCGTCGCGGGCCAGTTCGTTGACACGGTGCTGCTGTACGCGATCGCCTTTACCGGCACTGCTCCGCTAATGACGCTGGTCGTCGGCGCGGCGTCGGCCTATTCCTTCAAGGTGATTTACGAAGTGGTCGCAACACCCGCCACTTACGCCGTCGTGGGCTTTCTGAAGCGGTCGGAAGGGTTGGACGCTTTTGATTTCAAAAGCAGCTTCAATCCTTTCCACTTCGGCCCGCACTAACCGGCCGAGAGCTTCTTTTCAATCCACCCCAGCACTCCGTCGGCAAGCAGCGCCATCAGCGCCGCTGGAATCGCTCCCGCCAGAATTTGCGCGGTATCCACGCTAGCAACTCCTCTAAAAATGAAGACGCCTAGTCCTCCGCCACCAATCGCGGCGGCAATTGTGGCGGTTCCGATGGTCGTGACAGCCGCCACCCGAATCCCCGCCAGAATCGTGCGCGCCGCCAAAGGCAGTTGCACTTGGCGCAGTAACTGCCCGTCGGTCATCCCCATCGCCACGGCCGATTCGCAGACCGCGGGGTCCACCGAAATGATCCCTACAAACGTGTTCCGCAGAATCGGCAGCAGCGCGTAAAGCGCGAGCGCCACAATCACGGTCCGTTTTCCGATTCCACCGATGAATGGAATCGGAATCAAAAATCCGAATAGCGCGAGGCTGGGAATCGTCTGCATCACGCTGGAAAATCCCAGGAGCCACTTGGCGCCTTTCCTCCGGCTCACCAAAATCCCCAGCGGAAGCCCGATGAGGATCGCCAGCGCCATCGCGCTCGCGACCAGCACGAGGTGCTCCGTCGTCAAAAGAACCAGATCGTTCGCAAGATCGGGGCGCATATTGGTTAGTTTAGGGGCGAGGCTAAAGCCTCGCGCGGGCTAAAGCCCGCCTTCCTACAAACACGCCAGGAACGCCCGCGCTTCCTCTGTCTGCGCGCGCTCGAATTCCGCCGGGCTTGCTATCGCGTCCACGGTTCCTCGCGCGAGCAGCGCGATTCTCGTTCCTAGCCTCAGGGCCTCTCGCACGTCGTGCGTTACGAACAGGGACGTCTTTTTGAAATTGCGCTGGAGATCCAGAAACTGTTGCTGCAACTCCAGGCGCGTTACGGGGTCTAGGGCGCCGAAGGGCTCGTCGAACAGAAGCAGAGGCGGATCGGCCGCCAGCGCTCGCGCCACGCCGACTCGTTGTCGCTGCCCTCCCGAGAGCTGCCGCGGATAGCGCGTCCTGAACTCGGCCGGGGGGAGTCCCACAACACCGAGAAGTTGGTCCACCCGCGTGCCCGTGTCCGCGTCGTTCCAGCGTTCAAGCTTCGGAACCAGACCGACATTCGCGGCCACGGTGAAATGCGGGAAGAGGCCCACCTCCTGGATCACGTAACCGATGCGGCGTTTCAGGCGAATCGGGTCCCATTCGCGCGTCGAGCGCCCTTCCACCAAAACTTCGCCCTCGGTAGGGAACAGCATCCCGTTTGTAAGCTTCAGCGCGGTGCTTTTTCCCGATCCGCTTCGCCCGAGCAAAACCAGCGTCTCGCCCGCGTCAACGGCGACATTCACGCCGGAGAGAATCCTCTTGCCGGCAATCTCATATGAGACATCGCGGAATTCGACCAGTGGCACGGGGCGTTTCTGTCAGTCAGGGGCGCAACGCGAATACAAATAGGGAGCTGCCGGCATTGACGGAAACAAACTCGCGGCCGTTGACCGAATACGCGATCGGGCCCGATTGAATCTGCCCGCCCAGCGTAGTCTTCCATAAGAGATCGCCCTTGCGCGCATCGAGCGCATAGAAGAATCCTTCGCGCCCGCCGCTGAACAGCAGGTCGGAATCGGTGGTAAGAATGCCGGCGTCGGTGACATCGGCCATCTTGAACTCCCACTTGCGCTCGCCTGTTTGCGGATCCATAGCGCGGATCGCGCCAAAACCTTCGCCGTCTTTGCGGGTGTTGAGCGGCGGGCGCGCCAGGTTCACAGGCGAACGCGGCCTGCCGCCGCCGTAATTCCTGCCTTCTTCGTATTCCTGATCATTCTTAACGTAGATGGACGAATAATCGCCCCACGTCGGAATGTAGAAGAGGCCCGTACGCGAGCTGTAGGACGGCGAATACCAGTTCGTGCCGCCCTGGTTGCCCGGAAAGATCAACGTGCCATCTCGGGTGGGCACCTTCCCCGCAACCCTCATGGGCCGGCCTTTTTCGTCGAAGCCGTTCATCCAGTTCACTTCGACAAAAGGCTTGCCTTGCAGGAATTCGCCCGTGGCGCGGTCGAGCACATAGAACAGGCCGTTGCGGTTGGCCCACAGCATGACCTTGCGCGGCCGCCCTTTCCACTGCATATCCGCCAACACAGGAACTTGAACGGAATCGTAATCGAACTCGTCGTGCGGGGAAAACTGGTAATACCACTTCAGCTTGCCCGTATCGGCGTCGAGCGCGACCACCGAATCGGTGTACAAGTTGTCGCCAGGGCGCGGATCACCGTTCCAATCGGGACCGGGATTGCCAATGCCCCAGTAAGTGAGGTTGGATTCCGCATCGTAGGAGCCCGTGACCCAGACGGACCCTCCGCCGTGCATCCAGCCATCGTTCTTCCAGCTTTCGTGGCCGGGTTCTCCGGGTTCGGGGATGTTGTGAAATCGCCAAACCTCCTTGCCGGTCTTGGCGTCGTAGGCCGCGATGAAGCCACGGATTCCGAACTCTCCTCCGGCCGTGCCCACGATCACCTTGTCTTTCACTACCAACGGAGCGTGGGTCAGCGCGTATCCCGATGATGCTTTGGCCACCTCGCGATTCCAGATGGGTCGGCCAGTTTTGGAGTCAATAGCGATCAGATGCGCGTCGATGGTTCCCATGAAGAGCGTATCGCCAAGCATCGCGAGGCCGCGGTTCACGCGCCCGCAGCAGGGACGCGAATCGGAGGACGGGCTATAGCTGTAAATCCAAAAGATACGGCCTGTGGCAGCGTCAAGCGCCATGGCGTCATTGGGCGGCTGCACCGTGTACATCACGCCATCCACCACCAGCGGCGTGGCCTCGAACTTCTCAAGCGACCTCGCCTGATAGATCCACTGCAGCTCCAGATTCTTGACGTTGCCGGGGGTAATTTGAGAAAGCGCAGTGTGACGCTGGCTCGCCGGAGCTCCCGAATAGCTGAGCCAATTTTGAGGTTCTTTGGCGGCGTTCAAAATGCGATCGAACGTAACTTGAGCCTGCGTGCAGGCGGCTGCGGCCAGAAACAGAGCGATGGCCCGAGTCATCACTTCACCTCCACGCTTTTCTGCGCGCTCAAATATGCCACCAGGTCTGCGATTTCCTGCGCGCTTAAATTGCCTTTAGCGGACGGCATCGGCGATTTGTCGAGGAACGTGAATTCCTTCAAATCGGACTTGGCGTAAGCCTTCAGCCGTTCACTGGAGTCGAGAACCATCACGTTAAATGTGTCCTCATTTAATAGCCGCCCAGTGACCGCGCTTCCGTCCTTCGCCACCAGGCGAACGGTGCGATTCTGCGGGAGGATTTCGGCGTCGGGATCGAGAATCGATTTTTCGATTTCAGGCGCACGGCGGTAAGCTCCAACGTCGCTCAGGTCCGGTCCCTGCCGCGAACCCTGCCCTCGAATCCGATGGCAGTTGGTACAGCCGCTCTTGCCTTCGAAAATCGTTTTTCCGCGCGCGGCGTCGCCGGCCACCGCGCCGCTGCCGGCGTTTCCAATCGAATGGAGGTAGGCGACGATGGTTCCCGCCTGAAATTCGGTGAAATTATTCGGCGGCATGGCGGTGCCTGGAATGCCCGTGCGGATGATGGCGACCATCTGATCGTCATTGGCGGCGTGGCGGAGTTTTGCGTGCGCCAGATCGATGCCCGGCACAAGATTGCCGTCCGGACCGTGGCATCCCACGCAGGCGCCGCGATAGAGCTGGCCGCCGTCTTCGATATCGTTCGGCGTGTAAGTATGCTGAGCCGCGGCCACACCCGCCGTCACAATAAACGCTATGATCCGACCCATGCTGCCTCCTATTTCCCTTCCGCCGCTCTTTTCGCGTCCCGATTCCGCTGATCCTTGCCCAAAATATGAGTCACGTCTTTGTTGTTTTCTTGACAAATATACTCCATTAAATCCGTGTTTTGGAGGACGGAATGTCCATAGAGAGTGAATGGCCGCGTATAAGCTCCCGGATCTTCGATGGTGCTTTCCCACTCCAGATGTCCCATATCCGGCCGCCGGTATTTCTCGGTCACGTGGAGCTTGGCGGTGTGCGGATGGCCGGCAAAATCGAACCAGAATAGTTCGTTAAACCCGACGGTGTCGATCACCAAGGCATCGCCATCCCAATGCCCGATCGATTCGCCGTACCAGGTGGGATTGGGATCTTCGGAATGCGTCCTGCCGTCCATGAATATCTGCCGGTAGCTGTGAATGTTGCCTTCAAATAAGAAGTAAGTCTGCTTCGTCGTTTGTACGATGTTCCACGGATAAGGCGCCAGGCGCGGAATGCCGGTGGGCAGGCAGTTGGCCTCGGGATCGTCTTTGGACATCCGCTCGCGCGCCAGCTTCAGCGCCCAAGGCTGAAGAGGGAGCTCTTCTCCCGGTTTGAGCGCATCGCCGATGTCGTAAATGAAATTGCGGTCGGGGCTCCAAACGCCCGACAGATCGGGTTTTCCGTTGGCGAGCCGCGGCGTCTTTGCTTTCAGCGCGGTCGCGGCGTTCTTGTTGTCCGCTGAGCCGAGAGGACGCGTGGGATCGGAAAGATCCTGCGCCGCGGCCGCCGCAGCCAGAGCTATTGTGCAGACCAGTAGCCTTCTCATGACTCCGCAGTTTATAAGACCGGGCGTCCCAATTCAAGTCCGGAGGCTCGGCCCGTAATCTGTCGGTCGCTGAAGATGCCGCGCTGAGTCGCCGCCCTCAGGGGCGGAGTTGAGAGGCCATAGATTGTGACCGACTCCCGGCTGCTCGATCTCTGGGCGTTCCGAGGGGGTAAATTGAGGTTCCTTGCGTTGCGGGGGATCAGGTTCGATTTTAGGTTTGGGTTCGCTTGGAAAATTGGATTCCGCAGACGACGAAACCCGGTCCGGAGCGGACGCGAAGGGGGCGTCGTCTGGCCCACTTTCCGTGGCAGACGACACAACCCGATCGTCTGCCCCACCTTCCCCCGCGGCGCGGAGTTTGAGGAGCGCATTGAGGGCGCGGATGAACTGGCGGTCGTAGGATGTTTCGTAGCGATGGAGCAGGTCGAGCACGCGGGAGTTGTCGGCGAGGCGCTTGAAGGCCGCGGCGGCGCCGTGTGCGCCGGACGGAGAACCCTGGCGGCCGATTTCCAGGTCGAGGTGACTTTCTGGATGCCGAGGACGGGCCCATGGCGCCAACGGGCGATGGTCATGTTTTCGACCAAAGCGGACTCGGCGGCGGTGCGCGGTTGGAATTCAGCGATGAGGGAGGCGTGTAGTTTCTCGAAGCGGTCCTTGGATTCGACTTCGAGGACGATGGCTTGAGCCAGGAGGCCGTGGCGGATGCCGTTCTGAGAGGACGCGGCCTTCTTCGGTGACAGGGCCGCGAGACTTGGCGCCGTTGGCGCGGGCGGAATCGATTCTGCGTTGAGATCTCATACGCCGGAAGGATAGCGACGGTTATTTGGATTCCGCAGCGAGTGGAAGCGGGATGTGCTTGAAGAGGCGGAAGAAAAGGGGCTAGGGGACAAGGGACCGGGGCCAACAGAGGGAACCGGATGTTGCGATCGGATGGCAGCACCGGGGTCGCGCACCATGTATTCTTCTCTGGGTGTTGGCTCAGCGCGGCGAAGGCTTAAGATGAGAATCGAACCAATCGATCACACGTTTACAGAAGTCCAACTGATTCTCATACCGCCAGTCCAGCGGTGACTGATTCTCGCCTTTGTACTTAACGTATAAGACTTCTTTCCCAAGTCGCCGGAGGCCAGCGAATATCTCGTCTGATAGAAATGGCAAGACGGTTTGATCACCGGTGCCATGAACGAGGAGCAGGGGCGTTTCGATGCGGTCGAGATAGAAGATTGGCGAGTTTTCAATGAATCGCTCGCGTGCCTGCCAAAGCGTTGCTCGTCGTGGCGGAGATTGTGCGCCACACGGAGCAGCCAATTCCGCGGCTTGTCGATGTGGCTTCCCTCGCGCAATGCCTGGAACATGCGGAGGAAGGCCTCCTGAATGAACTCGTCTGCGTCAATCGGAGCGGAGCCGCTGAGGTACAAGTAACGAAAAACCGCGTCATAGTGTTCTTCATACAGTTGCCTGACTTGCTCAGCGGCATCCTCCCGGCCGGCCATGGTCATGCGCCCAAGCTCGAGGGACACCTCCCCCGCCGAACCGCCGCTGCCGGGCCGCAAATCCATCTCAAATCAGTTTGGCCGTTTGCTCTCAAATGGAAGACTTGGGAGGCTCGGGGAATTCAGGGAGGCTGGGTGAATATTTTCGTTGGGCCTCGCGTGGTCTGAAAAGCCCTTGTTAACGGCTTGGTAACCAAGGGGGGCTATCTGACGGGCAGAATCAATTCAAGGGTGAGGGAGGCCACCGCTGCGCGCCGTGCAGAATGCGGCCGATTTCTATCGTGTCTTTGCGAACGCGCTAGATGCCTATATACGGAAGCCCCGAGAAAACGACCTCTCGCGTTCCGGGTACCCGACCCACACGACCGCCATAGGGCGAATGCTCGAGAGCGCTGACGCGCTCATAAATGCGGAGCGCCACGCGGCGGGAGGTCTCCGCGCCGCTGCGCGCCTCAATACAATCGCAGATGCCAGTGAAATCGCGCACGGCGGCTCCGTCCAACTGACGCGCATCAGCCGGGGTACCGGCTATCAATGAGCTTTCTTACGTCTTCGTGCTCGACAAACTCGCCGCGTTCCGCAGAGGCAAATCCTGTTTCCACTTCCCTTCGAAACCACTCGTCCGAGTCCACGAAGAGCTCGACGGCCTCTCGTGCTAGCACCTCCGCCGCACAGCCCCGCTCGGCGGCCAAGCGGCTGAGCCTCTCTTCGAGCGCGGGCGGGAGATTTAGCTCCATACGCTAATCATACGTTACTTCAACCGTTTGCGGTATTGAAAGTCAATGCCGAATAGACCGTTGGCGTCGCGCAATGCTACGGCGGACCAGTGCTTATCGAAGTCCCATTCTACGCGCATGATCTGCTCCTGCGTGCGGTTGAGATTGGTGATGTAGGTGAAGGTGACGTCTTTGGAGACTTGCTCCTCCCAAGTCAGGCGGGCTTGGGGCAGGGTGTCGATACCGGTCAGATAGGGGTCGATCTTGACGCGGGTGGCGCCGAAGAAGCGTTGATAGCGGTTGGAAAGTT
>DASQJB010000539.1:0-16119 GCA_035631295.1 Bryobacteraceae bacterium | reverse complement strand
TCGCCGACATTTTTTTGCGCGAAACTTTTCCAGAATGGGTCGCCCACGAGCGGCGCCCTGCCTTCCGCCGCAAGCGCATGACAGCCCGCGCAACTTTGGCCGAAGGCCATCATGCCACGCGTGGCTTGAGCCTCCGTGTACACGCCGTCCCAGACAGTCCGGAGTGGCGTGCTGGTCTGAGCGGTCACGAGACTCGCGGTTGCCGATGCGAGCAGCAAGAGACCCGACAGCGGCAAGACAGACACCGAAGGATTCCGCCGCTTGGGTCGATCAGCCATGCTTTGCCTTTCGTGATCGTCCCAGGTAGCCGGAGCCATGTCAAGCAGTCATTCAGAACGAGCTGTTCCGTCTTTCACAATTTGTGCCGTGTGCGTTGTCCCCGGCTTCTGTCCACACTTGGCGCCGCAAGCCATGCAGGCAGGTTACGCACCGGCTCAATCGGACCCTCGTGGATATAGAGGGCAATCGCATGCGGAGAGCCGGCCGGGGAGGAAAACTCCTCCATCAGCCCCCACGCGTCCCCCTGGACGCGCAGCATGTCCTCAACTACATCGAAATGCGCCTGGCGAACAACGGAATCTCGCCGGTCGATCACCAGAACGCCAATGGGTATACTCGCCAGCAAGCGCGCGCACTCTTCCGCGGATTCCACCCGGTCCCGGTTTGTCGCGCTCCTCTCGTTCCTCAGAGGAGAGTTGACGATCGGGGCGATCACTTCCTCGGATGGAAATGACCTGGATGTCCAAACCGGAATTTCGCAGCGCCCGGATTTCGCGCAGCAGAAATGTTGGGTGACGGTGGGATATTGGCTGAGAAGATAAGCCAGGCGCATGAAACGAACCGCTGCTATATTTTCGCTTGTGGCGGGAAGTCAAAATCTCTTCACGATCGCGCTCTTTCCCGGGAAGCCGGCGTCTTGCAAATCTTCGCGAGCCTTATTGACGCCTCCATCGGCGATGGGGCCTACCAGGACCCGGAATATGCCCGGTTTTTCGGGAACCTCCATCGAAGTGGCGCGAAAGTTTTTCTTATGCAGGACGTCGACTTCGAGGTCAGCTTCATGCTGGGTGGTGGCGGCGAGTTGGAGATAGACTCCCGATGGCGTGCTATCGGCGGGCAGCCCATGGGAGGGACGCTCCGGGTGCGCGTCGACAGCCGCCGGTTTGTCCTGGGTGGACTCTTCCGCCGCGCCGGCGGAAGGCGTCGCGTCCGGCCCGCCCGCGGCAGGTTCATCAGTCTTTCCCGGACTTTTGGGCACGGGCGACTCGACTACGAGCGGCTTCACTTCCGGCTTAGGCGCGGAGGCGACCTCCACACTGGCGGCCGCGCCGGAGTTGCGGCCCATCACGTACCCCATTCCGAAAAACAACGCCAGGAGGATCACCACGATGAAGAACACGCCCAGAAGCTGGCCATTGCCCAGGATCAGTTCAACTTCGCCGTCTTCGTTTTTCTTCAATCAAGATTCCTTAGGCGCCGCGCCTGTAGACAATTCACCCGGCTTCGAGAGTTGGGCGCCAGGCTGCCCATCCCCAGCGCCCGCCTGGTTCAACAAGCGCCCTATGGATGACAGTATATCGATTGGCAAAGGGAAAACGACCGTCGTATTTTTCTCCGAGCCGATCTCCACCAGCGTCTGGAGGTAACGTAACTGAATCGCGATGGGCTGGCGCGCCATGGTCTCGGCCGCGCGCTCCAGATTCTGAGCTGCGGCGTACTCGCCCTCGGCATGGATGATCTTGGCGCGGCGTTCGCGTTCGGCCTCCGCCTGCCGCGCGATGGCGCGGATCATCTGGTCGGGAAGATCCACTTGCTTCACTTCGACCATCGTCACTTTCACGCCCCAGGGGCCGGTGTGTTGATCCAGCGTTCCTTGCAGCTTGACATTGAGCTTTTCACGCTGGCTCAACAACTCGTCCAGCTCCACCTCGCCGAGGACGCTGCGCAGTGTGGTTTGGGCGAGCTGTGACGTTGCGTAGAGGTAGTTGGCCACCTCCAACACCGCCTTGGTCGGCTCGACTATGCGGAAATAAACCACGGCGTTTACTTTCACCGTCACGTTGTCGCGCGTCACCACGTCCTGCGAAGGAACCTCGAAAGCCTCAACCCGCAGCGACGTACGAACCATCCGATCAATGGGGGCGAAGACCAGAATCACGCCCGGGCCCTTGGGCCGGGGGAGCACGCGGCCCAGGCGGAAAATGACTCCACGTTCGTACTCGGCTAATATTTTGATGCTCGAAACGAGATAGATTACGATCACGAGGACCGGAATCAAAGTTGTGAGGTCCATTGCGTTTCTCCTAGCAGCGGGCACAAGCCGGCATCCGGCTTAAGATAACACTTTGTGGCAGCTTGGGAAATACATCGAGTGCAAGGGCGGCGTTTTTCGAAGCTAGGCGGCGCAGTTCGATGGCCTGAAGGTCGCCTCGTTTCCCGGGCAATTGTCGGAGTCTGTGCGTTGTATTACGTCTACTTCAATGTGCTTCAGGTCTTGCCCGCGATGCCGCTCCCAAGCGACTTCGACGTCTACTATGCCGCCGGACGGGCGGCCCTGGCCCATCAGAGTCCTTTCCAGGATGCGCGATATCTCTATCCTGCTCTTTTTGCCTTTTTGATCGCGCCGATCAGTTCACTGAGTTACGTCGGCGCCCGGAGCCTGTGGTTCGTCTTATCCCACGCTTGCCTTCTGGCGTCGGCGTATATGCTTTGGCGGTACGCCGGACGCAAACGCTACGTGCTTTGCGGTATCGCCATCGTGTGGACCTTCGGTGGAGCCGCGCATGAAAGCCTCGCTTTGGGGCAAATAGGTCCGCTGCTGTTGCTACTGCTTGTGCTCACTCTTCCGCGGTCCCCGGGTGCTCGTGGCGTGGCCGCCGGAGCCGGCGTCGCGCTGAAGTACATACCGGCCCTTGTCGCGGCCGCGTTTGTTCTCGCTCGCGATTGGCGTGCCCTTCGGTGGCTCGTTGCCACGGCCAGTGCGCTTCTCCTGATTCCATGGCTTATCCTCGTCACCTTCTTCCCGGGTCCCTATGCACCGGCGAATGCGGGCTTTTGGATGGGTACTCCCGCGATACTGAGTTGGTCGGTTCCGTCGTGCTTGCTGCGGCTTGTGGACCGGCCGGTAAGCGGCCTGCCTTCCAACTGGCTTTACGGAAACGACCTGGCGAATATCCACCTACCGGCCGGCGAACGTATGCTTTCGCTCTGCGCCAGCGGGTCCGTGATCGCAGCCGGTATCGTCATTCTGGCCTTCGCCTGCCGGGGCAGACTAGGAGGCAACCAAATTGGATGGGCTGTATTCGGAATGATTTCACTCGCTGTTACGGCGGCGCCAATCTCCTGGACGCACTATCAGATTTTGAATTATCCCGGCGTCGCTTTGCTGCTCTCACGAAGCGTTGAGCGCCGCAACTGGAAACTGTTCAGCGCCGGCCTTCTCTGCTTTGCTTTCCTGTACCAGGTTCCGGTCCTCGTACTTACGCAGCGCTATGAAGCCGCCGGTGGATGGGTTGCGATGCCTGCCGCCACAATCTACGTATGGAGCTCGATTTCGGCGGTAGCCGGGCTGTTTCTGTTGGCGCTCTTCATCGCAGTGGTCCGGGCGGAGATGCAGGGCGGGAAGATGGCGAATCATGAGGCTTCCGCCGTAGCGCCATGAACAGGCCTGCCCAAAGCTCCTGGGACCGCTGGGCCGGCATCGCGGCAATCATCGTAGCGGTTCTGACATTCCATCGCACGGTGCTGTTCAAATCGGGCTACACCTTTCCTTGGGACTTTCGGAGCGTACACTTGCCGTTAGCGACGCTCATGGTGGACGCATTTCGAGAGCGCCGCTGGCCCCTGTGGAATCCCTACATGTACGCAGGCATGCCCGTATTCTCAAATATTCAGGCCGCTTCATTTTACCCGCCCATCCTGATATCGGCACTTGTAAGCGCAGTGACCGGTATTCCGATCGCCCGGGTGCTGGAGTGGGAATTAGCGTTGCACGTCATAGGCGCCGGTCTTTTCACGCTGTGGCTTCTTCGCGCGCTTGGACTTCGGCCAGTTGCCGCGGCGACAGGCGGATTCGTTTATTCTCTGGGCGGCTTTTTCGCGGCCCACACAGAACATCTCGGAGCAATAAGCGGAGCGACCTGGTTACCGTTTGCGTGGCTATGCGTGGTTCGCCTTCGTGCAGGGGCCAGTCGCCGCTGGGCGGCAGGCCTGGCCTTCGCTATCTGTATGGCGACCCTTGCAGGCTTGCCGCAGGTGAGCCTGGTCGTCTTGATTTCAAGCGTGATCCTTGCGATTGTCCTATGGTCCAATTCCCGGCGCTCTAGAAGGGATTTGACCGGGTTTGCCTATGTGTTCGCCGCGCTTGCCCTGGGGGCAGGGATGGCAGCGATTCAACTGATTCCAACCATCCAGATGACGTCCCTAAGCATCGCCCAGTACCGCTCGGATTATCTTGGAACCGGGGGCGGAGTCTGGCCTCGCGCCTTAGTGACGCTATTTCTCCCGAACCACCTTAACGCCTTCGATTTGGAAAAATACAAGGGCCCTGGCGACGTTACCTTCAGTTACTTCTATTGCGGGATCTTCGGTATCGCACTTGCCATTATTGGAGCCTTTCGCCGGCGCTCCGTGCCGTTTTTGATCCTGACGCTCCTATCGGCTCTGTGGATGGTCGGCGATTACTTCTGGCTTGGCCGCGAGCTCTTCATTCACCTGCCGGCGAAGATCAGGGACGGCGTTCACCCGGAGTTTGCTACGTGCGCTTTCATGCTGGGGTTATCTATTTTGTCGGCGATGGGCGCAGACCTCGCGATGAGACGGAACTGGATTAGGTATCCACTTGCGCTTCTCGTCTGTTTCGACCTCATCCTGACTAGTTCGAATCGGGTGATGAACACTGCATCTCTTGCGGCTGAGCCTGGCGTAACGCGGAATAGCTTTGACGGAAGCCGGCCGCTACTCGACGGCGTTCGTGAACTGTCGTGGACTTCGAATCCTCCGTGGCGCGTCGACGTGCTCGACGGATCTCTTCTGGACTGGGCAGTAATGGCTCCGATTACGCATATACCGTCGGCGCATGGGCACGACCCCCTTGCGCTGGAGCGAATTGTTCAAGTGAGGCTCGCGTTTGCTCACGGGGATCGGTGGGGTTCCAGTTATCCGGTCGAGACCCTCGATTCTCATATCCTCGATCTGATCAACGCGAAGTATGTACTTTCCCGGCGCGAATTGTCCGAGAGCGAGCTGCGCGGCGCTACATTGCATCTGATTGCAAGACTCCCAGGTCATTGGGTGTACGAGAACGATTCGGTTTTACCGCGTTTCTTCTTTGCGCCCCGAGTGCGGCTTGTCAGCACGCTCGACGCCGCCGCGGCGCGCTTGAAGGCGCCGGACTTTGATCCACATCAGGAGGCAGTCGTCGAGTCAACGGCAGCGCCAGATTTGCCTTCGGTGTGGTCCACGGGTTCCGTCACCGTCCGGTCTTATTCGCCGCAGTACATTGAGGTCGAGTCCATTTCCTCAGGCCGTGCGTTCCTGGTGGTGGCGGATGCGCACTATCCCGGCTGGAAAGCATATGTGGACGGCCGGGAGACCCCGATCTTTTACACGGATGCAGCCTTTCGCGGCGTTATAGCTCCCGCAGGAAGACACAGGATTGTCATGCGTTTTGAGCCTGGAATTCTGTGGCCCTCGGGCGGCTTGAGCGCCATATCGTGGGCTGTATTCTTCTTCGGTTTGTCGGCAGGCCGCAGCCGGAAAGCTGAAAGCCTCAGCGATTCAGGCAAGCTGTCAAGCACGGCCCGCTACCTGTAGGCCGCGGCCTGAATGCCATAAAGCTCCGCGTACCGGCCGCGGCGGGCCATCAGCTCTTCATGGCTGCCGGACTCGGCCACGCGCGAACCCTCGAGCACAACGATGAAATCGGCCATGCGCACCGTGCTGAAGCGATGAGATACGAGAATGGTGACGGTTCCCGCAGCGTCGCCGGAACGCGCGGCACGGGCGTAGCGCTCAAATAGCGCGTGCTCAGTTTCGGCATCGAGCGCCGCGGTCGGCTCATCCAGCGCCAAAACCAGCGGCCTCGCGCGCATGAATCCCCGCGCCAGCGCCAGTTTCTGCCACTGCCCAAAGCTGATTTCGACGCCTTCTGGCCACGTCGGGCCAAGCTGGGTTTCGAGACCCGCCGTGAGCCGCTCGATGACATCGTCTGCGCCCGCGCGGTCCACGGCTCGCTCGATGAACGGCGCATCGTCCAAATGCGCCAGATCGCCTAACCCAACGGTATGGCGCGCGCGGAACTCAAAACGGAAGAAGTCCTGGAAAGCACCCGAAAGGCGCGAGCGCCACTGGTCCGGCGAGATGCGCGCGAGATCCGTTCCGTCCACCAGGATACGCCCGCGCGTCGGTGGATAAAGCCCGCACAGCAGCTTCACCAGGGTGGTCTTGCCGGCTCCGTTCTCGCCGACAATTGCGACGACGGAGCCCGGCTTGAAACTCAGATCGACGTCTTCCAACACCAGCCGGTCTGTGCCGAAATAGGCGAAAGAGACACGATCGAACCGGATGCCCTGCGCGAGTCTTTCGGGCGCGGGCATATCGGCGGCAGCGATCAACGAAGCGGCGTAGTCTTCGAGCCACGCCAGGCGAACGGAGCCATCCAGCCAGATGCCGCGCAGGAATCCGATTTCGCCGACCGCGCCGCCGACGTAAGCGGAAAGACGCGCGCCCGCGGCGAGCACCAGCAAAACTTGGCCCGGCGTGGCCTTGAGAACCGATGAGACAAACACGACGGCAGCGACGTAGGCGGCGCCGAAGATCGCCCAGGCGAGCGATTGCCAAATAGCGGTTTGGCGGCGAGCCGCCGCAACCGGAGCATATCCGCGCTCCCAAGCCTCGCGCCGCTCCTCCACCAGCTTGGGGCCGATCCGCGTGACGCGGACCTCCTTTCCCGGCGGAGCGGTGGTCGCGAGCTGGAACAGATGACGCGCAAGCCTATGGGCCGCCGCCCCGCGCTCTTCCGCCGCACGCTCCACGCCCGGCCTCCAAAATGAGGCAGACACCGCGGGCAACGCAAATACGGCCAGCAACGCCAGAGCGGGATGGATGGAAACAAGCAACGCCAGCACGACGCCCAATCGCAGGAACCATCCGCCAGTGGAGAACAGCGACATGTACATGTGGTCGAGCACGAAAACCTGGTTGCGCAGCACCGAAAGACGGTCGAGGTATTCGGGGCGCTCGTGATGCTCGATCGTGGCGACGGAAGCCTGTAATTTCGCGACATGGGATTCGAGAGCGATGGTCACGCGGTCGCGGAAGCGGCGCTGTGTGCGGTCGCTGATAACACGCAGAAACCAGGTGGCGGCCGCCGAAGCGCCCAGTCCGAGCGCGGCCGCAAGCGCGACTCCGCGTTGGCCCCCCAGCACGCCGTCGGCGAGAAACTTGAGCCACAAAGCCATCAGCGCGTCCGGAGCAGCGGCCATAAGCGCCAGCCCGAAGGCCACGATGAGCAGTCCCGGCTCGGCTTGATAGCCACGCTTGAGCGCGCGCCACATGGAGGGCAGCGCCCGCGGCATGGAAGAGAACGCGCGCGGCATTCCGTTATTCGAGGACATCGAGTGCTGCTCCCTCCTCTTCCTCCTCGCCGAAGCGCGCGGCCTGGAGATCGAACATCGTCTTGTAACGGCCGCCCAAGGCCATCAATTGGTCATGTGATCCAAGCTCCACCACTCTGCCATGCTCCAGCACGCAGATGCGATCGGCGTGCCGCACGGTGGAGAAGCGGTGCGAGATGAGAATGGTGGTGGTGTTGCGAGTAGCACGGAGAATGCGGTCGAAGATCTCGGTTTCACCGCGGATATCGAGTTGAGCGGTCGGCTCGTCAAGCAGCACCAGGCCCGCTCCCAGCCGCACGGCGCAGAGCGCCCGCGCCAGGGCGACGCGCTGCCATTGGCCGCCGGAGAGATCGGTCCCGCCGGGATAGCCGCGGGCGAGCACCGTATCAAGTGAAGCGAGGTTAGACGCTCCGGCTTCGGCCAGCGCGGCTTGAATGGCTTCGTCCGACGCCCCGGCAGGAGCGACATTGTCGCGTAACGGCAACTCGAACCGTATGAAATCCTGAAACACCGCGGTGACGCGGGCGCGCCACTCTTCGGAATTGAACGAGCGCAAGTCAACCCCGTCCATCTCTATGGTGCCCTCCTGTGGATCGTAGAGCCGGCACAAGAGCTTGGCGATGGTGGTTTTACCCGCGCCGTTCTGCCCTACGATCGCGAGCGAAGAGCCCGCGGGAATCGTGAGATCGAAACCGGCGAGCACGGGCTGGTTCGTGGAGGGATAGGCAAAGCTGACGTTCCGAAAACGAATTTCGCGCGCGGGCATGCCGGTCGCAGACTGTCGGCCGAGCGAAATCAATGCTCCGCCCTCCGCCATGGATTGCCGCAACCGAAGCACCGCCCCGACGGGAGCGGAAGCGCCATCCAGCGCCCAGGAGAGTCCGCCGAAAGCGATCATGCTGGCGCCGGCGGCGGCGCTGGCGAAGGTCACCAATCTTCCCAGAGCGAGGCGGCCGTCGGCCGCGGCCACGCCCATCGACCAAAAGACAATCAAGTTCGCGCCCAGCACCAGAAGCAGGCTCCAGATCACAGGCTGCTGCCTCAGCCGCGTCGCCTTCCACTGAAGCTCGAACAACAGGCGGCGACGCGAGCGGAAGCGCTCGATCACCCAGCCGGCAAGGCCGAACAACCGCAGTTCCTTCGCCGCCGGCGGATCCACGGCCAAACGATAGGCGTAGTCGGCGTGGCGCTGCGCAGCGCGCACTTCCTCGGTATTGCGGTCCCGCCAGATGGCGCTTTCGCGCAGAAGCCAGTGAGTGGCAAGCCATGCGCCGGCGAGCAACAGTGGAGCCCACCACGCATACGCGAAGAGCACAGCGGCCGAAGCCAGTCCGCCGATCATTTCCACCAATCCGCCCGCGATGAAGTCCATCGCAATCGAGAGCGGCGGCCCGGTGATGCCTAAATCGAAGTCGCGCGCCATGGAGAGATCGCTGGTGAGCTTGGGATTCTCAAGATGCCCCATGCCCGGCGGGCGGACGCAAGCGATCGTGAGCTGGTCATAGAGCCACGACGCGGTGCGGCTGCCGAGATTCGCGCTCACGGCGTGATGGATCGGCGGAGCCGTTTGGGACAGGATAAAAACAACGCCCGCGAGCGCCAGAGGCACAGCCAACTCAGCCCCCTGCTGTACCGCCCCCACCACATTGCCCATCGCTATGACGAACAGAGCGGGAAGCAATCCGCGCAGAATCAGCAAGGTCCACCAGGCGGTCGCCAGCACCCGGTCCGCTTGCGGAAGCACGCGCGCATGCTCCCGGAGGATCGGCCATTCCTTCGCGCGCAGGCGTTGAATCGAGTTCGCCATGTATAGAAGTTAACAGCCCACGGGTATAAAATGGTACCCGATCCAGCGCACAGCTTCCGGCGCGGGACCGTATAGCGCCAGCAATTGCCAGGTCGCCGCCGCGCCGGAATGCGTTGTGCGCGGGCCAGCGGAGAGATCAGGGAGCCCACATGAAACGCTACTTCGCATTGCTCATGCTCGCGGCCGCAACCGCCGCATTTGTCTTCTCCCAAACCAGCGGCTCGCCCGCCTCTTCGGCGGCGGCGAAAAAAGGCGCCGTTGAGAAAATCACGGTACACGGAAAATCGCTGGAAGGCAATCTGGAGGGCGACTCGCCGGACCGCACTGTGTTGGTCTACCTTCCGCCAAGCTACGCCACGGAAACGAACCGCCGCTATCCGGTGGTGTATCTGCTGCATGGATACGGCCTCACCGGCGAGCGCTGGGTTCCGTTCATCAATCTTCCCGACGCCGCGGATAAAGACGCCGCGGAGGGAATGGCGAAAGAGATGATTCTGGTTAGTCCTGATGCGTTCACGAAGTACAGTGGCAGCATGTATTCGAGTTCGCCGGTCACGGGTGACTGGGAAACGTTTATCGCCGAGGATCTGGTCTCCTATATCGATTCGCACTATCGCACTCTCGCCAACCGCATGAGCCGCGGGCTTGCCGGGCATTCGATGGGCGGATACGGAACGGTACGGATCGGCATGAAGCGCCCGGACGTGTTTTCGAGCCTGTACATTATGAGCGCCTGTTGCCTGTTGAACAATCCCGGCGCCGGGCGCGGACGGGCGGCAGGGAAACAGGATGCTAAGCAGCCCGCTCCCGACGTCGCCAAAGGCAAAAACGGCAAGGGCCGTGGGTTCGGCAATGTTCAGGCGGCAGAGGCGGCGGCATGGTCACCCAATCCCCAAAATCCGCCGGACTTTTTCGATCTGCCCACGAAAGACGGCGAGGTTCAGCCGGCCATCGCCGCCAAGTGGGTGGCGAATTCGCCTTTGGCGATGATCGATCAGTACGTGACGAACCTCAAGAAGTATCACGCTATCGCCGGCGATTGCGGCTTGCAGGACGGGTTATTCGCATCTAATCAACAGATGGACGAGCTGTTCACGCGCCTGGGAATCGCGCACACGTTTCAGAGCTACGAGGGCGACCATACGAATCACGTCAAGGACCGGTTTGAGGGGAACGTGCTGCCATTCTTTTCGTCCAACCTGACACTTACGGAAAGCAAGCACTGACCTGAGCAGATCTCGGAAGCCCATCATCAGGCATAAATGACGGAAGTATGCCGGATGGCCAATGCCTCGGCCATCGGCCGGCACTAGACTCCATTCGCGCCTGCACGATTAAATAGAAATAGTCTCTGTATGTGGATTGTCAGGCTGGCGCTGCGCCGCCCGTATACTTTTGTGGTGATGGCGCTGGCCATCGTACTTGCCGGAGGGCTGGCGATCGCGCGCATGCCGGCCGATATTTTTCCGGAAATCAACATCCCCATCGTCAGCGTGGTGTGGCAGTATAACGGACTCGCGCCCGAAGAGATGGCCGATATTGTAACCACGCGCAGCGAGCGCGGCATGACTACCACGGTCAACGATATCGAGCGCATCGAATCGCAAACGCTGGCGGGAATTTCCATCATTCGCATCTACTTTCATCCCGGCGCGCAAATTGAAGCCGCTATCGCGCAAATCACCGCGCAAACCAATACGCAGCTCGGGTACTTGCCTCAGGGCTCCCGGCCTCCGAACATTCTCCGCTATAACGCCGCCACGGTTCCCATTCTGCAACTGGGGCTTTCCAGCGAGATGCTCAGCGAGCAGGAAGTATACGATATCGGCTCGAACTTTCTGCGCACCCAGCTTGCAACGATTCAGGGCGCAAGCGTGCCTCCGCCCTATGGCGGCAAGCAGCGCCAGATCATGGTGGATATCGATCCGCGACAGCTTTACGCGCGCGGCCTCTCGGCGGCCGACATCTCCAACGCGTTGAACGCCCAAAGCGTCATTCTGCCCGCGGGCAGCGCCAAGATCGGCTCGCGCGAATTCCGCGTAGAGATGAACAACACCCCGCAAATCGTGGAGGCCTTCAATCGCCTGCCGATCAAAACGGTCAACGGCGGCACGATTTACATGAACGACGTCGCGCAAGTGCGCGACGGCTATCTGGTGCAGACCAATATCGTGCGCCACAACGGAGAACGCGGCGCACTTCTTACGGCGCTCAAGAACGGCGGAGTCTCCACCATCGAGATCGTGCGGCGCATCAAGGAAGCCTTGCTGCGGATCATCCCCACGCTTCCTCCGGGCCTGCAAATCCGCACTCTCTTCGACCAATCCATCTTCGTCCGCGCGGCGATTCAAGACGTTATTAAGGAGGCGCTTGCCGCCGCCGCCCTCACCGGATTGATGATCCTTCTGTTTTTGGGAAGCTGGCGCAGCACGCTGATCGTGTGCATCTCCATTCCGCTCTCCATCTTCACGTCGCTGGCCATCCTCTATGCCCTGGGCGAGACGATCAACATTATGACTCTCGGCGGCTTGGCGTTGGCCGTAGGCATTCTGGTGGACGACGCCACGGTGGAAATCGAAAACATTCACCGCAACCTGGGGATGGGCAAGGGGATTGTCACGGCGATCCTCGACGGCGCGCAGCAGATCGCCGTTCCCGCTTTCGTTTCCACGCTGTGCATTTGTATCGTATTCGTGCCCGTGGCCTTCCTGACGGGAACCGCGAAGTATCTCTTTACTCCGCTGGCGATGGCCGTGGCGCTCGCGATGGGCGCATCCTATCTTCTATCGCGCACGCTGATCCCAACGATGATTCGGTATCTGATCCCCGCCGAGCTGCGCTTGTATCGCGGCCCGGAGGGCGAAGCGGAAGCTGAGGATGCGGGCTGGCTCTGGCGGATCCATCATGGCTTTCACAGAGGTTTCGAGAAGCTGCGCAGCGGCTATTCGGGGCTTCTGGAATCAGCGCTTCATCACCGGGCGCTCGTGGTGACGTGTTTCGTGATTCTTACCGGAGCGAGCTTCGCGTTGTATTCCTACGTCGGCAGCGATTTCTTCCCCAAAGTAGACGCCGGCCAAATCCGCCTGCATGTTCGCACCCCCGCCGGGACGCGCGTGGAAGAAACGGAACAACGGTTCGTGTCGGTGGAAAGCGCCATCCGCCAAATTATTGCCACCAACGAGCTGAGCGACATTCTCGACAATATCGGCCTTCCCTCCAGCGGATTTAACTTAACTTTCGGAGACAGCACCACGCTGGGAACATTCGACGGAGAAATTCTGGTGTCTTTGCGCCCGGAAGAGCACCGGTCGACTTGGGAATATATCCGCGAGATGCGCAGCCGCTTGCCCCGCGAATTTCCGGACCTGACTTTTTTCTTTCAACCCGCCGACATCGTGAGTCAAATTCTGAATTTCGGACTGCCCGCGCCCATCGATGTTCAGATCGGCGGGCCGCTGCGGAATATGGATAAGGATTTCCACCTTGCCACGGAGATGTCGGCGCGTCTGGCGGCGATCCCCGGAACGGCGGACGTCCATGTCCATCAGGTCCGCGATGTTCCCTTGATGCGCGTCAACGTGGATCGCGACCGCGCCAGCGTGCTCGGCTTCACGCAGAAAGACGTCGCCAACGGCATGCTGACCTCACTCAGCGGCTCCTTTCAAACCGCCGCCAATTGGTGGGTCAATCCCACAAATGGCGTTGACTATTCAGTCACTGTCCAAACGCCAACCTATCGTGTGGATTCGCCCGAGGCGATCCTGAACACGCCTATCTCCACCGCCGGCTCCGCCCCGCAGCTCCTGAGCAACGTGGCGCAGGTCAGGCGCGGACAGACTGCGGCGGTGGTTAGCCACTACAACGTGCAACCCGTGTTCGACGTCTACGCCAATGTCGAGGATCGAGACTTGGGGAGCGTGGCGGCGGACGTCGATCAGGTGATCGCGGAATACAACCACAAACTCCCCGCCGGCAGCTATATCGATACTCGCGGGCAAGTGGAAACCATGCGAGCCTCGTTCCGGGGCATGGCTTACGGCCTCATTTTCGCCATCATTCTGGTTTATTTCGTGATGGTGATTAATTTTCAATCCTGGACCGATCCATTCATCATTCTGATGGCGATTCCCGGAGCGTTAACCGGCATTTTACTCATGTTGTTTTTCACCCGGACCACGATTAGCGTTCCCGCGTTGATGGGCGCTATCATGAGCATTGGCGTCGGCACCGCGAATAGCATCCTGCTAGTGACGTTCGCCAATGACCTGCGGCGCCAGGGTGCGGACGCCCTGACCGCGGCCTATCAAGCGGGCCGCACGCGTCTCCGCCCGGTGATCATGACGGCGATGGCGATGCTCGCCGGAATGATTCCCATGGCCTTGGGTCTGGGCGAAGGCGGAGAGCAGAACGCCCCTCTTGGACGCGCCGTGATCGGAGGATTGATGTTGGCGACGGTGGCTACTCTTTTTGTCGTGCCGGTCGGGTACAGCCTTCTGCGCAAGGCGGAGCCGAAGAGGTTTGACCGCCTTGACAGCGGGGAGGAGACGGAACTGGCGTGAGCGCACAGCCTGTAGAAATTCAACCTGAGCCGGCGCCGGAACACACGCCACCCGCCAGGAATAAATCGCATCACGGCTTCCTGATCTCGCTCTTGCTGGCCGGGATCGCCCTGGGAACGGGTATCTATTATGAGCTCTCCCAGCGAAAGACACAGGAGCGCGCCCTGGCCGCGAGCATCGGCGAAAGCGCCGCCGCCGGAGCGCCCGTGGTGAACGTCGCGCGCGTGCGCATGGCGGCTTCGGAAGCGACTGTCGAACTCCCCGGACAAACCATGGCATTACTGGAAACGCCGGTCTACGCGCGCACCGAGGGTTACATCAAGCAGCGCAACGTCGAACTTGGCGACCGGGTGAAGCAAGGACAGCTTATGATCGAGCTGGACACGCCCGACCTGGATCAGCAGATCGCGCAGGCGCGGGCGACTCTCGGCCAATCGCGCGCTGCCCTGGCGCAGTTGCAGGCGAATTTGCAGGCCGCCCAAAGCAGCCTGAAGCTCGCGCGGGTGACCGCCCAGCGTACCAAGGCTCTGGCTGATGAAGGCGTCATGTCCAAGCAAGATAACGACACCGCGCAGGCCGGCTTGGAAAACGGCGAGGCAAATGTTCACGCCGCTGAAGAGAACATTCGCGCACAACAGGACGTCATCAACGCCAACGACGCCAATCTGAAGCGTCTGATCGAGCAGAAGAACTTCGCGCGCATCGAAGCTCCTTTCGACGGAGTGGTTACTTACCGCAATACCGCCGCCTCCGATGTAGGTACTCTGGTGAGCTCGGGCAGCAGCACGGCTACGCGCGAGATTCTGCGCATTTCCCAGCTTCAGACGCTGCGAATCTTCGTCAACGTGCCGCAGAGCTACGCGCCCGTGATCCGGGTGAATCAGCCCGCCGAGTTGGCGGTAGAGGAATTCCCTGGACGAAAGTTTCCGGCGCGCGTCAAGAGCGCTTCCAGCGCGGTCGATCCTGCTTCTCGCACGATGTTGACCGTTCTGGAAGTAGACAACTCCAGCGGAACGCTCCTGCCTGGCATGTACGCCACTGCGCGTTTCCGGCTTCCACACACAGTGAATGTGCTGCGAGTCCCCGGCGATGCGCTGATCTTCCGCACGGAAGGCGTTTTCGCCGCGGTGGTGGATGCGGAGCATCACGTTCACATGCGAAAGTTGACTCTCGGCCGCGACTTCGGCTCGGAGGTGGAAGCGACTTCTGGCCTTGAAGCCATGGATTCGGTGGTGCTGAACCCGACCGACGCCATCCGCGAAGGGGTTCTGGTGGATCCGAAGGAGCGGGTGGGAAAGTAAGCCGCCTTCGGCTCGCAGGGTCTCGGAACACTGGCCAACCAGCCTTCGTGTAACATGAAGGCAAAGATGAACCGCTTGCAACGAATCCTCGCGGCGACGTACTGTCTGTTGGCCGCATCGGCCTGCCGCAACTCCGCTATGTCCAAAGTAACCTATGCATCCACGCCTAAGGGCGACGTCGTTGAAGACTATTTCGGCACGAAGATCGCCGACCCTTACCGATGGATGGAAGATCTCGATTCGAAGGCCGTCGCCGATTGGGTGGCGGCGCAAAACCAGGTTACCTTCGACTATCTCGCCAAGCTCCCCATGCGCGAGCATTTCGTCAAGCGCATCACAGAACTCTGGGACTATCCGAGGGTGTCGATTCCGGTTCGCGAAGGCGGCCGTTATTTCTACGTGAAAAACAGCGGGCTTCAACGCCAGCCCCCCGTCTACATGCGCTCGAGTCTGACCTCTCCACCGGCGATGGTGATCGATCCGAACCAACTGTCTCCAGACGGTTCTGTGTCGCTAGCGGATTGGGCCCCTTCCCGCGATGGGAAACTGCTCGCATATGGTCTCTCCGAGGGCGGGGCGGATTGGCGCACGCTCCACGTGCGAGATGTGGATTCCGGGAAGGACCTGCCCGACGAAGTTCGCTGGATGCGCTTCTCAAGCATTTCGTGGACCAAGGATGGGAAAGGGTTTTTCTATTCTCGATATCCGGAGCCTCCGCCCGGAAAAGCACTGGAAGCCGCGCTCTCCGGCCAGGCCATTTATTACCACCGCATCGGCCAACCGCAATCTCAGGACCGCTTGATCTACGAGCGTAAGGATTTACCCACGTGGTTCGT
>DASQJB010000538.1:0-12752 GCA_035631295.1 Bryobacteraceae bacterium | reverse complement strand
GCAGCACGCCTTGAACGCCATTGCCCGTGCGCGCGTCGGTTACCTGGCGCCACCAGTGAGTGATTGGAACCCGCCAGCCCGTCGCCCGCACGATCGTGCTGTCGGCGAGCTTGGCGTCTCCGTGAATGACCGGCGCCTCATATTTGGCGCGCTTGTGCTCCTCAAGACGGAAGGTGATGAAGGCCTGCTCGGCATTCTCGCTCCGCCGCACTTCCGGCGTTATGCTGGCGTCATAGAGACCGTTCGCTGTCAGAAGATCCTTGATGGCCTCCGAAGCGCGAGTCAAATCCTGCTCGCGAAAGGGAGCGCCCAGAGTCAATTGGGCGGCGGCGGCGATCTCGCTGCGGTTGGGAGGCGCTCCCACCTTGCCTTCGACGTTCACGCCTCCCACGAATAGCGTGTTTTGGACCACAAACCGAACGATGACTCCGTCAGCCGAAGGTTCCGCTTCAACGGCAATATCCTGGAACTGGGCCGTGGCGAATAGGCTATCTATGGCGTTAGCAACGTCTTCGGCCCGCAGAGGCTCGTTTTTGTGCAGGGGCAGCGCCGTTGCCAGATCTGCGGCATCCAGCGGCTGCGCGGGTTGGGGCTGCGCAATTGCCAGATTCGCGGCATCCAGCGGCTGCGCGGGTTGGAACTGGATATCGACAATGCGCTTGCCTTCCAAACCTGCGATCTGCCCACTCGCCGCAGAGACAAAAATCCCCAACACGCACACGAAACCGGCGCTCGAATTTACAGCCAGGCGCGCCACTGGACCGTCGCCTTGCATTTCAGGAGCCAAATCCTAAGGGTTTCACCGGGCGGCGATGAAAACAAAAGCCAGCTCTCCACCGAGCGAGCGGAGCATAGTGTAAAATTTTCAGTTCCATGCCTCATCTAATTCCGGCGGAATTGCCAGCTTCCACTTCCCGAGGTTTAAGGCAGCCTAGCTGGACCAAGCCTTCCATACGCGAACGGCGAACGGGCTTCGTGGACCTCTAAGTGCCCGCAGAAAACACAGATGTACGGGCACGCCCAGGCGCGACATCGCGGCGAGCCTGCCGAACGCTTGCTAAAGTTCAAGCGCGTTCTTGTCCTCCGGCGCAAAATCATCGCCGGACTCATTAAACAGAGCGTGGATGAATGGAATCGCGATAACGCCCCCCGCCTCAGCGCGGCGCTCGCATTCTATACCTTACTGTCCCTTTCGCCAGTGGTGATCATCATGGTAAGCGTGGCGGGCCTTATGTTCGGCCAAGCAGCGGCTGGAGGACAGCTGGCCCAGGCGATTCACAACGTGGTTGGGTGGGACGTCGCGATGGCGATTCAGGCGCTTATCCAGGCTGCTCAACGCCCTCATACGAGCACCATAGCGGCGTTGTTGGGCGTTCTTATGCTGGCGTTTGGCGCGTCCTCTGTCATGGTAGAACTGCGGTCTGGCCTCAATGCTCTGTGGCGAGCTCCCACGCACCCAAGCAACTTTTGTCTGAAAACGATGCTACGGATGGGGAAGGAGAGACTTTATTCCTTTGCCCTGGTCGCGGGTGGAGGATTTTTGCTCTTGATATCCCTGGCGGCAAGCGCTTGGGTCACCGCGGCGGGCAGGTTCCTGGGATCCCGTTTGGCCATTCCCGAATCCCTCTTGCATGAGGCGACGTTCGCCACCTCGTACCTGATGACCACGGCCCTATTTGCGGCTGTCTATCGCACTTTGCCGGACGCGAAACTCGAGTGGAGGGATGTGGCGGTCGGAGCCTGTATAACCTCGTTGATTTTCACTGTGGGGAAACAATTCATCGCTTTGTATTTGATCAAAGCGGCGTTCGCTTCAACGTACGGGGCAGCTGGTTCAATCGTGGTCCTGCTCGTATGGGTATATTACTCCGCACAGTTATTCTTCCTGGGCGCCGAATTCACGAAAGTCTACGCGCGCACGTGCGGATCTCAGCGCGGCGCCCCGGCGACTGCGGCATTTTCGTCGAGGACAAACAACGAACAGAACGTCGAAACTTCCGCAGTCCCGCCGTCTCAGCGAGGCATTTGATAGCGCTGAATACCGACGAGCCTCAGCCGCGAATTGAGCTCCCGATGAGTGTCCAGTCCCCGACGCACCACTTCCAGCACGGTTTCGGGGCGAAATGGGACTTGTAAGAGGGCCGACTTAAACTTCTTGCGGCCTAGACGCCACCAATCCTCGTAGTTAGAAGCAATATACACAACCGCAAGAGTAGGATGATCTAGTCTGAGAAGTTCTACTAGTTCCCAGCCGACGAGATCTTGCAATCGGAGGCCCGTCATTAGCAGGTCAATCTGGCGGCGGGCGCCCATCCGTACTGCTTCCGTTCCATCGCAGGCTTCGATCGTCCGATAATGCTGGTGACGAAGGACATCCATCAGATCTTTGCGCAGCGCCGGATCACCCTCAGCGACAAGAATGACGTCTTTTTGGCCGGCGAAGGCTCGACTCCAGTACCCCTTGATCGTGTTATTTAGGGCGTTCCACGCTTCGATCAACCGGGGGCCGTTCATGACCGCTTTCCAACCTTCCGCTTCGCCCGAATGCATCCTTTCTGCCATTGTTCGGCCCAGTCCGAAGACTTTTAAAAAAAAGGACAAACCGGATTGCCACGGTTCTCAAAGGAACGCATTTTCGAAATATTTACGTGGAACGGCGGGTGAAAATTCCAGAATCGCGGTCCACGCCGTCGGCATGGAGCGTCATTGGTCTAAAATGTCAATTGGATCTGGCAGAGAGAGTCTATCGCGGCGCGGCCGAATCCCTCAGACGTTGCTGCGTCCCCGACGGTCTCAAGGCTTCGGGCCGGGCGCGCGGTTACCGTCAGATCTGGGCGCGCGACAGCATGATCACCTTGCTGGGCGCCCGTTTGATTCATGACGATCAGATTCAAGACGCGCTGCATGCAAGCATTTCTACCCTGAGGCGCCACCGGTCCCGCGCCGGGGAGATTCCGAACAATATCGACTCGGAAACGGGCCGGCCCAACTTCCGCGCCTACGCCGACGGCGGACTTTGGTGGATCATTGGCAGCTCTCTTCTAGAGCCCGACCCGTCCACCGTTCGCGCCGTGCTCGCGTGGTACGAATGTCAGGACGTTGACGGAAGCGGTCTCCTCCAGATGCACGAAGGCTCGGACTGGCAGGACCTTTTCTGCACTCGCGGTAAGGGCCTGTATCTGAATTGCCTTTACGTGATCGCGCTTCGCGCAGCGGCGCAACAACTGGCGCTCACGGCTCCCGCGGCGAGTGAACACTATCTCCGCCATGCCCGCCACGTAACGGATCAAATCAATAGGCTGTTTTGGTATCGCGGCGATGGGTACACGCTCCCGCATATTTCCCACACATTCAGCACCGATAACCAGCAGCGCGATTCGCTGGGCCGAGAGCGGTGGATACCGCCAAAGAGGCATCTCGTCGATGAGGAATACTATTTGCCGTATCTCGGCTTTCGTGCGTTCGGCGAGTGGTTCGACTCGCTCGGCAATCTGCTGGCAATTCTCAGCGGCGTCGCCGATCAGCGGCGCAGCGACGCCATTCTCGATTTCATCGAGCGTCATTCATTAAATACCTGGCCCCTCCAAAGCTTGACTCCCGTGGTGCGCCCGGGCGACTCGGACTGGCGCGACTATTATGGCGCGCTTAATTTGCCGCACCACTATCACAACGGTGGAGTGTGGCCGTTTATCGGCGGATTCTATGTCGCCGCCCTGGTGAAGGCGGGCCGGCGGGTCGCGGCTGAGCACGCGCTGCGAAATCTTGCCGCATTGAATGAGCAAGGCGGGTTCAACGAGTGGCATCATGGCGAGAGTGGCTTGCCGATGGGCGTCGGCGATCAGGCTTGGTCGGCAGGAATGTATGTTTTTGCCCTTGAATGCGTCAAAGCCAGCCGAGTCGATCTGCCCTGATCCATCTCCAGAAAATGTGGCAAGATGATTGCTGAGGACGGCCCGCCCGTCCACTGGAGAGAAACATTTCTCACTCCAGAACGGTCCTTTTGATGCCAGATGCGTGCGCTGGTTGAAACTCCAGAATTGAGCGAAACCCTACATCACGAGGTCGATGGACGCTCGCGCGTAGTCATCGAAGGGGTTCAACCTGAGATCGATGGCGGCCAGTTTCCCATCAAGCGGGTTGTGGGCGAGAACGTAGTGGTTGAGGCGGACGTATTCGCCGATGGCCACCAGTCGATCTCTTGTGAGGTCCTCTACCGTGCGGACACAGATCGGGAATGGCGGGCCAAGTCCATGCGCCCCCTCCAAAACGACCGGTGGCGCGCCGATTTTCAGGTCACAAAGCTCGGGAAGTACCTTTATTCCATCCAGGGCTGGATTGATCCTTTTAAGACTTGGCGCGACGATCTGGTGAAACGCCATGAGGCCCAGCAGGACCTGACCGTCGATCTGCTCATAGGCGCCGATTTGCTGGAGGATGCCGCCCGGCGCACATCCGGGCAAGATTCCGCACAATTCGCGGACTGGGCGCGTCTGCTCCGTCACGAGGGCGACCGGGAGTCCAAGGTCGCGATGGCGCTGGGTGAAGAACTCGCGGCGCTCATGGATCGCTACCCGGCCCGGCGTTTCGCAAAACAATACGCCAAGGAACTAACGGTAGTGGTGGAACGCGAAAAGGCGCTGTTCTCCACCTGGTACGAAGTGTTCCCTCGCTCCTGCGCTAGCGAGTCTGGCCGGCACGGCACATTTAAGGACTGCGAAGCGTGGCTAGGCTACATCGCCTCGATGGGGTTTGATGTGCTATATCTTCCACCGATTCACCCCATCGGCCGCACATTCCGCAAGGGCAAGAACAACTCCGTCGTGGCGCAACCGGAGGATATCGGCAGCCCATGGGCAATTGGCGCCGAGGAAGGCGGGCATGCGTCGACCCATCCGGGACTGGGCTCCCTGGATGATTTCCGGCGGCTGATCTCCGAGGCGAAAAAACATGGCCTTGAGGTGGCGCTGGACATTGCATTCCAATGCAGCCCGGATCATCCTTATGCGCGCGACCATGCGGAGTGGTTTCGCAAGCGGCCGGACGGAACCATTCAATATGCGGAGAATCCGCCTAAGAAATACCAGGACATTTACCCTTTCGATTTCGAGACGCCTCAATGGCGCGAGCTTTGGGAAGAGTTACGAAACGTTCTGCTGTTCTGGGCCAAGGAGGGCGTGCGCATCTTCCGTGTGGACAATCCTCACACCAAGGCTTTTGCATTCTGGGAATGGGTGATTGCAGCCCTGAAGCAAGAGTACCCGGATCTCCTGTTCCTTTCGGAGGCCTTCACGAGGCCAAGGTTAATGCATCGGCTGGCCAAGCTTGGGTTTTCTCAATCTTATACTTACTTCACCTGGCGCAACACGAAACAGGAGTTGATGGACTATTTCAGCGAGTTGACCCAAAGCCGGATCAGCGATTATCTTCGGCCGAATCTATGGCCCAACACTCCCGATATTTTGCCCGAGTTTCTGCAAGTGGGCGGGCGCCCTGCCTTTGTGATCCGGCTGATTCTGGCCGCCACGCTCGCGTCGAATTACGGAATTTACGGTCCCGCGTTTGAGCTTTGTGAGAACGCCGCCGCGGCTCCGGGAAGCGAAGAATATCTCAATTCGGAAAAATACGAGTTAAAGCATCGCGACTTGAATTCGCCATTGAGCCTGAAGAGCCTGATTTCTCGCGTAAATCAAATTCGGCGCGCCAACCCGGCGCTCCAAAGCAATCACAGCCTGCGTTTTCACCCTACTGATAACCCGCTGGTGATCTGCTATAGCAAATCGACCGGCGATCTGTCCAACGTGATCGTCGTGGCTGTGAATCTCGATCCCTTCCACTCACAAGGAAGCTGGATTCAGTTGAACCTTGAGTCCCTGGGGTTGGATCCAAGCCATGCCTTTCAAGCGCATGATTTATTGTCCGAAAGCCGCTATCTGTGGCAAGGAAGTCGCAATTATGTTGAACTGGCGCCGGAGAGGGCGCCGGCCCACATTTTGCACCTCCGAAAACGAATTCGCAGCGAGAAGGATTTTGACTACTATCTATAGAGCAGGCGCCGACACGCCTTCGTCGTGGCGCAGGCACTCTTGTCTGCCGTCTCGACACTCGTGTCGAGACCTGCCGAATCAACCTTATGCGTAGGGCGCAAAAGCTAAGCGTCGATTCTCAATGCTGAGGCCGCCCATGCAGCCTGAACTCGATAAAGATACTGTCACGATGCAGCAACCGGGCAGCGCGAGCGATCCGCTGTGGTTCAAGGACGCAATCCTCTACGAGCTTCACGTGAAGGCGTTCAAAGACAGCAACGGCGACGGAATCGGAGATTTCGGCGGCCTGCTGCAAAAACTCGATTATCTTCAGGACCTCGGAGTTACATGCCTGTGGTTGCTGCCGTTTTTCCCCTCGCCTCTCAAGGACGACGGTTACGACATATCCGACTACTTGAGCGTCCACCCCATGTACGGAACCATGGACGATTTCACGGCGTTTCTTGCGGCGGCTCACGAGCGCGGCTTGCAGGTAATGATCGAGCTGGTCATCAACCATACCTCCGACCAGCATCCCTGGTTTCAGAGAGCTCGCCGGTCTCCGCCGGGTTCGCCCGAGCGCGACTATTACGTGTGGAGCGACACCGACAAGAAATATCAGGATGCTCGCATTATCTTCACCGATACCGAGAAGTCCAACTGGACCTGGGATCCGGAAGCCAACGCCTATTACTGGCACCGTTTCTTTTCCCACCAACCGGATTTGAACTTTGACAATCCGCTCGTCCTCCAAGAAATCGTCCAAGTCATGCGTTTCTGGCTGGAAGCCGGCGTCGACGCCCTCCGCCTGGACGCGATTCCGTATCTGGTGGAACGCGAGAATTCCAATTGTGAGAACCTTCCCGAAACACACGCGGTCATTAAGAAGATTCGCAGCGAGATGGAGAGGGGCTACGCCAATCGCATGATTCTGGCGGAAGCGAATCAGTGGCCCACGGATGTGCGGCCCTACTTCGGCGACGGAGACGAGTGCCACATGGCCTTCCATTTTCCCCTGATGCCCCGCATCTACATGGCGCTCCGTCAGGAAGACCGGCTGCCGATCACCGACATCGTGAGCCAGACGCCCGCGATTCCGGAGACCTGCCAGTGGGGCCTTTTTTTGCGCAACCATGACGAGCTGACGCTCGAGATGGTGACGAACGACGAGCGCGACTATATGTATTTGGCCTATAGCGCCGATCCTCGCATGCGGCTCAATCTCGGAATTCGCCGCCGCCTGGCCCCGCTCGTCGACCACAGCCGCAGCCGAATCGAGCTGCTGAACAGCCTGCTCTTCTCCTTCCCTGGCACGCCGATCATCTATTATGGCGACGAGATCGGCATGGGCGACAACATCTATCTCGGCGACCGCAATGGAGTGCGAACGCCTATGCAATGGAGCGCCGACCGCAATGCCGGCTTTTCTACGGCCACGCCCGGCCGGTTGTACAGTCCGGTCATCATGGATCCGGTATGGGGCTATGAGGCCATCAATGTCGAAGCGCAACAGGGCGATCCGTCTTCGCTCCTGAATTGGATGCGAAACATGATCGCGCTAAGGAAACTATTCCAGGTCTTTGGGCGTGGAACGATGGAGTTCCTGAATCCGGCCAACCGCAAGGTGCTGGCTTATCTGCGGCGTTATGACAACCAGCAGATCCTGTGCGTAGCCAACCTGTCCAGGTTCGCGCAGCCGGTGGATCTTGAACTCTCCGAGTTGGCCGGCATGACGCCCGTGGAAATGCTCGGGTATGTGCATTTTCCAAAGATCGAGAAGCAACCCTACCGTCTGACTCTGGCTCCCTACGGAATCCTCTGGCTTGAGCTTCACGGCCAGCCGGAAGGAGCCGGCGAAGGCGCCGCGTTGGAAGAAGCTTCGCTGTTTGCCTATGGTGGTTGGAAGTCTTTATTCGAATCGGAGCGCGAGCGCCTGGAAACCGAATTCCTTCCCGAGCACCTTGTCAAACAGCGCTGGTTTGGCGGTAAGTCTCGCCGCATCCTCTCTGCCGGCATCGTTGACTGGGCAATCCTGCAGGCTTCCAATTCGGCTTTGACCATGCTGGAAGTGCGATATGAGCGCGGGGAACCGGAGACTTATATGGCCTTGCTCGGGATGACCTTTGGCGATCGCGCGGAAGAACTTCGCCAGTCGGCTTCCAAGTCTGTGATCGCGAGGATCTTTTCCGACGAGGGCGCCGGCGTTCTTTGCGATGCTCTTCTCAACGACGCAACCTGCGAAGAACTTCTCGCATTGATCGCGAAGCAGACTCAGACGGCCGCGCAGCATGCAATGCTTCGGGGCGTTCGATCCGCGGCATTCCGAGGCGAAGACGGTTCCCAGCTTAAGGTTCACCGCAGTTCCGCGGAGCAAAGCAATTCCTCTATTCTCTTTGGCGACCGGTTCATCTTGAAGCTATTCCGCCGTCAACAATCCGGGCCAAACCCGGATTGCGAGATCGGCCAGTACTTGACGCAGCACGCTCATTTCGAAAATATCCCCGCGTTTCTGGGTTCCATCGATTACATGCCGCAGACGGGAGAACCGTCAACCGCGGCCATGCTGCAAACGTTGGTCGCCAATGAGGGGGATGGCTGGAAATTGACCGTGGAGGAACTGGGTAGATTCTATGAGACGAGCGCGCCGGTAGCCTTTCCGGCGGAGGGCGAAGCCGCGCGCACGATGGACCTCGTGGAATTGGCTGAGCAACCTACATCTCAGGTGGCCCGCGATCATATAGGCATATATCTGGAATCCGCCGCGACCTTGGGGCGCCGGACGGCCGAACTGCATATAGCGCTGGCTTCGCCCACCGCCGATCCGGCATTCACTCCGGAACCCTTGACCGCCGCCGACCTGAATACTTCGTTTGCGGAACTTCGCCAAACCGCCTCGGCTACATTCGACCTCTTGAAAGAAAACTTAGCCCAACTCCCGGACGACCTGCTAGAACTTGCGGCTCTTCTGCTCAGCCGGCGCCGCAACATTCTCGATCGTTTCCGTTCGTTCGGCGGAGAAGAGTTGCAAGCCCAGAAGATTCGCATTCACGGCGATTATCACTTGGGCCAGGTCTTGCGTGTGAAAACCGATTACGTCATCATCGATTTTGAAGGGGAACCGGCGCGGCCGCTGTCCGAGCGGCGCGCGAAGCAGTCTCCCCTCAAAGACGTTGCCGGTATGTTGCGTTCTTTTGGCTATGCGGCGTACTCCACGCTGATGAACTATACCACTCGGCGGCCGGAAGATCTGACCCGGCTCGAACCATGGGCCCAATTGTGGGAGCGATCCAGCGCCGCGGAATTCCTGCGCGCGTACCGCGAGACGACGCGAACAGCCGAAATTTTGCCGGCCGGCAAAGATGCCTTTCGACGGTTGCTCGACGTTTATTTATTGGATAAGGCTCTCTACGAGCTGCGCTACGAATTGAATAACCGGCCTACATGGCTGCGGATTCCCCTGATGGGCTTGTTATCGCTTTCGCTGTAGCCGCCGCCGCGGTGGGCAGCTAGCCGCACAGAGGCGGGCGGCCGCGTTATTTCGGTAAAGTAACTGCCGCCCGCCTTCGTTGTGCGGCTGTTACTTAGAGAAAGGTAGGGAGACGCGAACGCGTGGAAGCAGAATCGATCCCGCAAGCGGCCCGGGAATGGATCGACCGCATCGCCACCGCCGACCTGATGGTTGGCGTGCTCGCCGATCGCGGCGGCGCGCTTTCGATTTCGGTTGTGCGGCAGGCGCTGGAAAAACTGCGCGAAATTCCGCGCACCGTTGTCATTCAGGGCCGCGGACCTGAAAGCCAGGACGGCAAGGGCGCTCCCGACGCCGCAAGCGCCTTCGCGCCCCCCGAGAATGATCCCGTGTTCTTCGTGCCTTGGACTCTCCTGGGTCCGAATTCCTCGATCGCGCCTTTTGAAAACATGGCGAGCGCCTACCTGTCCGTTCTCGCCGCTGGGGATAAACTGGGCGTGCGGGCCGCTTGCGTGTTGGCGTCGGATCTCCAGACGCTCACTTCGCAATGGATCTCGCGGCTGGTCCAACCCGTGCTGCAATTGGACTTCGATCTGGTCACGCCCTGTTACGCTCATGGCAAGTTTGACGGGCTGCTGAACGACTCTTTGCTCTCGCCACTCACTCGAGCCTTGTACGGAGCGCGAATTCAGAATCCGCTCGGTCCGGACTTGGGCATCTCCCGGCGTTTATACCAGCGAATCATAGGGCTCGACCAGGGAGCCAGGCCCGCCCAGCGAGCACAAGCGCCCACTTCGATTGCCGCAACGGCCGTTTGCAGCAGTTTCAAGATCTGCCAGGCTCACGTCGGCGTGCGCCTCTACCCTCCGATCGATTGGACCAACCTGAGTTCTGTTCTGGTGCAAGTTTTGGGTCCTTTTTTTCTTGATGTCGAGCGGAACGCGGCCTGCTGGCAGCGTCCGCGTGAATCGCTTTACACGCCGTCTTTTGGAGAACGAATGACGGTTCCGGAAGACCAGGCCGCCGCCCTCGACGTCGGGCGCATGCTGGAGTTATTCCGGCTGGGCACGCGGGATCTCCTGGAGGTCTGGAGTCTGGTGCTGCCGCCCGCCATTCTCTTTGAATTGAGAAAGCTTTCGAGCTTGCCGCCGGAGCAATTCCGCATGCCCGATGAATTGTGGGCGCGCGCCGTATACGATTTTGCGCTCGGGCACCGCCTCCGAACGATGAACCGCGATCACCTGTTGCGCGCCATGACGCCGCTGTACTTGGGGTGGCTCGCGTCTTATGCGCTCGAAATGCAGAATGCGGCAGCGAGCGCCGCGGAGCAGCGGATCGAGCGGCTTTGCCAGGCCTTCGAGGCCACCAGACCATATCTGGTCTCGCGCTGGCGATGGCCTGATCGTTTCAATCCGTGATGGTCGAATAGAAAGGAGTCCACTATGTGGGACAAAGCCGAACAGGCGTTGACGGAATCCACCAGCCGATTGCTAAGCCAGGTCGCCAGTTTCCTTCCCGGAATCGTGGCGCTGATCGTGGCATTGTTCATTTCGGCTTTGGCGGCCTGGGTAATCGCCCTCGGGTTGCGGCGCTCGCTCACCGGGATTCACTTTGACGAGCGGGCGAAACATTGGGGATTTGCTTCACCGGCGGAGTGGTCAGGCAGCAAAAGCCCGACCTTGCTAGTGACGCGAGTTGTCTCTTGGATGATTATCCTCTTCGGATTCTTTGTCGGGATAGCGTCTTTCGATGCGACCTTGACATCGCAATTGGCTCAGAGCGCTTTCGCCTATCTGCCGAATGTTTTGATCGCCTTGGCGGTGTTGCTCGCGGGAAATATAATAGCCCGGTTCCTCGCTCGTAGCGTGCTCATTGGGGGCGTGAATATGAACCTGCAGTATGCCCGGCTTCTGGCGGTCGGGGTGAAGTGGCTCGTCAATGTGGTCGCGGTCGCGATGGCTCTCGAGCAGCTCAAAATCGGAGCGAGCATCGTCAATCTCGCCTTCGGAATTCTCTTTGGCGGAATTGTGTTGGCGTTAGCTCTGGCGGTCGGCCTGGGATCGAAGGAACTGGTAAGCCGGTCTTTGGAGGCGGAGGCGGCAAAGAGCGCAGGGAACGGCATGGAACCGTTCCGGCACCTTTAGAGGCAGCCCTGTGGGGCAGGCTTTAGCCCGCCTTCTCACGCGACCCGCAGCTCGGCGAGCGTCGCGAGCCCCTCGCCTTGACTTATGTCCGGATTGATTTTCAGTTCCAAAATCACCACATTGGTCAAGTCGACCTTGTAATCCTCAATCTCGGTCGTAGATCCCGTGGGATTGAAGTTCCACTGCTGCCGTACGATTTCCCGTGCGGGCCCCTCCTTTTGTGGCCGCCAACGGAGTGAGAACTCCTGCGTCCGCGTGGTTTCCGTCTCCACGAATCGCAGCCATATCCGCTTTATTCGCTGAGGCCGATCGAAAATCAATCGAATGGTCTGTTCGCCTTTCCCTCCGGCCCGCCAGCCCGATGGTCCATCGACACCAAATGCGGATTCGATAGGGCGGCTAAGGTCTTCGGATGTCACCGCGACTTTGGCGATCTTGTCCAGATCTAGCCATCTCTCGTCTGCCGGTGCAGACTTATCAAACTCGGTTGAATCAAATGTAGTTTTGCGCATACAGACTCCGGACCGCTAAGGAGCTATTCGGCAGATTTGCGGGCTCTGCCATTCATTGTGATGATGGAACATCGAGGCGTGTTTCGTGCTTCTTTACCGCGACCGCGAAGGAACCCTGTGGTATTCTAAGGTTGCCCGACTCAACAAGCGGGGACGTAGTTCAGTTGGTTAGAACGCCGGCCTGTCACGTCGGAGGTCGCGGGTTCGAGCCCCGTCGTCCCCGCCATTCCCTTCAAATACTTCCAAGCTTTTATCGGACTCTCTAGATGCGCCTGTGTCAGTAGCTGTGTCTGTGCTCGCCAGCACGCTGACAATACGCTCGACGGTCTGCCGCTTCAAAGCGGGCGAGAGATGCTCGTACCGCTCCAACTCCCGGCTGCGGTGCCCTGTTAACTTGCGAATGATCGCCTCAGGAATGCCTTCGAGGAACAGGATGGTCGTCGCCATATGGCGCAGGTCGTGAATGCGGAGGTCCTTGATTCCAGCACGATCGCATGCGGCCCGAAAGGGTTTGCGCAGATCCCATAGATAGCCTTGCGTGCCCTTGAAGCGGACATTTCCCCGATCGGCGGGAAATACGTACTCGTTATGTCCGTAGCTCGGGAGG
>DASQJB010000537.1:0-7858 GCA_035631295.1 Bryobacteraceae bacterium | reverse complement strand
TGGGATGGTGGCTGTGGTTTCCCCTGGCGCTGTTCTTGTATTCGCGCTTCACGGGCAATAGCGTCTTCGTGCCACGCTATCTTTCGCTGGTGCTGCCGGCAACCGGGCTCGCCGCGACGGCGATCGCCGGTTGCTTCATTCCCGAAGAACAATGGCGGCCTATGTCCGTGGCGCTGGGCCTGGGAGCGCTGCTGTTCCTGGGCCAATGGAGCACCGCGCGGCCGCGACACGACAACTCCAACTGGCGCGATGCAGCGGCAACCATCAAAGCCCTGAATCTTTCGCCCTCCACGCCGGTAATCTATCCCAGCCCGTTTATTGAGGCGAAGTCTCCCATATGGCAACCGGATTATCCATTGCCAGGTTTTCTGTACTGCCATCTATTGATCTATCCGGTAGGAGGCAAGCCGTACCTGTTTCCCTTCGAGCGCTCGAGGGAGTCGGAGCAATATGCGGCGGACCTTTCAGAGCACACGCTCTCTTCCGCCGGGCGATTCCTGATTTACGGAGGAGATAGAAACGTTTTGGGTTGGCAAAGCTGGTTCCGGCGACGCCCGGAGTTTCATGAGTGGCGCACGCGCCGGCTGGGTCCGTTTGGGGATGTGGAAGTGGCGCTTTTTGAGGGTCCGGTTGCGGTAGCCGCGCGCTAGAGGAGCTTACCGGCGCCAGTCAAATCCCTTGCGCCAATTGATGTAGCCGTAATAACCGAACCAACTGTCGGGGTTGCCGAAATCGTCCGAAACTTGCACGCGGCATACCTCGACCGCATTCGCGCCGCTGGCTTCCATGAGCCACAGCGATTGGTAGCCATCGTAGTCCATGCGGGCGAACAAAATGTGGCTGCCATCGCGCGACCACATAGGCTCTTCATCGCGGTGGCGCGCGTCGCTGGTGAGCTGCTTCGGAGGATTGCCGCCGGTAACGTCCAGCAGCCAGATCTTGCGCTGCTGCAAATAGACGTGAGCCTCCTCGCCGCCGCCGATGCCGATGTTTGAATCGGGCGTGATCGTTTCAATCGCCTTGCTGCCATCAGGACGGACAACCGTGTAGGTACGGCCTGCATTCGCCTTGTTATACGCGATGTCGGCGTCAGGCCCGGCGGAGCAGACGATGCGCGAGCCATCGGGTGACCATGACGGGCACATGGAAGCGACATCTTTCGGAAAAAAGTGACGGACGGCGCCGGTGTCCAGATCAATGATCGCGACCCGTTTGCCCGCCCAGGTCTCGCGGCCGTCGCCGTCGGTGACTGCGAGCTTGTTTCCGGCGGATGAGGGAGCGAGGTCCAGCATATCTTCATCGGCGAGCGCGGATACGCCCAGATCGCGCACCATTCCGGTCTGGACGTTTACGATTTTGAGCGGCACTCCGTCGGACCAAGTCGATGCAGAGAACTCGTCGGCGCTCCAATAGATGATCGATTTGCCGTCGCGCGTCCATGCGTAGGGTTGCATTTCGCCCTGTTCATTCGTGACCAGGACTTGCGGCTCGGGATCCGCCGGCGCGGCCAGCGAGGCCATGCAGAGCTGCCCGATACGGGAATCATCGCCGCTCTTGCCGGGAACGACGCGCGAAAAGACGTTGCGCTGGCCATCGGGCGCGAAGACGCCGTTGGAGTGCAGAAGCGATCGATCTTCGGGCGGGAGCTGTTCAGCCCCGACGGCCTGCCCGTCGCGCGCCACGATCCATTGCTTATCGGCCTGATCCTGAAACGCGATCCATTGACCCGAGGGCGAAAATCGGGGGGAATACAAGCCCCCCGCCGCCGCAAGCTTCAATGGCGGGCCGTCCGGGAGGTCGCGAACCCACAGGCTTCCGCCCGCCACATCTTCCACCCAGGCCAAGGTCCCGAGCGAAGCCTGCGCCCGAGTATTCCAAGGGGAAAGAGCCGCGGCGCCCGCCGCCATCAGAAACGCGCGCCGCCTCATGCCAACATTTTAGAGCGAAGAGGATCGATCGCGGTTTCGCTAAAATCGAATAAATCCTTCCGATGCTCACCTCCAAACCTAGCCTCCTCGATCGCCTGAAGGCCGGCGTGCAAAAGACGCGCGCCGGGCTGATGGAAAAGCTCGAAGATGCGATCAGCGGGCGAAAAGAGATCGATACGGACGTGCTCGACGAGCTGGAGTACGCATTGATCACGGCGGACATCGGCACGGCGACGACGGCGGAAATCCTGGAGCGCATCCGCCAACGCGTGGAGCGCCATTTAGTAGGCGACTCCGCAGAGCTCAAATTCCTCATCCGGCAATATCTGCTGGAGATTTTGCACGCGACCGAGCGGCCCGTAACTCGCGCGGCCGAGCCGCCCACCGTGATTATGATCGTCGGCGTAAATGGGACAGGCAAAACGACTTCCATCGGAAAGCTTGCGAACCGGCTGAAGTCCGACGGAAGCTCCGTTTTGCTCTGCGCCGCCGATACCTTCCGCGCCGCTGCCGTTGAACAACTCGAGATCTGGGCAAAGCGCACCGGCATCGATATGATCCGGCAACAGGCAGGCTCCGACCCGAGCGCGGTTCTTTTTGATGCGCTACTGGCAGGCAAAGCGCGAAGGGCCGACTACGTCATTGTGGATACCGCCGGGCGGCTGCACACGAAAACGAATCTGATGGCGGAGCTCGAAAAAATGCGGCGGACGGCCGAGCGGGTGATTCCGGGGTCGCCGCATGAAACGCTTTTGGTGCTGGAGGCGACCACAGGGCAGAACGGACTGGAGCAGGCGCGCAAATTCATGGAGTCGTCAGCCATCACCGGAATCATCCTCACCAAGCTCGACGGGACGGCCAAGGGCGGAGTGGTAGTGGCCATTTCGCGCGAGCTGAATCTGCCGATTCGATACGTCGGCGTGGGCGAACAGATCGACGATCTCCTCCCATTCGAGCCGGAGACGTTCGTGGCGTCGATTTTCGATTAATGCAAGCGCTAAATTCCTTCCTGGAAGAGGCTCTGGAGCTGGCCTCCCGTGGCCTGGGGCGCACGTCCCCGAACCCGGCCGTGGGTGCGGTTGTGGTGCGGGATGGCGAGGTGGTGGGGCGCGGATACCACACCTACGCGGGAATGAAGCACGCCGAGATTGTGGCGCTTGAAGAAGCTCGGGACCGGGCGCGCGGCGCGACTATGTACGTCACGCTGGAGCCTTGCTCGAATCAGGGCCGCACCGGGCCCTGTACGGCCGCGATCGTGGCTTCGGGCGTCCGAAAGGTGGTTGCGCCGATGGAGGATCCTAATCCGCAGGAGCGGGGCCGCGGGTTCTTGCGGTTGCGCGAAGCGGGGATTCAAGTAGAACTTGACGCCAGTGGAGCCGACCGTGCCGCGGAATTGAATGAGCCGTTCATCCACTTCATGCGAACCGGCAGGCCTTTGGTCACGCTGAAGGCCGCGCTTACGCTAGACGGAAAGATCGCCGCGCCGGAGGACGACCTGGCGCTGGGCCATACACCGGAATGGATCACCAGCGAAAAGGCGCGCGCGCATGTGCAGATTTTGCGGCACCGCTCCGATGCGATCCTGACCGGCATCGGCACGGTGCTGGCCGATAATTGCCGCTTGACGGATCGGACCGGCCTGGAGCGCAGCCGGCCTCTGCTGCGTATCGTGCTCGATTCACAACTGCGCCTGCCGCCGGAATCCGCATTGGCGACATCCTGCCGGGAGGACGTGCTGGCGGTAACTACCTCGGCCGCATCTGCAGAAAGGCGCAAGCGTTTGGCAGCGATGGGCGTGCGCGTGGAAGTGCTGGAGCGGCGTGATGGCCGCGTCAGCCTTCCCGGCGTGCTGGAACTGCTCGCGCGCGAGAAATATCTGTCGCTGATGATCGAAGCGGGGAGCAAGGTGAACTGGAGCGTGCTCGAATCCGGCTTCGCTGACAAGATCTTCTTCTACTACGCGCCTAAGATTTTGGGCGGCCTCCAATCGCTTCCAGTGGCGGGCGGCGCGGGGCGCCGGCGGCGCAAGGACGCCATCCAATTGAAGAACGTGAGCGTTCATTCCATCCCGCCGGACGAATTCGCAGTAGAGGCCTGGCTGGATAAGGCGTAGGCCGGGAAGGCAGTGCCGAGACCATCCCGCGCCGACGCGCAAGCTGCGCGTGGACGCCGAACTGACGCAACGGAGAGTCGAATTGCGGGCACCTGCGGGCGAGCGATTCGCTTTGAGCCACATGACGGGCTCTTAGTAAAGAATCCCGCTCGCTGCGGCGGTTAAAGCACGAGCCAGGCCGAGCCCGCGGCGATCATTGCCAGGCCGCCGCCGCGCGAGACGTATTTCGGCGCGATCTTTTCCGCCAGCACGAAGGCCGAAAGCGCCGCTACCCATAGCAGGTTCATGACGCCGGCGGCAAACAGCAGCGCCATGACCGCCCAGCAGCAGCCCAGGCAATAAAAGCCGTGATGTGCGCCCATTTTGAGCGCTCCGAAGCGGCCTTCTCTCCAGGAGGCGGCGAGGAATCCCAGCGGTCCTGCGCAGTGGCTCAGGCAGGCTCGCTTCCACGGCGTCCATTGAAACAGCCCCGCCACAATCAGCAGCGCCGCCGTGAGCCGCGCGCTGTTGCTGGTGAGGGTCATCGTGAGCAGGTGAGCCGATTGCAGCGCGAACTGCGCGGCAGTGGCCAGGACGCTGAACGCGGCCCATACCGCCAGGTAACCGGCGACGAAGATGGCGGTGGAAACGTACGGCGCTCCGCGCTGGCGCCGGCGGCTGTAGACAGTTGCAAAAGTCAGGATCATCGGAGCCGCGGAAGGAATCATCATCGCGGCCATCATGATGCTCCACATCGCCAGCATAAGCAGAAATCCGGGGAAGCTCCACAGCGTGCCGCCGGCCATCCAGCGCGCGCAGCTCATGGTCTGCGAATCGTAGACCAGATACGCCCAAGCTGCGGCCGTAAGGGCGGCGAGCGCGGCCAGAATCGCTGGGCGATCAGTTGCCGTAGCGGACATGGGCGACAAAAGCGGCTTTATTCGGCCAGGAGAATTTGAGTCCGTCTACGTTGGCCTCGCACACCGCGCCCGAGACTACATCCGCACTTTGGAAAATGAAGCCCGTTTCGTGCACGATGCGCACGCCTTCCTCTCGTTTTGTAACAGGGTTCTTGATCGGCTCCACCTGAATCTTCGCAACATCGCCGGCGCGAGCGGAGCTACGCTTCCAATCAAAATGAAATTCGAACGGGACGTATTGGAACGGGAGCACGGTCGAGACGGTGGTGACGATGATCTCGAAAGGCATGCCCCCCTCCTGCCCCGTGGCGATTCGCACCAATGCGTCGCGCTGCTCGGGGCCGGCCTTTTCGTCGAACAGCAGCGCAGCCGTGCCGTTGCCTTGGTGGATCGCGCGGGGCCAATGCGCCGCGAAGCCCAGATGAAGGCCGTCGAGCGCGAGATCGCCGAACTTGCCGTGGCCGATACGCCAGACTCCTACGCCCTGGCAGTTGCCCAGCGTCGGCGGCGCCTCGAACTCGCAAGGACAACCGTAATCGCAATTGCAGGCCTGAAGATAATCGGCCTCAAAGAACCATTTTGTAGCCACGGGCTTTCCTCCTGATCCGGCAATGATAACGCAGTTCGCCGCATGGACGGTACAATAAATTTGAACCTCCCCGCAAACAGGCTGGTATGAATCTTTCGCGCAAGCTGGGCGGGTACTTCAATTCGGCGATTCGGGCGCGAGGTCAAGAATACTATTGGCAAGGCCGAGTGCGCGTGGAGTACGGCTCGGCGGACTCGGTCGGCGCCCACGTTCGAGGCTCCCGCATTTACGATGTAAAGCTCGACTGGGGACACGGCGTTCTTTCGGGCTGGTGCGACTGCGCCTATTTCGAAACCGACGGGGCCTGTAAGCACCTGTGGGCCACTCTCCTCGCCTCCGAGGCAAAAGGCTATTTGTCGGCGGCTTCGTCGCGCAGCCCGGTTTTCCATGAGGCGATGCACGACCCTGAAGTGGATTTCGACGGTCCGCCCGCGCCGGCTCGCCCCGGACCAGTGGCGGCTCCGAAGCCCCCTCCCAAACCGCCGTTTTGGAAGACACAAATCGACGCTTTGGTCCATCCCGCCGGACCAGAGAGGCGGCCGGTCGAGACATGGCCGGCCAAACGGGAAATCCTCTACGCCGTGGAAGTGCAGGCGAGCGCGACCGCGGGCCGGCTTGTGCTGTCGCTCGGCAGCCGCGACCCCAAGGCCAATGGCTCCGGCCACAACCGAGCCAAGGCCCTCAACCCGCGGCGCAATCAAATTCCAAGTCTTCCCGACACGGATCGGGAAATTCTCGCTGCGATTGCGGGCGGGGTGCAGTATTACGGCTGGGGCTACGCGGGCGACAGCGATCAAATTTCCAGCTCGCGGCTGCTCGATCATCCATTGGCCCGCATCGTGATCCCTCTGGCGGCGCGCAGCGGCCGCTGCTTCCTACGGAACGGCAACGATTGGAATGATTTAACGCCTATTCGGTGGGACGATGGCGGGGCCTGGCGCTTCGAACTCGAGCTGCGTCGAACCGAGAAGAAGGGATGGGCTGTCGCGGGGTGTTTGCGTAGGGGCCCGGAGCGTATAGATCTGACCGCTCCCCTGCTGATTAGCCAGAGCGGCTTCGTCTTCACAAAAGAATGCGTCGCGCCGCTGGCCGACGGCACGCCCTTCGAATGGATTTCGCACCTGCACAAAGGCGGGTCGATTGAAGCGCCGGAAAAGGACCGGGACCACCTGCTGGCCGCGCTCCTTTCGGCGCCTGGCCTGCCTCCGCTGGAACTGCCGGAGGAGTTGCGCTACGAGGAGGCGATGCCGAAGCCGCGCCCGGCGCTGAAGATTCGAAGCGCTCCGCGCGGCCAAAAACTGCCCGCGGAGTTGTCGTTTGAATACGACGGGTGGCTCGTACCCTGGCAGGAAAAAACTCGGGGCATGTACGATCCCGCAGCCCGCCGCTTCCTGCGGCGCGACAAGGCGGCGGAGACAACCGCCGCCGAGCTTCTGGAAAAACTCGGGCTGCGCTACTCTCCCGGAACCTATTGGGAGCCCGAGCCGCGCTGGGAGCTCACGCCCACAAGGCTCCCGCGCATCGTGAGGGCGCTCGTGGATTCCGGCTGGCACATCGAAGCCGAAGGTAAGATCTTCAAGCGGCCTGGCGGATTCCACATGGATATTTCGAGCGGCGTCGATTGGTTCGAATTGCACGGCCGCGTGGACTATGGCGAGACCACAGCAAAACTCCCTGCTCTGTTAGAAGCTCTGCGCCGCGGTGAGAACATGGTTCGGCTGGATGATGGCACCTACGGTTTGCTGCCGGAGGAGTGGCTGCGCCGCATTGGCATGCTGGCGGGCGCAGGGTCGGCCGAGAATGGTCATATCCGCTTCCGCCGCAGCCAGGCTGGGCTACTGGACGCGCTGCTGGCGGTGCAGCCGGAAGCCCGGTGTGACGAGACCTTCGAGCGCCTGCGGCGAGAGCTCCGCATCTTCGAGGGCGTCAAAGCCGCCGAACAGCCCGGCGGATTCAACGGCCGCCTGCGCGATTATCAACGCGAAGGGTTGGGCTGGATTGAGTTTCTGCGCCGATTCAACTTCGGCGGCTGCCTTGCCGACGATATGGGCGTCGGGAAGACGGCGCAGGTTTTGGCGCTGCTTGAAACGCGACGCGCGCAACGCGAATCAGGCGAAAAAATCGGCCCTTCACTGGTGGTAGTTCCGCGCTCGCTGGTTTTCAATTGGAAGGAAGAGGCGTCCCGCTTTACGCCGAATTTGAAAGTTCTCGATCACACCGGCGCGGAGCGCGGCACGAACGATTTTTCGGGCTACGACCTGGTGTTGACCACCTATGGCACGCTGCGTCGCGACGCAGCCCAGCTTAAGGACGTCGAATTCGATTACGT
>DASQJB010000536.1:0-20404 GCA_035631295.1 Bryobacteraceae bacterium | reverse complement strand
CTGCTCTGTGGGGCTCACAACCGAGGCCGTGCCGTGGTGCGAACCTGTTGCGGGATGCACTGCCCTACCAAGAAGGTAGCCTCGATTCACAAGCCTACTCCGCGGCCGGTTTCAAAATGCGGCCGATCGCGCGGACCATCTCCTCCCACCGCGTGGTCTCCTCGATCAATTGCTTCCGGCCGGAGGGCGTCAGGCGGTAATACTTCGCTTTGCGGTTGCTTTCCGACGTTCCCCAGAACGAGGCGATCCAGCCGCGGTCTTCGAGTCGATGCAATGCGGGATAGAGGGAGCCGTGCTCGACCTGTAGAACGTCTTCCGAGGCGTGCTCGATCGCGTAGGCAATGGTGTGGCCATGGGCGGGGCCAAGGACCAGAGTTTGAAGCACCAGCATATCGAGGGTCCCTTGCAGCATCTCGTTGCGAGGGGCGGAATCGCGTTTCGCCATGGACCCGAGTATTCCACAAGATGTTCTACCTGTCAAGGCTGTTAATGCACGTGGCGCCCCGTCTCATAGGAACACTGCTTAGGGAGACGATCTACGGGTTCGAAAATGGGTTCGTTCTGTTAGGGCGGAAGTGGTTTCGCTTCTTTGGATTCCGTGGGAAAAAATGGGTTCGTTTTGCACTTTTCGTTTTTCATGGGAGCGCCCCGGCGTCGAGACGAGTCTCGACGCGGCAGGCAAGAGTGCCTGCGCCACGAGCGCGAGGGTAACGGTCGTCGGTTTTCATCGGCCTTGGTCCTTTCGATATTCAGGTAGCACGGAGGGAGAGATTTCCGAAGGAGCCGGAATCATAGGTGTCTGGAAACGAAGGCGTTGGGGACGGCCGGCGCGCGGGACTACTGGGCCAGGCCCATATCGCTCGAACGGCCGCCCGCGGCGGGCACGTAGCAATTCAACGTGTAGTCGCGGACCATGCGATCCGCACTGAACCGCCAGCCCAGCGTGCGGATGGTGCGCTTCATGCGCTTGATCCAGCCGCGCGGCAGGCCGTCGCGGTCGCGGTTGTAATAGAGGGGAATCACTTCCTCGCGAAGTACGCGGTAGAGGTCCTCGCTATCGCGGGCGTCGTGGATCTCCACGTTCGAATGCGTGCGTCCGGTCCCGATGGCGAAGCCGTTGAGGCCGTCATACGCTTCGGCCCACCAGCCGTCGAGGATGGAGAGATTCAGGCCACCATTCAAAACGACTTTTTGGCCGCTGGTTCCCGAGGCCTCCAGAGGGCGTCGCGGATTGTTCAGCCAGACGTCCACGCCTTGCACCAGGTAGCGGCCGACGTTGATGTCGTAGTCTTCGACAAAAACGAAGCGCTCCTCGAATTTCGGGTCGCGCATCAGTTTGGCGATCTCCTGCAAGATCCGCTTGCCGGGTTCGTCGTGGGGATGGGCCTTGCCGGCGAAGACGAATTGCACCGGCCGCTTTGGATCGTTGACCATGGAGGCCAGCCGCTCCATGTCACGCACGATCATGCTGGCGCGCTTGTAGGTGGCGAAGCGGCGCGCAAAGCCGAGGGTGAGCGCGTCGGGGCTGAGCACCCGTTCAAGCCTCTCAATGGCCCCATTAGATTCGCCGCGGCGGCTGGCTTGCTCCTTGGCGCGCGCCCGTACGAAGCCAATTAGCCGGGTCTTGAGACTGAGATGAGTTTCCCAAAGCTCGCCGTCGTCCAGCTTTTCGATTCCCTCCCAGGCGCCCGGATAACTGGAGCGCTGCGGCCAATCCGGTCCCAAATGGCGGTCGTAGAGGCGGTGCATTTGGGGCGCAAGCCAGGAAGGCACGTGCACGCCGTTGGTGATGTGTCCGATGGGAACGGCGTCTTCGGATTTGCCGGGATACAGGCCGGTCCACATGGCGCGGGAGACTTCGCCATGCAGGGCGGAGACGGCGTTGGCGCGGCGGGAGAGCTTGAGGCCCAGCACCGTCATGCAGAACTCCTCGTAAGGATTGCCGGGATTCTCGCGGCCCAGCGACATCAAGCGATCGTGAGAGAGGCCCATCGCTTCGCGAAGTGGGCCGAGGTGCTCTTCGATCAAGCCGGCGTGAAAGCGGTCGTGGCCGGCGGGAACGGGCGTGTGCGTGGTGAATACGACCTGGCGAGCGATGTCGCGCGCGGCTTGCTCAAAGGTGAGCCCTTCGTCCACAATCGACTCGCGAATGGCTTCCAGCACGGCGAAGGCGCTGTGTCCTTCATTGAGATGGAGTACGCCGGGCGTGATTCCCAAGCCGCGAAGAGCTCGGTAGCCTCCCACGCCTAGCAGCAGCTCCTGGCGGATGCGGACGCGGCGGTCGCCGCCGTACAAGCGCGAGGTAAGCTCGCGATCCTCCGGCGTGTTTCCCTCGACGTTGGAATCGATCAGGAGTAAATCGCAGCGTCCTACTTTCAAACGCCATACCCTGGCGCGAATGGGGCCGCCGCGGGTTTCGATTTGTATGCGAACTTTTTCTCCACTCGGGCTAATGGCGCGCTCCATGGGGAGCTGGGTGGCATCGGTGGCAAGGTATTCTTCCTGCTGCCACCCATGGGAATCCAGCCGCTGCCGGAAATAGCCCTGACTGTAGAACAGCCCGACGCCAACCAGAGGAATGTCGAGGTCGGAAGCGCTTTTGATGTGATCGCCGGCGAGCACGCCCAAGCCACCCGAGTACACCGGGATAGATTCGTGCAGGCCGAACTCAGCCGAAAAATAGGCCACAGGGTGCGGACGCAGGACGCCGGCATGAATAGAGCCCCAGGTGCGATCGCCTTGCAGATATTCTTGCTGCCGGCGATAGGCGTAATTGATGCGGCTATGGAGGACCAGTTCTTGCGCGCGGCGGTCCATAACGGCTAGCGGCATTTCGCTCAATAACGCTACGGGATTCTGGTTGAGCAGCCGCCAACGCTCGGGATCGAATTCGTTAAACAGACTCGCGGAATCGTGATCCCAACACCACCACAAGTTGCGGGCCAGAGCCCACAGCCGTTCCTGCGACGGCGCGATGAAGCGGTCGAGCGTTCGCGCTTCGCTGACCACCGGCGCGACTTCGGCCGCGGCGTCGGCGAGCATTTTGATTTCGGACTCTTCAAAGGAGCGCGGCTCGACGGTTTGTACTACGAGGACACCCTGCAATACGCCGCGATCCACCACGGGGACGCCTAGGAAGGACTGGTAGTCGTCCTCGCCGGCTTCGCGAAAGTATTTGAAGCGCGGATGATAATGGACGTGCTTGACGGCCACGGGCTGCACTTGTTCCGCCACCAGGCCGACCAAGCCTTCGTGTACTCCCATGCGCAGCTTACCGATGCTCTGAGGCCGAAGGCCGATGGTGGCGGCGAGCACCAAATTGGCGCGGTCCGGCTCCAGCAGGTAGGCCGAACACACGCTGGTCTGAAACCGGCGCGCGATCAGCGCCACCAGCTTCATCAACGTTTCGGCAGGTTTGCCGCTCTCTTTGGCGAGCTCCGCGATCTCTTCCAGGGGCAGGACAGGAGTCGGGCGCGCCGCTGCTGGTTCACTCATCTGCACTTTCCTTCTATCCAGTCGACGCGGACCGACTCAGAGACCGGCACTGGGGCTCAGAAGATAACCTTCAGTGTACAGCGAGAGGCTCGACCTCCGCGCCGGCCTTGCTTCGGCGCAGCACCCTGTTCCACCACATCAAGACGCCGGTGACGAATAAGCCGACGGGCGCGAGGCCAAGGATGACCCAGAGCGTTTTCGTTTTGGGTCCGGCAAAGTTGCCGAAGTGGAGATACGTGAACCAGCGGACGATTTTGTCGCCAGTGCTGTAATGCGGCGGAGGGCGGCGGCCCCGGCGGCGCGGCGGAGGCGGCTGTTCGTCAGCAACCGTGATGAACTCTCCGGAAACTTCGCGCACAACGAGCGCGGCGCGACTTTCGCCCATCAAGTCGAGGTGCGCGCCTCGCTCTGTGCGCTTTGCGACGGAAGCGGCGGGCGGCGGAGCTTCGGTGACCAAGCGGTAGAAATCGAGAGGATAGAAGCGATTGATGGCTCTCTGAAACGGCGTGGGCCAGACCACATAAATTCCCGTGACGCCCCACATGAACACGAAAGCGAAGGTCCAGAAGCCGATAGCGCTGTGGAGGTCGAAATTGACTCGCTTCCAATTGGCTTTCCACTGGATGGCGAGTCCGCGCCGCCAGTTCTTGGCGCCCGGCCACCAGATCACGAGCCCGGTGAGCGCAAGCAGGGTCAGGAAGACCGAGCCCACGCCGTTTACGATCCGTCCTTTTTCTCCTCGCAAGAGATTGGTGTGGAAATCGGACATCCACGCAACCACCCGAATGAGGGCGGGCACGGCGGGTCCCAGGTCCTTGCCGGAATAAGGATCGAACAGCCGCTGCTTCTGCGTCCCGTTGCGCTCCATCCAAATTTCGATAGCTTGGTCGGGCTTTCTGGCGTCCCAGATAAATGTGACCGAATAACCAGGAAATGCGCGATGAGCCGCTGCTTTGAGCTGGTCTTTAGTCAGGCGCGGCCCAGAGGTGTCGACAATAATCGGCTTAGGAGAATAGGCTCCGTAGATTTCGTTGCGGAAGACGATGGCGCTGCCGGTGATGCTGATCGCAAGAACATAAAGGCCGACGGCAACCCCGGTCCACAAGTGGATCTGGAAAAGAGCCCTCCGCAGCCAGACGTTCTGGGGCCGCTGGAGCCACTGGCGGACGACGCTCATCTGGTCGAGTATCCCATATGGGGCGCTCGGCGGCCAGGACCGTGCTTAGCGTGACGCGCTCTCAGCGCAACGAACTGGGGGGCGGTAGCTTGGATGCATCCCATCCGCCGCCGAGCGCTTTGACTAGCGAAACGCTGGCTTCCATCCTTCGGCGCTGGATGTCGACGGCATTGCGTTCGTTCGCCAACTCAGTGATTTGAGCCGTCACTACATCGAGGTATGGATCTACTCCACCTCTATACCGGTACGTAAACAGCTCCACTGCCCGCTTGGAGTCAAAAACGGCTTGGTTCTGCTGCTGAGCCTCGGTTTCAAGCACCCGAAGCCCGGACAGATTATCCTCCACTTCTTGAAATGCAGTGAGAACGGTCTGGCGGTAGTTGGCGACGGCGGCGTCATAACCCGCCCGCGCTGCGTCGGAAGCCGCGCGGCGGCGCCCGGCGTCGAACAGCGTCTCCGTCAACGTTGGACCTACCGCCCAGAAGCGGCTTGGCCAGTTAAGCCAATTCGAGATCCCACTTCCTTCAAAGCCGCCCGTGGCGGTCAAGACGAGGGTCGGAAAATAAGCGGCTCGCGCGATGCCGATCTGCTCGTTGGCCTCGGCGACGCGGCGCTCCATGGCCGCGATATCGGGGCGTCTTTCGAGAAGCTGGGACGGCACTCCCACCGGGATCACCGGAGGGGCGAGGTTTTGCGGCTTCGGCGGTAGGCTGAATTCTGCGGGGGGCTTTCCCATCAGGACAGCGATTGCGTGCTCGTACTGCGCGCGGAACACGAAGACGTCGGTCAACTGGACGCGGGCGTCGTCCAACTGGGTCCGCGCCTGCGCCACGTCCGTCTCTGGCGCCGCCCCTCCCTGAAAAAGCGCCGTTGTGAGTTGCAGCAGTTCGAAATAAGATCGAACGGTCTCGTTTAGCACCCTGATTTGGGCGTCGGCGCTGCACAAATCGAAATAATCGATGGCCAGCTCGGCGTGAAGGCTCAGGCTGACGGTTTGACGATCGGCAGCCGTGGCTTGTGCCTCCTCGCGTGCGGCTGCGACCGTGCGGCGGATTCGGCCCCACAGGTCGATCTCATAGAAGAAGTCGAAAGGCAGGATGAACTCTCCCGTGGAGGATATGGTCCTGAAGCCTGCGGGAAAGTACGGCCCATTGGGTGAATCGCGGATGCTCATGATGCTTGGAGCCACGGCGACCGTCGGAAATTCCGCCGCGCGGTTGTACTTGACCGTGGCGCGCGCCTCGCGGAAGCGGGCTTCGGCAGCTTTCAGATCTTGGTTAGAAACCGTAACCTGTTCTTCCAGCGCATTCAACTGAGGATCTCCGAAGATCTCCCACCATGCGCCGCGAGGGAAATCGGCCAGAGGTTTTGCGGTCTTCCATTGCCCGGCTTCTTTGAACGAGTCCGGAGGAGGCTCTTTATAGGCCGGCGGCGCCGTTGCGGAAGGCCGCTTATATTTGGGGCCAACCAGGCAACCCGCGAGCAGGACTACTCCGCTAAGCAAGAGCCGCAGGCCAGGAGATCTCATGGCGCTGCGCCCTCGGATTGCGTGGTGATCCGGACGGGGGCGCCGCTTATTAAAGAATCCCGCGGATTGATAATCACGGCATCCTTCGCTGTTAGCCCCGAAATCACTTCGACCGTCGCGCCATTGTCGCGGCCGATGGTGATCGGGACCAACTGCGCATGGTCGTTGCGCACCACGCCGACGCGCAATCCTTCGGAACGGAAGAGCAAAGTGTTCGATGGGATCGTCACGGCGTAAATCTGCGTAGGCAGCTTAAGATGAACCTGCACGTAGGCGCCGGGCAACAATCGGCCGGTTGGGTTGTCTACATCCACTTCCGTGTTCAATGTTCGCGAGGCCAAATCGATAGAGTTGGACGTCCGGACGATTGTTCCGTGGAAGGCCTGCTTGGGAAACTCATCCGAGGTGATTGTGGCCGTGGCGTCCAATTCCGCCGCGCGCGAATACACTTGAGGAACGGCGACAAATATTCGGAGTCTGTCTATCTGGGCGAGCTGGAACAGGAGGCTGCTCGCGGGATTCGCCCCGGCGTCGATGAGCCAGCCGATATCCGTGTTGCGGACGGTCACGATTCCGTCAAAGGGAGCATAGACCTTTTCGAACGACACGAGGTCTTCCAAGCGGCGGACGTTGGCGGCATTGGATTCGACCGCGCCTTGCGTAGCGGCGAGGTTCTGGACGGCCTGGTCGGTGGATTGTTGAGAAACGGAGCGGGTCTGGATGAGACCTTGCCATCGGTCTGCCGTGATCTTCGCCAGCGCCAGATTCGATTTCGAAGTCTCCAGGTCGGCGCGAGCCTGTTCCAGTTGTCTATTCAGCTCGGGCGTGTCGATGACGGCGAGCAGATCGCCTTTCTTCACGCGAGATCCAATATCGTGAAACCACTTCACCAAATATCCATTCGTCCGCGCAAAGACCGGAGAATTGATATACGGCTGCGTACCTCCCGGCAACGTGAGCTCCACGATGGGCGGGTTCTTTTTGGGATAGACCACGGCGACGTCGGAAACGGCGGCCTGCTCGGTCATGCGCGCGAGGGTGCTTGCGGCCTCGAGGCGGGTGCGGATGCCGGAATAGATCAAAAACCCGAGCCCCAGAACCGCCGCGAGAGCGAAGAGGGCGAGAAAGGCGCGGCGGGATCTCATGACCGCCTCCGCCATCGGCCGCGTCCCGGCGACGAGAACCCACATGCCGACCGGATGCCGTGCGCTAAGCTGAACACCGCGGGAACGAAGATGAGCGTCGCCACGGTGGCGAGGAGCAAGCCGCCGATGACCGCGCGGCCGAGAGGGGCGTTTTGCTCGCCGCCCTCGCCCAGCCCCAGCGCCATGGGGATCATGCCGATGATCATGGCGAGAGCCGTCATCAGAACCGGCCGGAAACGCGTGAATCCCGCCTCGATCGCCGCCTGCGATGCCTCGCTCCCCGCCGCCAGCCGCTCTTTCGCGAATGCGATGACGAGAATGCTATTCGCCGTGGCGACTCCCATGCACATGATGGCCCCCATGAGAGCGGGCACGCTGAGGTGAGTATGAGTGAGGAACAGGAAGACAATAATGCCGGCCAGCGCGGCGGGGAGCGCCGTAACGATGATGAACGGATCGAGCCACGATTGGGTAAACACTACGATCAGGAGGTACACCAGGATGATGGCCGCCGCGAGCCCCGCTAGCAGCGCGGTATAGGATGTCCGCATGGTTTCCATTTGTCCGCGGACTCGGAAGAAGCTGCCGCGCGGCAGCAGCTTTTGATTCTCGCCGACAATGCGGTTGACCTCGCGCCCTACCGTCCCCAGATCGCTGTCCTGGACGGCGCCGTAAATGTCGATGATGCGCCGGATGTTGTAGTGGGACAACACTTGCATCTCGTTGCCTCGATCGATCGAGGCCACATAGGAAAGAATTTGGGGACGGACCATAGTGGGCGAACTGATCGGCGTGTTTTGCAGGTCCTGCAAAGACTGAATCCGATATTGCGGAGTTTGGGTCACCAGGTTGTATTGCACGCCGTTTTGCCAATTCAGAAAGAAAGTGGGCGTCGTTTGGAAGCTGCCGCTTAACGCGATGAGCATTGCGCCGGTGATGTCGCGCTGTGTGTAGCCGCCAATGGCGGCTTTGGTGCGGTCCACGTCCACGTTAAATCTCGGATAGTCAGTTTCCTGTTGAATGCGTAAATCGGCAAGTCCGGGGACGTGCCTGAGTTGGTTCAGTACCTGGCTGGCAAGCTCGTGATTCTTCCGCAAATCCTGCCCTTCCACCTGGACGTCCACGGGCGCGGGCAGCCCAAAATTGAGGATCTGCGTGGTGATGTCCGCGGGAAGAAAATAGAACATGACGCCGGGAAATTCGCGGGGCAGGTTTGCACGGAGAGTACGAATGTAATCCTCCGTGGGGCCGTGCTTTCCCTGAAGCGTGACGAAGATATCGGCATCCGCGGCGCCAATGACGCCGGAAGTGCTGTACATGTAATTGAGCTGGCTGTAAGGCAATCCGATATTGTCGAGAACTCCGGCCACTTGTTGCGCCGGGATAGTGCGGCGAATGGATTCTTCGACCAGGTCGCAAAGCTTCGCGGTCTCTTCGATTCGCGTGCCCGTTTTTGCGCGAAGATGCAAGATAAATTGGCCGCTATCGACCGAAGGAAAGAAATCTTGTCCCAGCCAGCGAATGAGCAGGGCGGCAGAGAGGCAAATTAGCAGAAAAGCGGGAACAAACCAGCATCTAGTCCCCACTGCGGTTGTCAATAGCCGTTTGTATGACTGGCGGAACCGTTCGAAGTTGCGGTCGAACGCTTTCAGCGCCCACGAGAAGGGATTTCGGGAACGGCCGGGATTCTGTTCCGGAGCCTTCAGAAGGTACATAGCCAGCGTGGGGACCAAGGTGCGCGAAAGGATGTAAGACGCGATCATCGCGAAGATCACGGCCTGGGCGAGCGGTTGGAACAGGAAATGCGCCACGCCCTGCAAAGCGAACATCGGGAGGAAGACAATGCAAATGCATAAGGTGGAGACCATTGCGGGCAGAGCGATCTGCGCGGCCCCCTGATAGATGGAGTCATGCAGCGGCTGGCCCTCCTCCAAATATCGGGCTATATTTTCGATGGTTACGGTAGCGTCGTCGACGAGAATCCCGACTGCGAGAGCTAGCCCTCCGAGCGTCATCATATTGATGGTTTGGCCCAAGCAGCCTAGGACGATCACCGACGTCAGAATCGCCAGCGGAATCGAAATCGCAATGATGATCGTGCTGCGCCAGCTTCCCAAAAAGACGAGGATCATGATCGCGGTAAGAGCCGCCGCGATGACGGCCTCGCGGACGACGCCAGAAACCGCTGCGCGAACAAAGACGGACTGGTCCCCTAATAGCTGTATCTTGAGCTGCGCAGGAAGCGTCTGCTGGACGCGCGGCAGAAGGTCACGAATACCTTGGACGACGCTCAGCGTGGACGCGGCGCCCGATTTGACCACGGTGAGCAAGACGCCGCGGCGGCCATCCTGCCGCACGATGTTAGTCTGCGGCGAGAAGCCGTCGCTGACCTGGGAGACGTCCCGGAGATAGATAGTGGAGTTGCCTACAACCTTGATCGGGAGATCGTTCAGCTCCGGCACAGTTCTTGGCGCGGAGTTCAGTCCGACGTCGTACTCGAATTGATCGATCTTCGCGGTTCCTGAAGGCGCGATCACATTTTGCGCGCTGAGCGTATTGACGATATCCTGCGGCGAGAGTCCTTTGGATTGAAGCAGGGCGGAATTCAGATTGACCATGATCTGCCGCTGCTTTCCGCCATAGGGATAAGGAACAGCGGCCCCGGGCACGGTGACGAGCTGCGCCCTCAAAAAATTCAGCGCCAGATCGTTCAGGTCCTGTTCGTTGAGCCCGGGCCCGGAAAGGGAAAGCTGAAGGATAGGCACCGTGGAGGCGTTGTAGTTGATAATCAGCGGCGGCAGCGTGCCCGGGGGCAGCTGGCGCAAAATCGTCTGCGAGCCGGCCGTAATTTGGGCGTTGGCGCGGTCGACGCTCGATCCTGGCTGAAGGAACACCTTGACGACGACGATCCCGTTGACCGTGGTGGATTCAATGTGCTGGACATTGTCAACCACGGTCGTCAGAACCTTTTCATAGACCGTGGTAAGCCGGCCTTCCAGTTCCTCAGGGTTCATGCCGGTGAAGATCCACGCCACGGAGACGACAGGTATATCGATATTGGGAAAGATGTCGGTGGGGGTTCGCAAGATCGCCACGGGAGCCAGAATCAAAATGAGCAGGCCCAGGATCAGGAAGGTATAGGGACGATCGAGAGCGACTTTGACGATCCACATGGCGCGTCGTTAGTAGGGTTCAGAACAAAGCGGCAAGCATATCTGGAACGGGAGCAAAGGAACGCGCACCCGTAGCCGCGAGTTTCCCCAAGACCCACCTGCTGGAAAGATGCAGCCTTGGAAATGGCGATTTATTTTTCGTGGTCCGTGGCGAAGTTTGGCGGACGGGGAATCCGACTGCGTCCGCGGCCTCGTACATTCGATAAATGCAGAACGTATTTGTCAGCGGTGGGACCGGCTACATGGGCAAGGCGCTTGTGAAGGAGTTAATGACGAGACCGGGGAGCGAGGGAAAAGTCGCAGCCGGCGCCGAAGCGGTTTCCGGCAATGCGTTGGAGGCGGAGAGCTTCACGGAGCGAATTCCGCCGGCGGATACTTTTGTGCATCTGGTGGGCACATCGCATCCGGCGCCGTGGAAGGAACGGGAGTTCCGCGCTGTGGATCTCGCGAGCCTGCGCGCCTCGGCTGGGGCGGCGGCTTCCGCGGGCGTCTCGCACTTTTTCTATGTAAGCGTGGCGCATCCCGCGCTGGTGACGAAAGCCTATATTCGCGTGCGGACCGAATGTGAAGAAATACTGGCATCGCAACCATTCCCGTGCACGATCCTACGTCCCTGGTACGTGTTGGGGCCGGGACATTGGTGGCCGGTGTCGTTGAAGCCTATTTACTCGTTATTGGAGCGATTCCGACAACGCGAGAAGGCGCGCGACGCTTGGGGTTGGTTTCCCTCTCACAGATGGTTCGCGCGTTGGTTTGGGCAACGGAGAATCCGCCCACGCGAACGCGCGTGCTCGAGGTCCCGGAAATTCGGGCGGCACAGCCCAAGTGAACGCCTGCTGGAGCGGCCGGTCAGCAAGACGCATTGCAGCGGGGATAATGGCCGCGACGCGTATCTCAGCAGATGAATCGGAGTAATAGAACAGGTAGCGTCCTGCTACGAAGTAGCGGTATCCCCGCATTAGCCGCGGCGACGGATTGGATACATGAGCGGGAAGCGGGAAATGAGCTCGATCGAACGAGCTGCGCGCTGCTGGACGGTCCGCGGCAGTTCGGCGAATACCTCGGGCACTCCCTCCGCAAAGAGGATGGTCACAGATTATGCCGGCGTTTTACCTCTTCCCTAGGCGTAAGGCGGGCCGATGCAAGTCGCGCTCAGCGCGCTCCTTTTGCGTCGGCAACTCATCACGGTGCGCCTCTTCGCACGCCTCGGCAATGCCTCTATACGTTGATGCGCATGAAGCAGGTCGCCCAGCGCTTTACCGAGATCGCCATTATAGTCCTGAGCCAGAGAGGCGAGGATTTGATCGCTCTCCTCATCCAGATCGATCTCGCGGTGAATCATGTGGTCATCGTAGCATCAGCGATCCGACTGAGTGACGGGGATTCGCGCCTAGCGAGGTTCCGCAGAAAGCGTTCTGGGGCCGGCGGAAGACCCTGGGACAAATCCGCGAGACCTATCCCGAGAATGAGAAGGACTGTGCGCACCTCGGAAAACAGCTGTGAGCTGGTAGACCCAGGAAAGCGCCGGCGGCGCCCGTCGTCATTCTTCGACTTGCAGAATCGATTCGACGCCCGGTAGAATCAATGAGTTTGGGCCGCGGCGCGCCACGGCGCCTCGCGGGAACCGGGGCCGCCCCAGCGGGCGCGCGCTACACTCTTCTTTTGCGTGGTAGAGCGAGAATCTTTCAGGAGGATTCATGTCGGTTGAACAGAAGGTGAAGCAAATCATCGTCGAGCAGTTGGGTGTCGACGAATCCCAAGTCGACCTCAGCGCCAGTTTCGTCGATGACCTCGGCGCCGACTCACTCGACATTGTGGAACTGGTGATGGCGTTTGAGGAAGCCTTCGACATCGACATCCCCGATGAAGACGCCGAAAAGATCGCCACGGTCAAGGACGCCATCGACTACATCGAATCGAAAAAGAAGAAGTAACACGCTTGCAACCTAGCGCACAAGCCACTGGCCTCGGCCAACCAACTCGAACCTTCTCCGGCCGAAGAGTTGTCGTGACAGGAGTCGGACTCGTGACCCCATTGGGAACGGGCACGGACTTGTCCTGGGACGGAATTCAGAAGGGCAGGAGTGGCGTCGGTCCCATCGCGGCGTTCGACGCTTCGCAGTTCAGTTGCCGCATCGCCGGCGAGGTGAGAGACTTCGACCCGGCGACGTATATCGAGAAGAAAGAAATCAAGAAGATGGGGCGGTTTATTCAGTTTGCCATCGCGGCGACGGAATTTGCGCTCCAGAGCTCCGGGTTTCAAGTGAAGCCGGACGAGGCTGAGCGGACGGGAGTGCTAATAGGCAGCGGCATCGGAGGGTTTGAAGTGATCGAGCGGGAGCACAAAATTCTGCTCGAGAAAGGCCCCAGCCGCATCTCGCCGTTTTTCATTCCCGCGACGATCATTAATCTGGCGTCGGGGCAGGTTTCGATCCGCACTGGAGCTAAGGGGCCGAATTCCGCAACCGCCACGGCCTGCACCACCAGCGCGCACGCGGTGGGCGATTCTTTCCGTTTGATTCAGCGCGGCGAGGCCGACGTGATGATTTGCGGCGGCACCGAAGCGGCCGTAACGCCTATGGGCATCGGCGGATTCGCAGCTATGCGCGCGCTTTCGCAATGCAACGACCAGCCGTGCCGCGCCAGCCGCCCCTGGGACCGCGCGCGCGATGGATTCGTGGTGGGGGAAGGCGCGGGCATCCTGATTCTGGAGGAATATGAGCATGCCCTCAAACGGGGCGCGGCGATGCTCGCGGAAGTGGTGGGCTACGGCATGAGCGCGGATGCATATCACATCACTTCGCCATCGGAAGACGGCGACGGCGCCTATCGCGTGATGCGGACCTCGCTGGCCGACGCGGCGCTCGAGCCGCATCAGATCGACTACATTAACGCGCACGGCACCTCCACTCCTGTGGGAGACCGCATCGAGACCACGGCCATCAAGCGCGCCTTCGGCGATCACGCGCACAAGGCAGCGATCAGCTCGACGAAGTCGATGACCGGCCACTTGCTCGGCGGCGCGGGCGGATTGGAAGCCGGAATCTGCGTGCTGGCGATTCGCGATCAGGTGGCGCCGCCCACGATCAACTACGAAATCCCCGATCCGGATTGCGACCTGGATTACGTTCCCAATCACGCCCGCCCCATGCGCATCGATTACGCGCTCTCAAATTCGTTCGGCTTCGGCGGCACCAATGGGTGCCTCATCTTCAAGCGCATGGGCATATGAAGATCCTCGCCGCGATCAAGCAGGTCCCGGCGCGCGATTCGCATTTGCGCCCGGATGCCGCGGGCCGCTGGATCGATGAAGCGGATCTCAATTTCGAGATCAACGAACCGGATGCATATGCTCTCGAAGAAGCCCTTCAATTAAAGGAGAAACACGGAGGAGAAGTGGTGGCTCTGTGCGCCGGGCCGGCGCGCTCGCAGCAGACCATTCGGGAGGCGCTGGCCAAGGGAGCCGACCGCGCGATTCATATTGAAGAAGACAATCTGGCGGCGCTCGACGCGTTGGGCGCGGCGAAGTTGCTCGCCGCGGCAGCGAAGGCGGAGAGTCCGGATTTGATCCTCACCGGCCTTCAATCCGACGACATGGGATACGGCCAAACCGGCGTCATTGTGGCGGAGCTGCTGGGTCTTCCGCATTCCACCATCATCATGAGCGTGGAGATCTCCGCGGCGAACATTCGCGTCAAGCGCGAGCTGGAAGACGGGTGGTTCCAGCACATCGAAATGCCTCTGCCCGCGGTGCTGACGATTCAAAGCGGCAGCAACAAGCTGCGGTACGCGACGCTGATGGGCATCAAGAAAGCGCGAACGAAAGAGATCAAGCGGATCGCTTCCGCCGATCTTGGCGGGCTGCCTGCGGCTACCGCGTCGATCGAGCGTGTGGAAGCGCCGCGCAAGACTAAGCAGACGCAACTCTTCGAAGGCGACGCGAAATCCGCAGCCGCGCGGCTTGTCGAAAAACTGCGGTTTGAGGCACGCGTGCTATGAAGGTGCTGGCCGTGTTGGAGCAGCAATCCGGCTCCTGGCGGCGGATGAGCTGGGAGACGTTCGCCGCGGCGCAGGAGATCGCGGCCGCGATGGGTGCGGAACTGGATGTGGCAGTGGCCGGCTCTGGGATTGCGAATCTAGCCGCCGAAGCCGCTGCAAAGCAAGCATCGAGAGTTTGGGCGGTCGAGCATTCGCTGCTCCAAGATTACACCGCTGACGGCTACACGGCGGCCTTCGAAGCTCTGATTCGCCAGATTAGTCCCGAGTTGACGGTGTTTCCGCACACCTATCAAACGCGCGACTTCGCTCCAAAGCTGGCCACGCGGTTTGAGCGAGTGCTGATCTCCGATGCGATTGCCGCACGGGCGGAGGATGGGGCGCCCATCTTTACGCGCCAGCTTTTTCAGGGCAAACTGAGCGCGGAGATGCGCCCGCACGGGCCGGGACCGCATTTTGCATCGCTGCAAGCAGGGGCGTGGCGGGCGGATGCGCTGAAAGCGGGCTCGGCGGCTGTGGAGACATTCGAGCCTCCTTTGCAAGCCTCGCAGATTCGCCAAAAGCCGGAGTCTCCCTTCCGTGAATCGGCGCGCGCCGTGGATTTGAGCGCAGCGAGCAAGATCGTATCGGTGGGCCGCGGGATCGGCGAGAAGGAAAAGATCGGGATTGTGGAAGAACTGGCGCGCGCGCTGGGCGCAGAACTGGCTGCGTCACGCCCTATCTGCGACGCGGGATGGCTGCCAATGGAGCGGCAGGTGGGAAGCTCGGGTCAAACCGTGGCTCCGCAGCTTTATGTCGCCGTGGGCATTTCCGGCGCGATTCAGCATCTGGTGGGGATGAAGGGATCGAAAACCATCGTCGCAATCAATAAGGATAAGGACGCCCCAATTTTCGAGGCCGCTGATTACGGCATTGTAGGCGACCTGTTCGAGGTGGTTCCGGCGTTTGTGGAAGAAATTGCGAAGAGCCGTTCTTGAGCCGTCTCCTCGAGCCTCCTCTTCCACTCATCCATAATCCGCGCGAGCCTCGCGATTTCCCACTCGGCCGCTGGAATCTCTATATCGGCGGCGCAGGCCGGCGAGTCCCTGGCTACGTGAATTTAGACATTCTGCACGTTCCCGGCGTCGACATCGTAGCCGACGCCGAGCGGATGCCGTTTCCGCCGGCTCTGTTTGCGCGCGTAGAGTGCGATGCCGTGCTAGAGCACGTTCATTCGCCGGAACGCGTGATGGCGGAAATCGAGCGCGTGCTCGCGCCGGGCGGCTACGCGCACCTGGTGACTCCTTTCTGCCATCCCTTCCACGAATATCCGCGGGATTTCCGCCGGTTTACGCTCGACGGCTTGAAAGAGCTGGCCGGCGGCAGATTCGAAGTTGTCGGGGAGGGATGGCGCACCGGACCCACCGCCACCATGCTCGTGTTCACGCTGGAATATGTGAAGCTATGGCTTCCCTGGAAGCCGTGGCGCGCGGTGGTTCACGGAGTCTTGGGCTGGCTCCTATTTCCCTTTCGCTATCTGGATCTGCTATTCGTGAACAGCTCGCGGGCCGGGAGAATTGGCAATCACTGCTATTTGTGGCTGAGGAAGCCGCACGCGCGGCGCAACCACGGCGGCAAGCCCGCCCAGGAGTTCGGTCAAGCCCAGTGAGACAGCAGTCGGTTGGCGAGAAACGCGCACACGTAGGCGAGGCCGGTCATGTAGGCGAACTGGACGGCGGGCCATTTCCAGCCGCTGGTCTCGCGACGGACCACTGCCACCGTGGACATGCATTGCATGGCGAAAGCGAAGAACACGAGCAGTGCGACAGCGCCGCCAGGCGTCAAGTCCAGGTGGAGCGCCTGTTGCAAGGACGCTGAATGTTCGTCGCCGCCTTCGACGCCATAGATTGTGCCTAGAGTGCTGACGATGGTCTCGCGGGCGGCGAGCGACGTGATCAGCCCGATACCGATTTTCCAGTTGAAGCCTAACGGCCGGATGGCGGGCTCGATGGCATGGCCGATGCGGCCGGCGAAGCTCGTGCCGATCTCTCCGTGAGAGGATGGCGGCAAATACGTCAGCGCCCAGATGCCGATGGCCACCCCGAGAATTACGGTTCCCGCACGCATCAAGAACACCCTTGAACGGTCGAGCAGCCGCAATCCAAGCGACGCCACAGTAGGCCAGCGATAGGGCGGCATCTCCAGCATGAACGACGATCGCGAGCTCTTGAGAATCGTCGATTTTAGCAAGCGGGCGGTGGCGAGAGCGGCCAACAGTCCGAGCAAGTACAACCCCAGCATTGCGGCGGTGCGAGCGCCCAATACATACGGGATCAGCGGCCGGTCCGGAATAAACGCGGCGATCACCAGCAGGTAAACCGGCAGCCGCGCGGAGCAGGTCATCAGCGGCGCAATGAGAATGGTGGCGATACGGTCGCGCTTGTTTTCGATCGTGCGAGTGGCCATGATGGCCGGGACGGCGCAGGCGTAGGCGGAAAGCAGCGGGATGAAACTCTTGCCTTGCAGGCCGAAGCGCGCCATGGTGCGGTCCGAGATCAGGGCCGCGCGCGCCAGGTAGCCCGAATCCTCCAGCACGCCGATGAAAAACGATAGCAGAAGAATTTGAGGCAGGAACAAGAGCACGTTGCCCACGCCGCTCCAGATGCCCGAGACGATCAGGGACCGGAAGCTCTCGTTCGAGAGGAACGATCCCACCCACTTGCCGGAACCGTCGATGGCCGGCTGCAGCAGATCCTGGAGGGGCTTGCCCGCCGCGAAGATGATCTGAAACACCGCCACAACGAGAAGTAGAAACACGAGAGGCCCGCCTACGGGATGCAGGAAAATCGAATCGAGGCGGCGCGTCCATAAAGGAGGCGCGGGCGCCCGGTATTTCGACTGCTGTCCAACCTTGGCGGCCCACTTGCGGCATTGCGGGATATCCTGGATTACCGGCAGCTCCATCAGCGGGGGCTTGCGGCGATGGACGGCGGTAGCGCCGTCGAGAAATTGAAAGACTTTCTCGATGCCCTCCCCTTTCGTGGCGCTGACCATCGCGACCGGCGTTCCGAGCTGCTCGGAAAGGTCTGCTACGTTCGCGTTGCCGCCGCGCCGGGCCAAATCGTCGGCCATGTTCAAGATCACGAGCGTGGGCAAGCCCAGGCTCAGCACGGGCGCGGCAAGCACCAGATGACGGCTCAAGTTGGTGGAGTCGAGAATCAGCAGCACGGCCTCCGGCCGCGGCAAACCTTTCATCTCGCCCAGGAGGACATCGTGCGTGACGCGCTCGTCTTCGGTGCGCGGATTTAGGCTGTAGATTCCAGGCAGATCGACCACGAAAACCTCGCGGCCAGGATCGAGCCTCACGCGGCCCATGCGATGCTCGACCGTGACTCCCGGGAAATTGGCCACCTTCTGGCGCAATCCCGTGAGGCGGTTGAACAATGTCGATTTGCCCGAGTTGGGAGGACCGATGATCGCGACGATTCGTTGTTTCGCGTCGATCTGAGGAGGCGGAGGAAGAGTCGCCGTGGCGGCGGAGCAGCCGTGGCAATCGCTCATGGGACCCGGCTCGCCTTCTGGCGCAGAATCATCTTGCGCGCGGTTTCCCGCCGCAGCGCGATTTCTGTGCCGTCTACCCGAAAAACTCGCGGATCGCCACCCGGGGCGGAGTGCGCCGGAGTGACGGTGTGCCCTGGAAGAAAACCGAGCTCCATCAGCCGCCTGGCGTCGTCTTCGGGAAGATCGATGCGGTCAAGGATGCCGTGTTCGCCGCGCTGCAGCTCCATCAGATTGTGGGCCGCCGCATGCTCTCTGTCCCGGACCCGCTTTCTGACACCTGTTTGCATCTTGCCCCAGAATCCGATTCTTAGATACGCTAACTCAGTTCCTTGGAGCGTCATGGATGCGACAGCCAGTTGCATCTGGCCACCCAAATCCCGCTCCGGCTAAAAGCTATATCTACTATACACCAATATCGGACCGAACTGGTCTCAGATTTCGGGGGATTGGGTTAGGCAGCGCAAAAGGTGGGTTTAGTGAGCAAGAAACTGCGTCGTTCCCTGCTGATTCGTGAGGCTCACCGATTGCAGCTTCACCCCGGTAGGGTCGCCTGCCACGTTAAACACCTGCGTGTAAGTAAACAGGCTTCCGTACTGATTGGCGTTGGACGCATTGGAGCTGCCGAACCATGAAGAAAACGCGGAGCCGGTCTGGACCGTGTACTGGCTAGTTTGAAGCTGGTTGCTGCCCGAGGCGGCAAACGTGAAGGCGGCTTGAGTCGCCTCGCGCGTGGGAGTGTAGCCCACGACTTGAATGGAGATACTCTGGCCGCTAACGCTCAACTGGGCGCTTGTGATCACGGGCGCTGAAGTCGCGATCGTGACGGTTTGGGAAGGCGGCGTGGAAGGAGTGACGTTGACGGTGAAAGCCGTAACTTGCGGCAGCGAGACGGTAATCGTGCCAGGCAATGTTCCGGTCTGGAAGGCCAGCGGCGTGGCGACGGAAGTCTGTCCAGCAGCGATCGTGAAATTTGCCGTAGTGCCGCCCGTCGAGAACTGAATGTGGCGTCGTTGACTCCTTGTTGCGAAGGCGAGGACGAAAGGCTGAGTTGGCCCGTGATATCGCCGGAATACGGTTGGCTGATGGTCACCAGTATCCCTTGCACCTGGGAGGCGAGGCCGGCCGAGCCCGGAATCCCTGTCAGGCTGATACTGGGCGTTGGTGGAAGCGCGAAGGTTATCGAGAAGAGCTGGACAGTGGTGTTGCGGTTGCCATCGGCGACTGTCACCGGAACCTGAAAGGTCCCCGCCGCCAGCGGCGTTCCGCTGATGGTTCCCGAATTGGGATCGATGCTAAGGCCGGAGGGGAGGCCTGGGGCAGACCATGAATAAGGAGGGGCTCCGCCCGACGCGGCGAGTGATTGGGAGTACGCTACGCCGGCCGTGCCGCTAGTAAGCGGCGACTGCGTGGTAATGGTGAGCGCGGCCGGGCTCACAGTAAACGAAAATGTGCGGCTGGCGGAGTGCTGCGGATTGGAAGCGGCGTCGGTCACTTGAATCTTTAGAGAATAGGTTCCGGCCGTGGTTGGCGGCCCGGACAGAACTCCGGTGGATGGATCGATCGAGAGTCCGGGAACCGCTCCGCTTGCGATGCTCCAGGTATAAGGAGCAAGCCCTCCGCTGGCGGAGAGAGGTTGCGAATACGGGACCCCGATGCTGGCGGACGGGAGGCTGGAAGCGGAGATGACCAGAGGCGGGTCATCAACCGTGATCGAGAACTGGCCCGAAGCCGCTGCTGTGGGCTTCCGGAGTCCTTCACCTGAACACTGAAAGTCAATGTGCCTTGGGTCGTGGGAGTGCCGGTCAGGGAGCCCGTGGAGGAGTTCAAAGTAAGCGGGGATGCCGACCCGGACGTGATGGACCATGAATACGGCTGCGTTCCCCCCGTAGCCTGGAACGTTTGGGAGTAACCGACGCCGACAGTTCCGGAGAACAAAGGGGCGACGGTCGTGATCGTCAAGGTGGACGGCTGGCCCAGTGCAACTGCCGCAAACAGGCCCAAAGAAACAAGGATCGAGCGCATTATTCTTCCGGCCTCCGGCCAGCATCCCGCGGTCTCCGGATATTGTTCGTAGGCGCGGCGGGGACGAAGAAAGTCTGAAGCGAGGAGCCATCGAACATGTACTGGGGCTGGGCCGGCGCCTCGGTCAAGCGGAAGACGCCTAGCGAAGCCATGAGCTCGAGCCGGGTGGGATTGCAGGAGCATGTCACGGAAGACTTCTCGCCGGAACGAACATCGACGGTCAGAATCGCTCCGTTGGAATTGGCGATTACGGCCCGGTTCCCATCGGGGAGAAAGCCCAAGCCGACGGGTTCGGCAAGGCCGTCATCAGGGCTCGCGATTTGAGTCA
>DASQJB010000535.1:0-11498 GCA_035631295.1 Bryobacteraceae bacterium | reverse complement strand
CGCGGGAAGTGAAGCGGGCGATGTCGTCGACGTGGCCGTGCGTGTCGTCGCCCACAATTCCGTTGCCTAGCCAGATCACTTTTTCCGCTCCGAGGTAGTTCTGAAACGTGCGCTCCAGATCGCGGCGCGAGACGCCCGGATTCCGCGCCTGAACGGGGGAAAGCAAGCACTCCTTTGTGGTCAGCATCTTTCCCGCGCCATTGACGTCGATGCTTCCGCCCTCCAAAACCAGGCCCAGCGCATAGCGGCGCAGGCCCAGCTTCTTCGCGGCGAATTCGGGCAGGCGACAGTCGTTGTGAAAGTTCTCGTATTTGGCCCAGCCATTGAAGCGCCAATGCGTGATTGCCATTTCTCCCGCTTCATTCTTTACGAAGATCGGGCCATAATCCCGCACCCAACTCCGGTCCGTGGGGTGGTGAAAGAATTCGACCGCGTCCAGATTTGCGTGGCATTTCTTCAGAATGCGCCGCGCGGATTGTTCCGCGTCCGCGTCTTGAACCAGGATCCGGACGCGTTCTACCCGCGCAAGATGGCGCACGATCTCGCCGTAAAGCCAGGGAATGGGCGTGAACTTTCCCGGCCAATCGGATTTCTCATGCGGCCACGCCAGCCAGGTGGCCTCGTGCGGCTCCCACTCGGCGGGCATCCGGAAGCCGCGCGGCGGAGCCTGCTCCGCTTTCAACGATCGAGCCATCGCGAAAGAATCGGCTGATACGCGTCGATGCGGCGGTCGCGAAGAAAGGGCCAGTTCCGGCGCACGTCCTCCACGCGGCGCGGATCGCATTCGGCGATGAGCGATTCTTCTCCGGCGGTGGACGCCTCGGCGATCACTTGGCCGAACGGATCCGCAACGAACGACGATCCCCAAAATTCGAGCCCGCGCTCCGGCGGACCTTCGAAGCCCACGCGGTTCACGGCCGCGACATACACGCCGTTGGCGATGGCGTGAGAGCGCTGGATGGTGCGCCATGCGTCCAGTTGCGCCGCCCCGTATTGCGCCTTCTCGTGAGGATGCCAGCCGATGGCTGTTGGATAGAAGAGGATGTTTGCTCCGCCCAGCGCGGAAATGCGGGCGCCTTCCGGATACCACTGATCCCAGCACACCAGCACGGAAATGCATCCGAAGGGCGTGTCGAAACCGCGGAACCCCAGGTCGCCCGGCGTGAAATAGAATTTTTCGAAATACAGCGGATCGTCGGGGATGTGCATTTTGCGGTAGAGCCCAGCGATTTCTCCGCGAGTATCCAGGATGGCCGCTGTGTTGTGATACAGCCCCGGGCCGCGGCGCTCGAACAACGAAGCGACGATCACCACGTTCTGTTCCCGGGCGATTCTTCCCAAAGCATCCGTCGAGGGACCGGGGATCGATTCGGCAAGGGCGAAAAGAGCGGCGTCCTCTTCGCGGCAGAAATACTGGGACCGGAACAGCTCCGGCAGGCACACGACTTGTGCTCCGCGGCCCACGACTTCGCGGATTCTCCATTCTGCCTTCGCCAGGTTTTCCGCCGGATCGGGCGAACAGCTCATCTGCACCAGCCCAACGCGAAAAGGTTGTGGCATATCTTTACTATTGTCGGAGATGCGATGTAGGATTGCGCCGAGGTGTGGCGCTCAGAAGCTCTGTTCGGCGAGGTCCCAGAGCGCTTTGAGCGCGCCTGAGGCCGAGCGTTTTCGGTGACGTATCATTTGGACGCAGGCTGGAAATCCTAGCCCCGGCCAGGGCGCCGGCGCCAGGCGGCCGCTTTCCAATTCAAGGGCCACGGCCATTTTCGGCATTACCGCCATGCCCATGCCGGCCACGGCACATTTCTTCGTTGCTTCGATGCTTGCTAAGGTCAACGTGTTCCTTAGCCGAATGTGAACCGCGTCAAGAGCCCGCTCGAACAGTTGCCGGAAAGGGCAGCCTTCGCCAGGCAGAAGGACTCGCTCCTCCGTAAGGTTCGCCAAGCTATCGCCGCTTGGATTTACGAAATGATAGTCCGGGGATGCCACCATCACGATTTCTTCCGTCCCCAGAGGCCTTGCCGTCAACTGCCCGGAAAGCAGGCGTTCGTCCACAACAAACGCCAAATCCAATACCCCGTCCAGGACGGCGTCGATTTGAGATTGGCAATCGGAATGCGAAGTCAAGGTCAACTGGACGTGCGGATGGAGAGTTTGGAACCGCCGAAGAACATCCGGCAGGCGATACACCAGGAGGGCCTCGGGCGCGCTCACGGAAAGAGGGCCGCTCGGCGTCGTCTGACTGTGAACGGCGGCCTTTGCCTCGTCGGCCAACGCGAGCAGGCGTGCGGAGTAATCGAGCATTCGGCGACCCACGTCGGTCAGGACCAGTCGCCGGGGCGAAAGCCGGTCGAATAGCAGAGCGCCCAACTCGCGTTCCAAGGCCTGGACGTGAGTTGTCACGCTGGATTGAGAATAACCTAGCTCCGCGGCGGCACGAGTGAAGTTCTTCGTGGCGGCGACCGCCTGGAACGTTTTAAGCTTCAATAGGTCGAGCACGCAGAATCGTTTTCGTGCCCGCCATTAGAGTGCACTCTCGCCGCGTTCGCCGTTGCGGATTCGAATTACATCCTCGGCCGGCGTGACGAAAATCTTCCCGTCTCCGATCTTGCCTGTTCGTGCCGCTGCTGCGAGTGTGCCGACGATCTGCTCCACGCGGTCGGCGCGGGCATATAGCTCGATCTTCACCTTTGGCAGCAAATCGATTTTGTATTCATGGCCCCGGTAGACTTCCGTATGGCCTTTTTGCCGGCCGTGGCCGCGGACTTCGGTAATCGTCATCCCATCCACCCCGGCGGCAATCAGAGCGTCCTTTACCTCCTCCAGTTTGTGAGGCTGAATCATAGCTTCGATTTTCTTCATGAGTTTTCCTTTGAGTGATCCCAAGAAAAGGAGATCGCGCAAGAAGGACCCGCGCGATCTCCTGTCAGTGGCCAAACAACGTTAATGGGCGGATTCGCTCAACCCAATACGGGCCATCGCCTGGCTGCCAAGCGCTGGCTGCGCCGCCGGCTCCGGCGGCATTCCGCCGGGGCGGCCCACAGAGGAAATCACATACTCCGGATAGGCCGAGATGCCATGCTCGTGGAGGTCGAGACCGTAGGCCTCGTGTTCCGCCGAAAGCCGCAAGAGGCCGAGCGCGTTCACGGCGAGCATAACCACCATGGCAACCGCAAAAGTGGCTACCACGATGATTCCGTTGCCGATGATCTGCGCCTCAAGCACTTGAAAGCCGCCGCCATAGAACAGGCCTTTTAGCGGCATGCTGTTGTCGGGAGAAATCGGCCCTGTAGCGCCATATTGACCCGTGGCGAACAGGCCCAACGACCACGTGCCCCAAATGCCGCACATTCCGTGCACGGGCACAGCGCCGATCGGGTCGTCGATGCGAAGCCGCTCCAGTAGTTCCACGCCGTATACCACGATGATCCCGGCTACTCCTCCAAGGATGATCGAGCCAGTGGGGCTTACCCAATAGCACGGACAGGTAATCGCCACCAAACCGGCGAGAAAGCCGTTGACGGTAAAACTCATGTCCCATTTCTTACTCAGCATGAAGGCTGCGAACATAGCGGAGAAGCCCGCCGCGCACGCGGCCAGAGTGGTGTTCGCGGCGACTCTCCCGATGCCCGCGAAATCCATGGCCGAAAGCGTGCTTCCAGGATTGAATCCGTACCAGCCGAACCACAAGATCAGTCCGCCGGAGCAAGCGATGGTGAGATCGTGCGGCAACATCGGCCCGCCCCCATCGGGTTTGAAGCGGCGCCCGAGCCGTGGCCCCAATACAATCGCTCCGGCCAGCGCGATGAAGCCGCCGATGCTGTGCACCACGGTCGAGCCTGCGAAATCGTGAAAGCTCATTCCCAACGAAGGAAAGAAATTCCCCGCGCTGCCCATGCTCGCCAAAAAGCCATCCGGTCCCCAAGCCCAGTGCCCAATGATCGGGTAGATGAAGCCCGAGACGCAGAAACTGTACAGGAGATCGCCAATCCACGCCGTGCGCCCGATCATCGCGCCCGACGTGATAGTGGAGCAGGTATCGGCAAAGGCGAACTGGAACAGCCAAAACGCGAGAAACGCGACGCCCGTGGTTTCGTAGGTGGCCGGTGCGTTTTGCAGGAAGAACCAGTGCTGGCCGATCCATCCATTCCCGTGACTGAACATGAATGCGAATCCCCAAGCGTAGAAGAGGAGACCGCACAGGCACGTGTCCACTACGCACTCCATCAGGACGTTCACCGTCTCACGCGACCGGCAAAAACCGGCTTCGAGCATGGTGAAGCCAACCTGCATCCCGAAGACGAGGAATGCAGCCAGCAACGTCCAGACCGTATTGATCGGGTTCACGATGTCATTGCCCTTGAGATCCGGGGGAGGCGGGCTGGCCTGAGCATGCGCTCCAAATCCGATCATCTCGGGATGCATGAAAACCGCTAGCAGGAAGATTAGCCCAATGCCGGTCAGCTTTCCGAACAGCAGGACCCGCCCATACTTCCGCCATTCGGGGTCTCTCATGCGGTGGCGCAAACGTACGAGCTTTTGCGAAAACGACAATCTCTTCTCCATTGAATGTCTCCTCAAGCCTTTCCCAGTCTTCGAGTCGTAACGCTGAACTTCGCGCAGACAAGGCGCGCTCGCGAATCGATGACGCCCACTACTGCGCGACCAGCGTCGGGCGGCAACCTCAAGCTGAGAAGCCAGCTTAACGGGAGTTATGTGCAACGTCCAATCAAATATTTCGATTCAACAAAGAGTCAAATGTTTATCTCACAGCCGATTGAACGCCAGATCGATATCTAAAGAAATTAGAATTGCGTCCGAATGAGCATCCAAATTTAAAGCGCTCAAATTGCAGGCCGGCATTGCACGATTTACAAATGTGCGCCAGCTTGAGGTTTTCCGCAGGCTGCCCGCCCATTAGATAGCTATCTGTATTTCTTTCGGTCAATATCGGAAGATCATCCGATCCTTGCAATTTGGCGCAAGGGAAACGTTGAAGGACCTTGCTAAGATAGATGCTCGACCCATATATTTGGACTAATGATCGCATGGCTGCTGAAGCTGGCAAAGGAAGAATCCTTACCGGCACGGTTCTATAGGTCCTGGTTCACTCGAGGTTCTGGTTTCGCCGTTGAACTGCGCACCGCTTCCGAATGTACAGATGAATAGCTCGACCGAAACCATCAACCTGCTGTTGATCGACGATCACGAGATGTTCCGCGAAGGATTGGCCCGGAGCTTCGAGAGAGAGGTGGGCTTCAGACTGGTGGCGCAGTGCGCAACATCTTCGGAGGCTCTCGCATTTCTCGCCGCCACGCGCGAGCCGGTCACTGTACTCCTCGATGTCGATCTTGGAAAGCACCGTGGGCTGGAGTTTGTGGAGGCGGCCCGACGAGGCGGTTTCAAAAGTCCTATTCTCGTCTTGACGGCGGGCATCAGCGGCCAGGAAGCGGTGCAGCTAATGCAAGCCGGCGTCGCCGGCATCATGCACAAGCACCGCTCCACCAGGGCGCTTTGCGAGGCTATTCGAAAGGTCGTCACAACCGGCGAAGCTTGGCTCGAAGAAGAATACGTAACCGCATTGTTGCGATCCGTCAATCGGACGCAGTCGACCACGCGTCCGGAACTCAGCGAGCGGGATCGCACTATTGTGCGTTATATCCTCGAAGGCTTGACGAACCGGGAGATTGGCGGGCGCGTGCATCTCTCCGAAGGCGCGGTAAAGGCTTCGCTTCGCATGTTGTTCGAGAAATTAGGCGTTCGTACACGGGCCCAACTCGTAAAGGTTGCGCTGGAGCAATACAAGCATCAGCTATAACGCCAATCGCGCCGTTGCTTCCGGGCTGCCTGTTAGATTGAAGGCGTGACCGCGGGAACTGTCAAGCGCATTGCGGGCGAGTGCGGCTTCGAACTCTGCGGCGTGGCGCGGGCCGAACCCGCCGAAGACTTCACGCGGTTCGAGCGATGGCTTCAGCGCGGTATGGCGGGCGAGATGGGCTATCTCGCGGACCGTCGCGCCGATTTGCGCCGCGACCCACGCGAGCTGCTGCCTAGCGCCAAGACTTTGATTTGCGTGGGCAAGCTGTACAACACCGCCGTTGAAGACTCCGGTCGGGCGGTTTCGCGCTACGCGTGGGGCAAGGATTATCACGATGTGGTGAGGCGGGGGCTGGAGCAGATGGTCGAAAAGCTCAAGTCGATCCAGCCATTCGATTGGAAAATTTGCGTGGACACGGCGCCGCTACTCGAGCGCAGCTACGCGCGGCTTGCCGGACTAGGATGGATCGGCAAGAACACCTGCCTCATCAATGAGCCGCTGGGCTCGTGGTTCTTCCTCGGCGAGATTCTTACTTCGCTCGATCTCGCGCCGGATGTTCCGCCTCCGGACCGCTGCGGAACCTGCACGCGCTGCATCGACGCCTGCCCCACTCAGGCCATCGTGCCGGAGGGCAATGGATTCACGCTGGATTCGCGGCGCTGCATTGCGTACCTGACGATTGAGTTGCGCGGGCCGATTCCCGAAGATCTGGCGTCCGGAATGGGCGGGCACGTTTTCGGCTGCGATATCTGCCAGGAAGTGTGTCCGTGGAACTCGCGAGCGCCGTTGACGCAAGAAGCGGATTTCGAGCGCCGCGAGCTGCCGCCGCTGGAGGAATTAGCGGAGATGAGCGAGGAGGAATATCGCGAATTCGTTCGAGGAACGCCTCTTGCCCGCCCGAAGTACGCCGGTTTTATCAGGAATGTAAAGATTGCGCTGGGGAACCGGCACACCGGCTCCCCAGCAAAGGAATAGGACTAGCGGGTTTGATCCAGCGAACTGTCGCGCGTGCGACGTTTTCGGTTGCGTTTGCGCGCCAGAGCGGATTTAATACGCTTTTTCTCGCCCGGTTTTAAATAGAACGAGTGCCGCTTAATCTCTTTAATAATGTCTTCTTGCAGGACTTTTCGCTTGAAACGCCGGAGTGCATTGTCCAGCGTTTCGCCGTCCTGAAGCCGGATTTCGGCCAATCGATTTCACCTCTCTTTCGATCTACCTAAAGTCGCGTACAGCGAAACGGGCGCGACCCTTTTTATGAGGCCACCCCGGCGCTATTCGCTCGGGAGCGGAATTACCAGCGATCCCCCCGGCCTCCCGCGCCGCTACGCCGGGATCCTTCTTTTCGGCCGCCAAAACCGCCTGACGGCTTCGGGCGCGCCACGTTCACGTTTACGGCCCGGCCGTGGATTTCCGCGCCGTTCAGTTGAGCGATAGCGTTGTCCGCCTCGGTTTGATCGGTCATCTCGACGAACGCGAAACCGCGCGGTTGACCTGTTGCCCTGTCAGTTACGATGCTGACTCGCTCCACGGCGCCATATTGCGAGAACGCCGCTTCAAGTTCGTCTTGCGTCGTTTGATAGCTCAGATTCCCGACGAAAATATTAACCACTGCCTTGCTCCTTTTTGGACTGCTAAAAACAACGACCGTGCCGGAAACCATACTCGGAAAAACGCGGCGGCAGGCACTCGCGACGAGGACGGAAGCGGGCAAAGACATCCATAGTCTAGCATGGTAGGGGCCTGCGGAGAACGCGGACCCGGCAAGCCGAAACCAGTCTGTCACACTATACCGGACGAAGGAAAGAAAGGACTTCATGAGCAACACGGAAAATCGCACATTCTTGATAACAGGCGCCTCGGGGCAGCTTGGGAGACGCGTTGTGACGCTGCTTTTGGAAGCCGGAGCCGAACGCATCATCGCCACCACACGAACTCCGGAAAAAATCGCGGATTTCGGAACAAAAGGCGTTATTTTGATCAAAGCCAGCTTCGAGGAGCCGGCCACGCTGGCCGATGCCTTCACGGGAGCCGATCGCCTGCTGATGATTAGCAGCGACGCGATCGACAAGCCTGGCCGCCGAATCCAGCAGCATCGCAACGCGGTGGAAGCCGCGGCGCGCGCCGGCGTCAAACATATCGTTTACACTTCCATGCCCAATCCTGAAACTTCGCCCGTGATCTTCGCTCCCGATCACCTTGGCACGGAACAGGCCATCGCCGCAAGCGGCATGACGTACACGATTCTCCGCAACAACTGGTACATGGATTTTCTGATTCCCACTTTGACTCACGCGGCTGCAACCGGAGAATTGTTCTCAGCGGCGGAGGAGGGCGGAGCGGCGTATGTGACTCGCGAGGATTGTGCGCGCTGCGCGGCGGCCGCGCTCCTGGCCGCCGATACGGATAAACGGACGCTCAACGTCACAGGCCCCGCGGTAGTCAGCTTCCGCGATCTGGCGCGCATCACCAGTAAGATCACGGGGCGGCCGGTTCAGTACATCCCCGTGACGCCGGAGGAGCGCAAGCGGCAATTCATCGCCGGAGGCATTCCGCCTGTCTACGCAGAGGTTATGGCATCCTCTCAGGTCGCCATGGCGCAAGGGAAGATGGGACCGCCCAGCACGACGGTGAAAGACCTCACTGGCCAGGAGCCCACGAGCGTAGAGCAATTTCTTGCGACTCGGCGCGACGCGTTGTTGGGAACGGCGGCCAAGGCCTGATAACTTGTTGAAAAACTCGAAAGCGCAAACTAAGGCATGCCCTACTGCTCCGATTAGCTCCGCCGTAGGGCGGGCCATGGCGCACTCAATCGTCCGCCACTTCATTAAAAAATGACACAAAACCCGTAGAATCGGGTATTCTATACCACATAGGGGCAGTGCAGGTTCCATTATCCGCGTAGACGCCTTCCTGCAACGCGGCGCGTTACAGCCACGCCGTAATTCCATCTGGAGGATGCTTTGGTGCAATCGATAAAATACAATCTTTTCCGGCCCGCTCTGGGTTTGCTCTTTCTCTTGCCATCGGCCGCCGCTTGGGCGCAGAGCGCGGGCTCCGCAAACATTCAGGGAACGGTAAGAGATCCGGCCGGCGCCGTGGTCCCCAATGCCACCGTGCTGATTCACAATACGGCGACGAATATCGACCGCACAGTGGAGACCAATGAAGCCGGCATTTATGTCGCCGCCTTTTTGCAGCCGGGCCCTTACGAAGTCACGGCCAGCAAGACGGGCTTTGTGAAATTGGTGCGCAAGGATCTGACGACACAAGTTGGGCAAGTGCTCACGGTCGACATCCAAATGCAGATCCAAAGCACGACCGATACGGTCACGGTGAGCGGCGAGGCCCCGATTGTCGATCCGGACAAGACTGATGTGTCTCAGGTCGTGAGCATCGGATTCGTCAACAATCTTCCCATCGCCGGCCGCCGCTGGGAAAGCTTCGCCCTGCTTACGCCAAACGCCACCACGGACGGTCCCAGCGGCCTGATCAGTTATCGCGGTATTTCGGGGCTCTACAATTCCACCGCCGTGGATGGAGCCAACAACAACCAGGCATTGATGTCGGAGACACGCGGCCGCGCGATCGGCATCCCCTATGTTTACAGCCAGGATTCGATTCAGGAATTTCAGGTGGAGACCGCTGCTTACAGCGCTGAATTCGGACAAGCCGCGGGCGGTATCACCAACGCCATCACGCGATCCGGGACCAACGCGATTCACGGCGACCTCTTCTATTACCTACGCGAGCCCAATTGGAACGCGCTCGATCCGCTGGCCAAATCGCAGGGCATCAAGTCGCAAACCGTCCATCAGCAACAGCAGTTCGGCGCGAGCGTGGGTGGCCCGGCCATCAAAGACAAACTGTTCTACTTCCTCACCTACGACGGCTCGCGCAAAGTCAACCCAGTTCTCTACACCAGCACCGTCGCTTATCCGCTCGCCTGTGCGCAAGCGATTCCTACATCGCTCTGCGCGGCGGCTAATGATTTCCTAAAATCTCAGGCGGGCGTGCAGCCCAGATTCGCGAATCAGGATCTTGGTTTCGGCAAGCTCGACTATCAGTTAAACGCGAAGAACCACCTCAGCTCGTCGTTCAACCTGGTGGATTTCCATTCGCCCAATTCCTACCGCGGCAACCCAACCTATTCCAACGAGTCCGTGAGCTATAACGGCCCCAATGTGACGCATGAGCGCATCTTCATCGCCAACTGGGATTCGGCTATTAATGCCTCGACCATCAATAACCTGCGTTTCCAGTGGGGCCGCGACCTGGAGATCACCGGCGCCAATTTCGGACCGCCCGCTGTCGGCATCGGCGGCAACGCCGGTGGGGCAAACGTGCTCACCTACGGCATGCCCAACGCGCTGCCTCGCACGGCCGAACCCGACGAGCACCGGCTGCAATTCACCGACATCCTCTCCAAGGTCCACGGAGCCCATGCGTTCAAGGCCGGTGTGGACATCAACCTGGTCCACGAGGTGATGATCAACCTGTTCCAAGGTGGCGGCATTTACACCTATCAAGGCGCCGCGCAGACGGCCTTCAATAACTGGTTGGCCGACGTCGCGGGAATCAATCTCGGCGATGGCCTCACCGGCCGGCATTGGAGCAACTTCACGCAAACTACCGATCCGATCACGCACGTCGGCAAGGACGATTTCTGGATGAAGGAGCCGGCCGTGTTCATCGAGGACACCTGGAAGGCGCGCTCAAACCTGACGATCAATCTGGGTCTGCGCTACGATATCCAACTCGTTCCGCAGCCCCCGCAACCCAATACGCTGACTCCCCTCACTACTCTCTACACTTCGACGATCAACATCGACAGCAACAACTTCGCGCCGCGGTTTGGACTCGCATGGCAAATCGGCAAAGGCGCCGTGCTGCGCACCGGCTACGGAATGTTCTACGCGCAGACGCCTGGCAGCACGTATTACGCGCAGCGCGTCGAAAACGGCATCTACCAGGTGACCTACGCGAACCTCACGCCGGCCCAATTGCCCGGCCTTACGTTCCCCAACGTCATCTACGCGCCGCCCGGACCGCTCATGCAGGCGCCATTCCCAGGCGCTCTGACGCCACAGTTGACGTCTATTACGCCTCCCGCCGTGGGACAGTTAGTCCACGGTCTGGCGCCCGATTTCGTGAATCCTCTGGTGCATGAAGGCGACGTGACCTTCGAAAAACAGCTCCCCATGAACATGAGCGTCACGGCCGCTTACGTGGTGAGCCGGGCGCTGCACCTTCCAGTCTACGTGGACGCGAACGTTGCCCCTACCACCGCCACCAAGACTTACGACGTGACCAACTCCGCCGGCGTCACCCAGAGCGCCATCACGGTGCCGTTCTATCCCGCTGGCAATCGCATCGACAAGGGGGTCGGCGTGATTCTCAACGGCTTCAGCGACGTGAACTCATGGTACAACTCCATGGTGCTCACGGTGCGCAAACAGACGAGCCATGGCTTCGAATTCCTCGCCAACTACACGCTGAGCAAAGCGATCGATGGCGGACAGGTCGGCGGGCAGTTCGGCACCTTCTTTGGCACCGATCCGCCGTTTGATCCGCTGAATCGCAAGGCGGAGTACGGAGCATCGGATCTAGACCAGAGGCATCGTTTCGTCGGCAGCGCGGTCTGGCAGCCATCGTTCCGATGGATCTCCAACCGGCCCAC
>DASQJB010000534.1:0-4637 GCA_035631295.1 Bryobacteraceae bacterium | reverse complement strand
GTCAGTCCAGAGTCTTTCGACGGATTGGCGGCGAAGGTTGACGGCAAACGGTTTAATGGCCGTCGAGGCTTCGGTGACGGAGAATTTGAAGTTGTATGGCTTATAAGTGTGTCGATTGCGGGGCCAACGCCGAAATCTACGACGATGATGGCGCTCCGTTTTGCCTGCCTTGCTTGAATGTTCGAGATCGCAAGAGCAGAATGCAGGATGCGGCCATCCGTGACATGGTGCAAAGTACGCGAGAGGAATACAACCTGGCTCTAACGGACCTGAAGACTGCCCACGCGCTGCTTGGGGATTTAGATCCAGGGCACCCAGACGGGCATTGCTACGGGAGGCAAACGTGCGATTCGCCAAAGCCAGAGAGGCATATGAGGAAGCGCTAAACGCTCTGATTTGTAACCGCCGGAGATTGCTGAAAACACCGCGTAAGTCACCCTGGCTCCTTTCCGGCCGCAGAATAGGCATGCCTGAGAGTACGGTGTGCGTAATCTGCCAAAACATCCTGTTTCGCCCAATGTTTCAAGACGGTCATAATCCGGACGGAACGGCCCTTCGAGGGTGAGGCTGGCGGAGCACCAAAGCGCCCGACGCCGCGCTTGCCGGAAGGCCTGGATCGTCCTTTGGCTACCGGCAGCGCTGCAAAAAGCCGCCGCTCACGTTTACGGCTGTTGCTGCGGGCGGACCGCATCAAACAGGCGCTCGCGTGCTTCCTGATACCGGGCCTGGGCCTCATTCTCACGCATCCGTTGGTCTATTGCCTTTTGCCAAATGTCCAACGTGATCGGAAATTCAGTCATTAACTCCAAAAGTGAACAAGTGCGGTTCGCCAGAGCTATTAGGTCTTTTAGATGCTCGATGCAGTTGTTGTGCAATTCCTCGATGTCCGGCTGTTGCATGATCCCAGAATAATCTCATCAGGTCCCTAGTACGGCCGCCGCGAGCTACCCCAAGTAACCCGGCGCCTTGTCGTTCTTGTTGAGCATCGTGAACGGCAAACTCGTTCACGATTCAAAAGTGCTGTAGGCTAAGCCTTAGGTGAGCTTGCAACGGATTTTCTGGCGGTTGTCGGGCGGGATCGTGCTTGCCTGCTCGCTGCTCGCGTTTCAACGTCCGTTCCGCGAATATCCCGGCGTCGAATATAACGATTTTCCGCTTCCTCCCGACTACCAGGAAAAGACGGAATGGGTCTTCGCGCGCTTGATGTATCCTCCGGCGCCCACCGCCCGCTTCGCCCGCCGACTTCGCGGAGGAGACGATTGGGCGCATGGCTATTCCAGTTGGACGCAAGATTACCCGCGCGCGGATCGTCATTTTTCCCAGGAAATCCGGCGGCTCACGCGCCTTCACGTTCGCTCGGTGGAGCAGCCCATCAACCTGAATGACGGAGACGATGTGTACAACTATCCTTGGCTCTACGCCGTCCAGGTGGGCGAGTGGAATCTAACTGACGCCCAAGCGCAAAAGCTTCGCGACTACCTGCTCCGCGGCGGCTTCTTTATGTGCGACGATTTCTGGGGCGACCAGGGATGGGCGGTTTTCGAAGCGAGCATGAAGCGTGTCTTTCCGGATCGGGAGATCGTGGACATCGACAACAGCGATTCGATCTTCCATACCGTCTACGATCTGAACGACCGATATCAAGTCGCGAGTATGGGCTCCTCGCGAGCGGGCAGGACTTATAAGTGTGTCAACTGCCCAGCTCAATGGCGAGGCATCTACGATGACAAAGGCCGCCTCATGGCCGCAATGACGTTCAATTCGGACGTGGGCGATTCCTGGGAATGGGCCGATGAACCCGCATATCCGGAAAAATACGCCGCGCTGGGAATTCGCATCGGCGTCAACTACGTAATCTACGCGATGACGCATTAAAGGTGCGCAATAAAACGTGGCGAAAGAAAGAGCCGCGGAATCGCTCGCGATCGACGGGCGGGAAATCCGCGTCACGCATCCCGATAAACCCTACTTTTCCAAAGAGGCGAAGCTCACAAAACTCGACCTGGTGCGCTACTACCTATCGGTCGCCCCCGGCGCCCTGAGGGGAATCCGGGACCGCCCGATCGTGCTCAAACGCTATGTGAACGGCGCCGAGTCCGAAGCGTTCTATCAAAAACGAGCGCCCGAGGCTCGGCCCGATTGGCTCCGAACGGTAACGCTGTCATTCCCGTCCGGCCGCACGGCGGAAGAACTGGTGATCGACGATGCGGCTGGACTGGCATGGATCGTCAACCTAGGTTGCATCGAACTTCACCCGCACCCGGTTCGCTCCGGCGACCTTGACCACCCGGATGAAATGCGCGTGGATCTCGATCCGGGTCCCGGCGTTACTTGGGCCGATGTTCGCACCGTGGCTCTCGAGGTGAAAGCGTTCCTCGAAGAAATGGGCTTAAAAGGCTGGCCCAAGACCAGCGGATCGCGCGGCATGCATGTGAACGTGCGGATCCACGCCCGCTGGACCTTCCAGGAGGTGCGGCGCGCGGCGGTCGCGCTGTCGCGGGCGGTCGAGCGCCGCGTGCCTGCTCTTGCAAGCTCAAAATGGTGGAAAGAGGAACGGCACGGCGTCTTCCTGGATTACAACCAAAACGCGAAAGATCGGACAACCTGTTCGGCGTATTCGGTCCGCCCTTTGCCCGATGCGCGAGTCTCCACCCCGCTCGATTGGAACGAAGTTCCCGATTGCGACCCTGCTGCCTTCACCGTGTTTACCGTTCAGCGGCGTTTGAAGGAGCGCGGCGATCCATTCGCGGACATGGACCAGACTCCGGGATCGCTCGAGAAACTACTGGAACTGGCAGCGCAGGACGAAGCAGACGGGCTTGGAGATGCACCCTGGCCTCCGCATTTTCGCAAGATGGAAAACGAAGCGCCGCGAGTGGCGCCGTCGCGCGCGAAGGCGCGCAGGCGGCAGAAAATGCCCCTTGTAGTGGTGGCGAACTCGCCCGATAAGCAAGCCGCCCTCGCCGGCTTGGAACGATGGAAAAAGAAGCATCCCAAGGCCGCCGATCATCTCGCCGTGGACGATATTCTGGTCGACTCCATGCGCGGGCGGTCCTCCACGTGGACGCGCATCCGCGTGAACCTGCGCCACGTCCCTGAGCAAATCCGCCCTCCCCAAGAGACGCCCGATCCCGACGACGACCCCACGCGCGAATGGCGCAAGAGGAAGTCCTGAAACCGCTCAGCGGCCGCTCGCGAAAATCGCCTTCAACTCCTGCGGCGGGACCACCTCGAGCTGAGCGTACGTACAGTCCTGCGGCTCTTTATCCGGGCGCCACCTTCGAAACTGCGCCATATGACGGAATCGCGAACCTTGCATATGCTCGTAAGCGACTTCCAACACGAGTTCCGGCCGCAGCGGCTCCCAGGATAGATCCTTGCCCTGGCTCCAGCGGCTCTGTCCACCCGGCATCCTGCGTCCGGACGCGCCCACTTCCGGCGCAGCCCACTGCCTCCACGGGTGATTGACGAGAGCATTGCGGCGATAGGGTTTGAGGAATTCTACCAACTCTTGGCGCTTCTCTCGGCTAAAGCTCGCGCAGACACCCACGTGCTGCAAGGCGCCGGCGTCGTCATATAAGCCTAAAAGCAGCGAACCTACGGCGGCTCCCTCGCCCTCTTTGTGCCACCGAAATCCGCCGACGACACAATCGCAGTCCCGTTCATGTTTCACCTTGAACATGATGCGCTTATCCGGCTCATACATGCCGGATGCGGGTTTGGCCATCACGCCGTCCAATCCCGCGCCTTCGAACCGCTTGAACCAATCCGCCGCCACGCTCCGATCGGTGGTCGCGGGAGTCAGGTGAAGCGGCGGAGACGCTTCGGAAAGCAGCGATTGCAATTCCCGCCGGCGTTTTTCAAATGGCTGGCCGCGCAAATCCCGGTTGTCATGGCAGAGCAAATCGAAGAACACAATCGATGCCGGCGTTTGCTGCGCCAGAAGCTTCACGCGCGACTCAGCCGGATGCAACCGAAGCTGCAACGCTTCAAACTCCAGCCGTCCATTGATGGCGATGACGATTTCGCCATCCAGCACGCAGCGGGCGGGCAATTGCTCGCGGATGGGATCGAGCAACTCGGGGAAATACCGGTCCAGAGGCTTCACATCGCGGCTCTGGATCAGGATCTCCTTTCCATCCCGGAAAATGAGCACCCGAAAGCCGTCCCACTTCGGCTCGAAGATCCATCCCTCCCCGTCCGGCAGCTCGGCGATTCTCTTGGAGAGCATCGGTAAAACCGGAGGGGCGACGGGGAGATGCACGCGGTTCAGCTTACCTTTGACCCGCTCCCGATGCAGTCGGGTCTGAAGTATCGCGGAGTAGGCAGGATTTGCAAAGAACAGGATCTCACAACACAAAATGGTGAACGATTATCGGATGCACGCGGCTGCAGTCGGGGCGGCGCGGGGGCCCATCTTGGCCGCCGCCGGCTTTTTAGCTCCTCGATTTTCTGTTTCGGAAATGATCCGTTTAGGCGGCGTGCACTCCTTGATCTCACCTAGTGGCGATCCGTTTCTTTGTACGTTCCGTGCTTCTTTGCGGCTTCGATGAGCGTGGGATAGTACTGCACGAAGGTCGTATCCACCGCGCCATGATCGGCGTGGCAGGAGAAGCATTTCGCAGTCTTCTCGAAAG
>DASQJB010000533.1:0-6921 GCA_035631295.1 Bryobacteraceae bacterium | reverse complement strand
CGTCGGTAATAGGCTCATTGAAATCGTCACCCTCCACCCACACTGTGAAGAAGCCGGTGATGGAGCCGGAGCGGAAATTGCCGGCGCGCTCAAAGATCTTCGGAAGCAAATGAAAGACGCTCGGGGTGTAGCCTTTCTGGCTGGGCGGCTCGCCCGCGGCCAAACCGATCTCGCGTTGGGCCATCGCCAGCCGAGTCACTGAATCCGCCCCCAGCAGGACGCTCTGGCCCCGGTCGCGGAAATATTCCGCGGCGGTCAGCGCAACAAACGCCGCGCGGATGCGCAGCGGCGCGGGTGTTTCCGACGGCGCGGCAGACGGCAGGGGTAGGTTGAGATTGGCGGGAAGAATCGGGGCATCTCAGTGTATTAGCGTTTCGGCGTTTACCTCATGATGTCAATCGACCGGTTGATCATATCCTTTACAGCGGAAATGGCGGCTATGTTGCCTTCGTAGGACCGCGAGGCGTTGAGCAGATCCACCATCTCCTCCGCCGGATTCATGACGCGGAAATGCCACGTATCCGTTGGCGTCGGCATCCGGATGGCTGGGCATATAGGGCAGCTCCGGAGGCCGGTCGTCCTGGATCACCTCCGCCACGCGCACCCCCTGGTCCATTGCATTCTGAAACACAGCCGAGAACGGCGAAGCTTGAACATCGGTTAGGAAAACCGCATCTTTGCGGCGGTACGGTCCGCCCTCCGGAGTCCGGGTGATTTCGGCGTTTGCCATATTCTCCACCAGAAGCTCGGCTCGAGTGCGCTGGGCCGCCATCCCCGAGGCGCTGACCTGCAAAGACGAAAACAGGCTCACGAATTTTTGCCCTCCTAGATGGCTTCGCGTATCGTTTTGAGATTTCCACGGACCAAAGTGGATGCCAAATTGAACCGGATCGCGTTCTCCGCCAGCAGACGGGCCTCGCGGTCCACGCTGACGTTGTTGCCATCCGGTTTTTCCAGGAAGCCTTGCGGCTGGATCGCCTGGGGCGACTGGCCGTTCACCAGAGACATGAATTCGAATTGAAAATCAATGTCTTGGGTTTTATAGCCGGGCGTATCCGCGTTGGCGATATTGGAGGCTACCAGCTTTTGCCGCGCGCTCAGAAGGTCCATGGAGCGCCCGAGACTGGCCGTCATTGGGTCCAGCATGATGGGGGACGCAGTGCAAACGGGGGGCCAGGCCGATAGCCTCTCGCCGTGATATGCTCCGCCCATGGCGTACGCAGAACAGGGCGCGCAGGCAGCGGGTCGCGCGAAGCTTTGCAACTCGACGACGGTGTTCCTCATCGGCAACATCGAGCCGACGATGGAGTGGTACAAGCGGCTCGGGTTTGAGTCCAAGTACTATCCGCCCGGCTTCGCGATCCTCTCCCGTGATGACATCCAGATATTCCTGCAGCAGCAGCCGGGGTACGCCGCGCCAGACGATCCCGGGAGGCTTGAGCGCCACGCGTGGAACGTGTACATCATCACTGACGATTTGAAGGCGCTACACGAAGAGTACTCATCGTTGCCGGGCGTGAAAGTATCCCGCCAAATCCGTCTTGAGGATCACGGGATGATGGGATTCGACGTGACGGATCTGAATGGACACCGGCTGGTGTTCGCGCAGCCAATGCCGGCAAAGTAATTTGGATCGAAGACGCATTCCTCGCGGGTGGATGCGAGCCCTCGGCCGATTCGTTCCGATATAATCGCCCCGAGGTCACGTGAAGGCGAGCGCACTTCTTCTTTCCCTTGGATTGACGCTTCCGACGATCGCCGCGGAGCGCCTGTACGTGGGGCTTTCCGCCACTGGCCAGCGCATCGAGGCGAATTTCGTGGAAGGCCCCTCTGCCGCATCGCCCACGGTGCTGCTAATCGGTGGTCTCGAGGGTGAAAATGAATCCACTCGAGTCGTAGAGCAAGAAGTTCGAAGCTTCGAAGCGCACAAGCCCGGCTTCCGCCTCCTTGCGATTGCGCTCGCCAATCCCGGCCACAGCCGGCTTTCCTTTCCCCCCGCCGGCGTCGCTTATCGCGACAACCCGGAAGCCAACGGGCTATGGCGTTGGATGGCCATCCAGGCGCCCGATCTGGTTTTGATTGCCGGACCCGACGCGGGCTTGGCCGATGCACTGGCGCAAAACTCGGTTGCGGGTGTGGGCAAAATTCCCGCGCGGAGAGTGTACTCAAAGCCAGGCATTCTAGATTCGCTGAAGGGTCCCATTCCAATTTCGGATGCGCACAAGGAAATCGACCGCCGCCGCGCCCGCCTACCGCGGCAATTAGCCGAGGAACTGGCAAGCTTCTACGGCCGCGATTTCGATCAGGTGACCTACATCCCCGGCATGGCCCTGATCGCGCGCATGCGCATGGGGCAAGTAGCGGAGGTGGAAAAGCTCGCGGCTCCGTATATAAGCGGGGCGAAGAATCCACTCGGCGCGCGTCCCAACTCCTTGACGCTGGCGGGGCATCTGGTGTTTGCAGAGCTAGCCGAACGCACGGGCAATCCACGCTACTTAGAGCTGGTCCGCAAGGCCGCCGACCTGGGCTTCGACGAAAACGGCGCCATGAAACAGGCCATGCCGTTTCATGATGAAATGTCCGACTCGGTCTTCATGGGCACGGCGATTCTTGCGAAGGCCGGCAAGCTCACCGGAGAACGCAAGTATTTCGACATGGCGGCGCGGCATCTGGCGTTCATGGAAAAGCTCGATTTGCGTCCCGACGGCTTATACCGCCACTCGCCGTTGACCGACGCGGCGTGGGGAAGGGGCAATGCATTCCCGGCGCTGGGACTCGCGCTTACGCTTACGGATTTTCCCAAGGACCATCTCGAATATGGCCGCATCCTACTCGCCTACCGGCAACTGATGGCCGCTTTGGCGAAGCATCAGGATCGGGACGGCATGTGGCATGAGGTCATCGACGACCCTGCGTCCTATGCCGAGACCTCTGCGACTTCTATGATTGCGTTTTCCATGTTGCGCGGAATCCGGAATGGATGGCTGGATCGCGCGTCCTATCAGCCGCGAGTGGACCGGGCAAGCAAATCCGTCCTGGCGAGAATCGGGCCCGAAGGCGTATTGATGGACGTGTGCGAATCGACCAACAAGCAGAAAACGCTCGAGGACTATCTGCATCGCGCCGCCAGCCTCGACAAAGACGCGCGCGGCGGCGCCATGGCGATGCTGCTGGCTACGGAAATGGCGGGATCGGAATAAACTCCTAGTTGACCGCTCCTTAAAGAAAATATCTCTCGCAAAGCCGCAAAGCACGCAAAGAAATCAAGGAATCTTTGCGTCGTTTGCGACTTTGCGAGAGACTCTTTGTGACGAACTTCGACGTCAGGCGGCCCGCAGGCCCGTAAACCCTCCGCCTTCCAATTCGAGCTTGGTCGAGAGGAATTCCATTAGATCTTTCAGCGATACGACCGCCACCAGGCGGCCATTCTCCGCCACCATCAGCCCCGAATTGTGGGACTGCTGCATTAACCGGAGCGCTTCGATCGAGTCGGTGTCCGGAGTGATGGTGTTCGCGGGCGTGCAAGGCTGGACAATCTCTTCCACGGTGCGCGCATTCCATTCCTCGCGGGGAACTGTCTTTACCTGCTCCGACGTAACGCAGCCTTCCAAACGGTCGGAGTCGGCCAAGACCGGAAACATGCGGTGGCGAAAGCGATAGATGTGGCCGTTCACCAGTTCTGCGATGGACATCCGGGAAGTCACGGTATCGGGATGGGATTGCATGAACCTGCTCACCGGCTCCCCTTGCAGAGCGGAGCTTATCAGCACCTGTTGGTAGGAACTTCGAGCGAGCGACTTCAAGAACATGCCGATCAGAAACCACCACAACGCGCTGATCACGCCGCCGAAAAACAATTCGAAAACTGCGAGCACCATCAAACCGTTTCCGAACGCGGAGCCGATTCGGGAGGCGGTGCGCGTAGCCGCGCGAAGATTGCCGCCGCGGCGCCACAACAACGACCGCAGTACGCGCCCGCCGTCCAGGGGAAACGCGGGAATCATATTGAAGGCCGCCAGAATCCAGTTAATTCGAGCGATGTAGCCCATGACTCCGATGAGTTGAACCGGCGCCTGATCGCGGAACACCTGCTGTAGGACGTAAAAAATGAATCCGATCACGACGCTCGCCAGAGGGCCGGCAATTGCCATGGTGAATTCGGCGTTCCAGCTCGGCGGCTCCTCATCCATTTCCGCGATGCCTCCGAACACGAACAGCGTAATGCCTTTCATGGGGATGCCGTAGCGCCGGGCGGCCAAGGCGTGGCATAGCTCATGCACCACGATCGAGCCGAATAAAAGAATCGCTCCGGCGAGTCCCATCCAAAAGTAGTCCGAAGCGGGAAGCCCAGGATAATAGCGGGGAAAGACTCCGGCCGCCAGCGTCCAGGTGACCAATGCCGCGATGATCAGCCAACTGGCGTCCACGCGAACCGCGAATCCTAAAAGTTTGAAGAGAGTGATCCGGCGTCCAAACATAAGGTGTCTACATATGTGAGATGGCTGCCGCGAATGCGTTGTTCCGCGCGGGGGCCATCAGGTGTAACATTGAAACAGGTCTTGGACCGAACGCATCAAAAGTGCGAGGAGTCAAATATGTGCGACTATTCTTTGGCTGCCATGCAGACGCGCCTTGCGGTTGAAGGCGAGGAGTTGAGCGTTTATCGTTTTCCGTCCGGGTCTCTCGGACTGACTTCGCCCGCCGAGTTGGAGCGCTGCAAACCGGAGCTTCGTGGCTGGCGGTCGTGGTTCAATCCGCGGCAGGCGCCTTGCGCGGTCTGCATTCCTCCAGGCGCGCGGCTGCTCCTGTTCGACATTCCGAAGCGCTTACAGCAACAGCGCGGCTTGGGCGGGTCCGAGCAAGTGACGTTCATTCAGACGAACGCCACGCCGGGCCGTCACCGCGACGGAGTCAGGTTCCGGAATAACCAGGAAATTCTGCTCCAGCATCTGGCCGAGGGCCAGCGCGTGGTGGTGCTGTCGCTAGCGTCGCAGGAAGACAGCGCGCCGGAGCAGGTCTTCGAAACCGAAGAACTGGCGCTTCAGGAACGCTAAAAAGCGCGCACGACGCGGCGGCATGCTTACCGCCGGCGTGTTCGCGTGTGCGTGTTTTTAGCGACGCGCGGTTGCGGCAAAGGCAGCCCCAACCCCGGCGCACGCCTGGTCAGCGCGCGCCGTACGCCTTCGTGTACTTGTTCCGCTGGTTAAAAATCGTGAACGACCCGTCCGGCGAGGCAGACGCCTTCAGGTATTGCCCTGCGCAATCTTCCTCCACGTTCGCGATCAAGGAGTCGGGCGCATTGGTTTCCTTGCCGCCCGCGACCGCAAAGTGAAGCTGCCAGAGATCCTCAAGCCCTGGCGAATGAGCAACTACTCTCCACCCGGCCGGGTCGCCGCCTTTGCGCGGACCGTTATTCATAATGACGGTCCTCGGCGCGAGCGCCCAAATCGCCTGAGGCGATTCGCCGCCATGATGCGTCGTGAGAGCCAGATCGAGCTTGCCCACGGGGTTCTGCGGGCATAACAGAGCGAGCTGTTTGTTCCACGTCATATCACCGAAGTCCCCGAACCGGAACTTGCCGAACTGAACCAAAACACCGGCCGATTGCGAATTCTCGCCGGCTTCGTCGCCTTCGTTTGCCGGGCGCTGCGCGAGGCCGGCGCAGAACGAATTGGAATCGCCTCTTTGCGGAACGACTCTCCCTGCCGAGGCGACCACAGTGACTTCCAGCCCTTTGATCGGAATCGTATCGCCTGGCGAGATCACGCGGTGTTGACCCTTCTCGATGGCTTTCGCATAAGCCTCCGGATACTTCCCCTGCTCCTCGATGCTGGGGCCGTGATCGAGGAATTCCGTGACCGGGAGCCGCGCTAATAAATTAGGTACGCCGCCGACATGGTCGGAGTGGAAGTGGGTGACGAGTAAAAAATCAATGCGCTTCACGCCCGCGACTTTCGCGGCCTTGGCAATGCGGTCCGCGTCGCGCCCACCGAACCCTGTGTAGCCCGCGTCGATCAGCAAACTTTGCCCGCCGGGAGCCACGAGCAGGGTGGATTGTCCGCCCTCGACGTCGATGAAGTAGATGTCGAGAGTCTTGGCGGCCTGCGCCGCGATCGGTAGAAGAAACAGGAGCAGTGCGCGCATGCGCCTATCGTAGCCTAGATACGTGAGCTACAGAGCGGCCTGTGGGCAGGCTTTAGCCTCGGCGGGCTTCCGTCCGCTACAGTGACAGCGGGACTTTGAAGTCCCGCACAGGCTAAAGGCTCCCCAGAGCAGCGGAGGCGCAGCCAAACGCCGGGCAAAGCCGGCGGCAGGCTGAAAGCCAGGCCCCACCCAGGCAAAGATTATGCCGATGCGCTAGAACTCTGTTCTTCCGTGAAATGTCATAGCCGCCGTGGAAAAGCGGCGCTCGATTTCCAGGAATCCAATCTCGGCCCGAAAATCGAATGTCCTCAGGTTTCGCTTGAAAAAAGGCAACCGCAACATGCGCGAACTTGCGAGATCGCCATCCGCCGGAAAGACGAACACGAGAGCGGATGCGCCGCCGTTGCGCTTCACCAGCCGGACCTCCGACGCGGAAATAGGAGAGGCGCCGGCCGGATCGAGCCACGCCCGCGCGTCGCGCCAATCTCCCGCTACGGCTGAATACCGAGTCCAAGGGCCGGGAAATTGAATGACGGCGATGCACGTCCGATCGGGAGCGTCGCCCTCCGCGGGCTCGATTCCAGCTTTGATGAGCGCCTGCTGAACTGGCAGCGCGCTCTCGAGGCGAACTGTCACTCGCAACGATTCGGACGAGGGCCAGGAATCATTCGGGCGAAAGTTCTCCGAGGTTTTCGCGTAGCCGCGCACATGCGCTGTTGCAGACCTCGCCCAAGGCGAGTCGGACAAGATGCGCTTCAGATCGGCCGCGGACCATCC
>DASQJB010000532.1:0-51148 GCA_035631295.1 Bryobacteraceae bacterium | reverse complement strand
AACGTCGAAGGCGTCCGCTGAAGAGCCGCCGTGCTTGGCGGGATTCGCGAGGGGATCGATGACGTCCAGAAAATCCGCCACCGAGCCGGGCCATCCATGGGTGAGAATCAACGGAAAGGGACGCGGGCCCGAGCCGCGCACATGGTAGAAGTGAATGTCGAAATCGTCTACGCGCGCGCGGAATTGGGGCAAGCCGTTCAACCTGGCTTCGGCCTTGCGCCATTCGAAGCGCGAGGTCCAGTAGTCCGCAAGCTCCTTCATGTAGCTCCAATCGACGCCATACTGCCAGGGGCCGCCGTGCAACTGGTCGGGCCAGTGAGCGCGCCGGACGCGATCGAGGATGCCGTCAATCAGCTTCTGCGGGACGGTGACGCGAAACGATGCAACGGTAGAATCCGATGGCGAGGCCATAACGGGAATAGACAAGGATACCGGGAGTAAACGCAGAAGCGAACGTCGGGAGGAAGCGCCGTCAGGATTGGGCATTGTTTTCAGCAGGGATCTGGCCGATGCGGTCGAGCGCGGCGGCCAGCTCGGGTGATTCCGGCATGCGAATTCCGAAATCCGTTTCGAGGCAGGAGCGCAAGGCCGCGGCACCGGCCAGGTGACGCTTCTCCGTTTGCCCGTCAGCGTGCACGGAGAGCGCATTGTTGCGGAGAGCATAGCGGGATCCCGGAGCCGCCCGGGCACAAAGCAGCGTGTGCCGGAAGAAAGACCTGGGATGGTTGCAGAGATACCAGTTCGAGACTTCGTAATCGGACGAAAATTGAGGTTCAAGGGTGAATCGGTAGAAGGGCTTCCATTCGCCGCTCAAACAACTTTCGAGCACGAAGCCATTGTCCAGCGGCAATAAGCGGTGCGGTTCATGGAGCGTTGATTGAGCAATATGCGGCTCCAGCCGCAGAGGAGTCGTGAGAACATTGCCGCCGAAGCCGACGTCGGCGATATAGGGCCCACCGGCCAGATCCACTAACAGAAGCATGTGGCTCCGTGGGCCGATGGGGCTGCCCGGAGCCGCGTTCCACACAACGCGGGCCGCTAGGGCCGTGACAGAGAATCCCATGACTTCCAGCGCGTGGCGAAAGAGGAAATTCTGCTCAAAACACCACCCGCCGCGCCCGCCTGCGACTAATTTGGCTTGAAGCGAATCCGCGTCCAGCGTGACCGGCCAGCCAAGAAGAGGATTCAGGTTCTCGAAAGGAATGGCGGCTGGATGGAGAGCATGCAGAGATGCCAGAGTATCGAGGGTCGCGTTGCGTGGTCCCGTATAGCCGATGCGGGCCAGGTAGGCGTCCAAATCAAAGGCGGAGAGCACGCATTTCAGGATACCCCTGCTGTATAAATAAAATATGCCGGTGGGGCGAACGGAGTTTAATCCTTTAACTCAGGCCTGCGGCCAATGACGGGCCCCAAGCCGGGGACCGCCTTGCGAGTGGCCGCCGTTCTCTTTCTCTTCATTGCGTGCAAAGCCGCCGGCAACCTATCGCTGGCCTGGGGCATGAAGCATTTCCCGCAATCCATCCCAGCGGCGAACCCGGTTTCCTATATCCGCGTTATTTTCAATCCCTTCGTCGCCTCAGGCATCCTCGCGCTGGTGCTGGCTGTGCTCATCAGGATGGTCCTGTTAAGCCACGCGGATTTGAGCTACGTCTTGCCAGTAACGGCCATCGGCTATGTGGTCGCGGCTTTCTTGGGAAAGACATTCTTGCACGAAGCCGTGTCGGGCCAACGATGGTTTGGAACGGCACTGATTTTCGTGGGGGCGGCGATAGCCGGCACGACACTCCATTCCAAAACTGGCGGCCAGACAGAATGAAGTGGATTCTGGTCGTGACGATGGTGGCCGCCACCGCGCTCAGCGACTTACTGCAAAGCTACGAGATGAAGAATGCCGGCAAGCAGTCGGTCAGGCCGCGCGGGCTGATGCGGCTGCTCATGATGATTGTTCAGCGCCGGTTCCTACTCCTGTCGATCGCGTGCATGGCCATTTCGTTCTTCTCTTTTATGGCCCTGGTGCGAGTGGAGGCGCTCAGCTTCGCAGTGCCGGCTTCGGCGGCCAGCTTCGTGCTAGAGACGCTCTTGGCCAAGGTAGTCCTACGCGAGCACATCGGCGCCCGAAGGGCCGCCGGTGCGCTGATTGTTCTCTGCGGCGTGGTTCTGGTGGGTGGCTGATTACTCTTTGCCGGAGCTCGCTGCCACCGGAACAAGCTTGCCTTCGCGGATGTAATAGTCGGCGCCGCGCCAGCGGATGCTTCGGCGCAAGAAGCTGGCGAGCCAGATGCCAAAGGCGACGGCGTCCCACAGCGGAATCAGCGGCATCTGCGCCCAAAAGCGCGGCTGCTTTAATCCATGAACGCCCACCATCCAGTTCATGGCCACGCGCAGGCAATAGTAGACGCCCAGATAGCCGAGCACGATGGCCGTCGAAGGATGGACGACGGCCGCGGCGAGCGACCACGGCAGCCCCTGCGTCAGCAGCAATCCCAGGTGGCCGGACGGACGCATGTGCCGCATTACGACCAGCCACCGCAATCGCTTGTGAAGCAGCGCGCGCATGGACTGGTAATCGGGAACGGTCTCGATAATGTACGGCAGCAGGACCACCTCATAGCCCTGTGCAGCGATCAGCCGCCCCACCAAGAGATCGTCGGCCGGCTGGTTCTCGATGGAGGCGTAGCTCCCGAACCCGGCCAAATGCGTGCGCGTGGTGGCGATCGTGGTGCCGAGCGCGAATTTGATGCCGTCCAATTGCCATGCCACCAGGACCCCAGGATAAAAGTCGGAGGTCATGCCTGCCGCCTGGAGATGGTCCGCGAACGTATCGATTTCGATAGGCGTGTACAAACAGGTTGCCGCGCCGACTTTCGGATCGCGCAGCGGCGCGGTGACCTTACGGAGATAGTCGGGCTGAACACGCACGTCGCTGTCGCTGATCACAACGACTTCAAATTGGGCCTCGCTCACGAGTCGCGCCAGCTTCGCGACCTTATCGTTCGCGGCGATGCGGCCGGAGCCATGGAGCACGCGGATTTGGCAGTCCGGGAAAGTCGCCTTCAGGCGGTCGATCACGGAGATGACTTCCTCATCGTCCGAGTCGACGCAGAACACGATTTCGTAGCAAGGGTAATCCTGGCGGCAGAAACTGGCAAGGTTTTCGTAGGCCTCCGGATCGAGGCCGCGGATCGGCTTCAAATTGCTCACCGGCGGCGTGAAGGCAGGGTCTGGAAGTCTTACAGGCTGCCGGAAATAACGCCATGAGCTGAAGAGGGCGATTAAATAATAGACGAACGGGATGGCCGCAATTGCCAGAAACGCGTGCGCGGCCGTCATTGTCTTAGGCTAACCGAAGACAGAGGCAGATTCGTGAGAACCAATTTGCCGCCGCCTTCGGCGACTACGTTAAGCGCTTCGCGGCCGGCGAGAGACTCCAAGCGCGGCAAAGCGGAACGGCTCGCCACGAGGTAGTAGCGCTCCGGCTCGCTCCAGAGCCGTTTCCATTGCTGGTCGTCGATAAAAACCTCTGGAGTCCCGGGGGCGTAGGAGCCATACACCAGGTTGTTGATTCGTCCGTTGAGAAGCAGGGCATCGCGGTTCGTATAGAAGAAGATCGATGAAAACGTGTAGTAGTGATGATCCACGATGAGTCTTCCGGGTGGCGCGCGCAGCAGAGCTTCGGCCAAAGGGCGGGAGGACATATAAGGGTCGAAGACGACCAGGGCCATGCGCGCCGCTTGGAAGAATAATACGGCCATGAAGGCGGCAGCCAGGGACGCCCTCTCGCCGGCAGCGCGGATTGTGCCGAGCGCGCCGATCAGAAAAGCCACGGCCGCTGCGAGAAGGGGCGCGCGAAGGTAGGCAAAGGATTGTAGCGTCAGGTCCTCGATATGCCCCAGCGAAAGCGTGTACGCGCCCGGATGAAGACGCAGAGCCGAAGAAATGTCTCCGGGCGCCGCCAGATCCTTCACTAGAAACCAAAGTGTGGCGGCCGCCAGCGCCGCGCATAACAGAATGGCGCTGAGAACGCGCGTCCCACGCCGGATCCAGCTTTGAATTTGGGGGCCTTCGGCGGCCATGGCCGAGCCGATCAGCAATGCCAGCGCCGGATAAACCGGCATGGAATAGTATTCCTGGGTCGTCGAAAACGTGAAAAAGACGAGGATGAAGCCGGTCCAACAGAGAGCCAGTAGGCGCGTGCGGCCGGCGCGATCGGACGGCCGGAAGGAGAGCTTCGCCACGGCGGGAAGATAGACGCTCCACGGGAACAACCAGACCAGATGCAGCAGCCAGAAATAAACCCGCGGGACGGTGTTGTAATCACGCGGATAACGCAGGTTCAAGAACCGAAGAACCTGTTCATTCATGAAAAAGAACCAGAGGAAGCCGTGGTATTCTCCTGGGGCGCTGTGCAGAGACCAGTCGAAATACGGCGGGTTTCGTAGCGTCGCCACAAAATGCCACGGCGCCGCGATAGCGAAGACAGCCAGCGCTCCGCTCACAGGGTGCAGCCGCCTCCACACCTTCGCATCAAATAATTGGCGCGTGGCGGCCAGATATACGACGCCGGCGGCGACCGGGAAAACTACGCCGATCAGACTCTTGAGCAAAAGGCTGACGCCCAGGCTGATGGCCAACAGAGCGGCCCACAACCGCGGATGCGGCTCGCGTTCATCGATGGCGCGCAGGAACGCCCACATGGAAAGCGTCATGTCGGCAGTGAGCATGACGTCGGGAATCAGAATTCGCGTGAAAAGAAACAATCCGAAGCAAGTGGAAATGCACAGCCCAGCGTGAAGTCCGGCTCGTTTTCCGAACGCCCAGGCGCCGAAAGCGGTGGTGAGCCAGGCGAGGGCCAGCGCGGAAAGAACCACCGGAATTCTCGCGGCCCAATCGTGCGGGCCGAATATCCGGAAAGAGAAAGCCATCAGCCAATAGATGAGGGGCGCTTTCTCGAGATAAGGAATGCCGTCCAGACGCGCCGTCACCCAGTCGCCCGAGGTCAGCATATTGCGCGAGATCTGCGCCTGCACGGCGTCGACGTCGTCCATCAAAGAAGGAGGGGAAATCATGCAGCCGGCATACACGGCGGCGGCGAACAGCAGGACGATCAGGTGGACAGAAAGGCCGTTTCCGGCGCCCACGAGGACTCCGGAAGATGGCCCGTTTGAATTTTCCATTTCTTCATCCAAAGGAACAAGGTGAGTAATCCCCACAAGTGATATCCAAGGTTGGCGCGGCGCAGGAAGTGCGTTTTCGCCAAAGCCTGGATGCGCCCAAAACGAAAAAGGCCGGAATAGGACTCGGCCGCATCCGTTAGCGTATCCTCGAGCAGCGGCCGAAGACGTTCTCGAAGCCATTCGTGCGCGGGAATGTCAAAGCCTGTCTTCTTTCGCGAGAGGATCCTGGGGGGAAGCTTCCCCTGCATCAACTCTTTCAAGATAACTTTCTGCCGCCAGCGCCCGGCGCACATCTCGATCCTCAGTTCCGGAGGCAGCCCGGCGGCGAATTCGACAATGCGGTGATCGAGAAAAGGCGGCCGCACTTCGACAGCGTGGGCCATGCTAATTCTGTCGACTTTCGTAAGGATATTGTCAGGGAGAAAGTATTTCTGATCGAACCAGAGATAAGCGGCAAGTTGGTCGCCCGCGGCGGCCAATTCATCCAGGATCCCGTCCAGCTCGCCCGGTAGCGGCGCGCAAAGCAAGGCCCGCTTATCGGCGGCGGCGAACGTTCCGTTCCAATAGACGTGCGCCTTCTCTGGAGGCATCCGGCAACCTTCCAGGAAACGCTTCGCCATGTATTCAAAGCCGATCTTTTCATCCGAAACGGCAAAGAGCCGGGTCGCGGCTTGCATGAGCTTGAGGCTCCACGTAGGCAGGCGGCGCGCGGCGCGCGCGAGGAGGCTGGCTCGGTGAGTCAGATAACCGCCGAACAACTCGTCTGCGCCTTCGCCGCTTAACGCGACAGTAGCGTGGCGCTTGGTAAGTTGCGAGAGCAGCCAAACGGGGACAGCGCCCGCGTCTGCGTTTGGCTCGTCGGAATAGTAAGCAAACGTCTCGATTGCCGCGGGGAGGTCGTCGAAGTCGGCTATATCGGCTTCGTGATGCTCGGAGCCGTAAAGCCGCGCGACTTCGCGAGTGTACGAAGTTTCGTCGAAGCTGCACCCACGAAAGGAAATGGAGAAAGTTTTGATCTTCGATGCCGATGCTTGGGCGGCGTAATGTAGAAGCGTCGAAGAATCCATGCCGCCGCTTAGCCAGATTCCCAGAGGAACGTCGGAGAGTAGGTGCTCGGCGACTGCCTGGCGCAGGAGCCGTTCGAGCTCGTCCTGAGCCGCACGGCGGTCTTTCAAGAGGCCCGCGTGGTCCGCTGGAACAGGCACGCGCCAATAGCTTTGGGTGCGAATGGAGCCATCGCGCCATTCCAGCCAGCAACCGGGCGGCAATTTACGAATGCCCTCGACGAGGGTCCAAGGGCCGGGAACATAGTTGAGCGAGAGATAGCAATCGAGGCCACGCAAGCTGAGCGAGCGGTCGATCTCCGGATGGACGAAGATCGCCTTCATCTCCGAGCCGAAGTAAAGATCGCCGCCACGCTGGGCAAAATAAAGCGGCTTGATGCCCATGCGGTCGCGGGCAAGGATCAGCCGGTTTTCCGGCTCGATCCAGATCGCCAGTGCGAACATGCCACGGAGCCGCTCAAAACAGCCGGTGTCCCATTCCAGAAACGCTTGAAGGACGGTTTCCGTATCCGTGTGCGAATGGTAGCGCCAGCCGCCGCGCTCCAGGTCTCGGCGTAATTCCAGATGATTGTAGATTTCGCCGTTGAAGGCGATTGTGGCGCCGCGAGCTGCGTCCGTGATCGGCTGATTGCCGCCTTGAAGATCGAGAATCTTCAGCCGCGTGGCGCAGAGCGAGGCCGTTCGCGACTCAAAGACGCCTTGCTGATCCGGGCCGCGATGCACTAGCGATTCGACAGCGTCCTGAATGCGGCTAGGAGGGCCGGCGCGACGCATGTGGGTGAATCCCGCGATTCCGCACATGCGTTACGACTCGGCCCCGGGTCGGTCGCCCGGCTGCAACGACGCCGGGATGCCGCTCAATGAGCGCTCTCCGACGCGGCCACCACCCTAGGCGACAGCGCCTGGCTCCGCCGGTTCCGGGGGTTTTTCCAGTCGACTTGAGGAAGGAATAACGAGATATCGACGCGGTCCTGATATTTCACGGTAATATTCAGCAGCGAGTCAAGCAAGGCATCGCTCAAGTAATGCGGCCGGAGGCCCAGATCGATGAGCTTGGAGTGCTTGGCGTTGTAATAATGCTGCTCGGACTCCACTCGCGGGGTGGGAATGTGATCGATTTCCACCTCCAGGCCGATCTTTTGGCCCACGGTCCGTACCAGATTCGCCAAGTCGAGCACAGAAAACTGTTCGGTGAACTGATTAAACACGCGGCATTCGCCGCGGTTCGCAGGATTCAGGCACGCCAGCTCGATGCATCGAACCGTATCGCGGATATCCAGAAAACCTCTCGTCTGGCCGCCTTGACCATAAACCGTCAAAGGGTGTCCCATGGCGGCTTGGACGCAGAAGCGGTTCAGCACCGTACCGAAAACGTCGTCGTAGTCGAAGCGATTGATGAGCGCCTCATCCAATTCCGTCTCGGCGGTGACCGTTCCGTACACCACGCCCTGATTCAGGTCCGTGGCCCGCAGCCCCCAAATCTTGCAAGCGAACATGATGTTGTGGCTGTCATGTACCTTCGAGAGGTGGTAAAAAGAGCCCGGCTGCTTGGGGAACGGCAGCACATCGGTGCGGCCATTGTGCTCGATGCGGATATATCCTTCTTCGATGTCAATATTGGGCGTGCCATATTCGCCCATCGTGCCGAGCTTGATCAAGTGGCAATCCGGCTGAAACTCGCGGATGGCGAACAGAACATTCAAGGTTCCCACGACGTTGTTCACCTGGGTGAACACCGCGTGCTTGCGGTCGATCATCGAGTAGGGCGCGGCGCGCTGCTCGGCGAAATGGGTCACGGCGTCGGGTTTGAAATCCTGAAATACGGTGGCGAGGAAACTGTAATCGGTAACGTCGCCGACGAACAGATCAATCGATTTTCCGGTCAGCTCCTGCCAGACGCGAAGGCGCTCGGCCAAGGGCTGGATGGGCGTCAGGGTTTGAGCGCCGAGCTCAAAATCCCACTGGCGCCGGAGAAAGTTGTCGACGATTGCGACTTCATGTCCTTGCCTGGACAAATAGAGCGCCGTGGCCCAACCGCAGTAGCCGTCGCCGCCCAATACGCAGATTCTCATCGGGCTCGCCTCTGCTTCCTTAAGATTAAACTTCAGTAAGCAAAACAAGGAAACGCTGAAACTTCATGGTTTTAGCGCGTCCCTGCAACCTCCGGCTCGTGGCGCACACCCATCCTGCGCACGTATTCTTCATGCTCAGATGTCGCCATAGATGTCGCGGTTACATATGTTTTTCGTAAAATTTGCACTCATTCGATTCACTCGAAGCGTCGTCTGCTGGATTGCATAGGTGGGCATTGGCCGAAAAGCGTCCGGCAGACTTCAGCCCGACCGATGTATGATGACTAAAACCCATGAACAAGCTGCTGTTACTCGCGGTTTTTACTACTTTTTTTATGGCAGAAGCACAACTCGCAACCAAGAAAGTTCTGACGTTGGAAGGCGCCAAACAGATTGCAGCCGCGGCGGAGGCCGAGGCAAAAAAGAACAATTGGACCATGGTGATTGCCGTGATGGACGACGGCGGCCACTTGATTTACCTGGAGCGGATGGACGGAACCCAGATCGGGAGCGTGGAGGTCGCGCAAGAAAAGGCGATAACGGCCGTGCGCTTCAAACGCCCGACGAAGTCTCTGGAGGACAATGTCGCCAGTGGACGGCAGGTGATCCTAAAGCTTCCCGGCGCGACTCCGATTGAAGGCGGTCTGCCGATCATGAACGGCAATGAGATCCTAGGCGCCATCGGCGTCAGCGGCGGAACCAGCCCGCAGGATGGTCAAGTGGCGGCGGCAGGACTGGCCGTTGCGTCCAAGCTGAAGTAGCGCCTACGTGGCGCACGCTTTAGCGTGCTGTTGTGGGCTTCAGCCCATGATCTGGCGCAGCTTCGAACCTCGCGAATCGCTCCTCCAGATCGGCCTGAAGGCGAGCCTTCTGGTTGGTTTCAAGAAACGCCTGGCACGCGGAAGACTTTATCCCGGCGGTGCAGGGGGCGGCTCGAAGCTGATAATTGCCGTTGCGCCAAAAGCTTGCTCCCGGCACGAACGAATATTCCACGCTGTTGCGAACCATTTCTTTCAAATCCGAATAACTCAGGCCGTAATCGAGCGTGGCTCGCCAGAATTCTTGCGTCAGATGGGTGCGGGAGACGCCTTCGTCGTCGGTGGAAAGCGCGACGGGAACCCCGGTCTTGCGGTAGAAGGGAAACGGATGGTCCTGGCCTCGGAGCCCCAAGATCAGATCGTTGCTGGTGAGGTTGATTTCCACCAAAATGCGCCGCTTCTTCATGTCGGCGGCTAGGGCGGTCGCACCAGTTTCATAAGCGATGTCGGCGCCGTGGCCGATGCGCTCGGCGCCGCCGGTTTCCATAGCGTCCCTTATATGGAATCGCAGGCCCTCAGGCGGCACGAGGCCGGAGGAGAGCTCGCCCGCGTGCAGCGATAGGTGAACCTTCGGATAGAGCCGCTTTGCATAGCCGATCATTTTCATCTGCAGGCGGTAATCGCGCATCGAAACGAGCCCGTCCTCGGGTTGAACGATAGTCACGCCCACCACGCGCGGATCTTCCGAAGCCAGCATAAAGCCCGCGAGCGTTTGGGCGAAAATCTGCTCTTTCGGCGACTCGCGCAGAATCTGGTAAAGATATCCGACGCCGACGCGGCAGGCTGCGGAATCCGGGTGCGTCCCGCAACTCAACGCGGCCATGCGGCCTTGCTCGAGTTGATCGACGCGCGCCCGCATTGCATTCACCACTTGCGGCAGACCCGCCGCCAGAAGCTGTTGCTTGGTCTGATCGAAGTCTCCGTTGAACCCGATTTGGCTGCCCAGCGCGTTGGCGGCGGTTCCGTTGAGGACCATCAACTCCAGATACGATTCGTTTTGATCCGCGGCGCGCTGGATTACTTCGCCGAGGAGTTCGCCGGCGTGCTCGGGCCGGCTGGGACCGAATCTTGCAAAGGTCGCAAAGAAATGATCGTGCGCGGACTCCCGGCCCGCTACAAAATCGCGCATGGAAAGGCTGTCGATGACGGCGCTCGCCAGGTTGTTGTCAGTGCGGAGCAGCGCTGCGTCGGCGGCGTTGTCGCCGCACGGAAGCTTGCCGCTGGGAACCGTGGGACGCGCGATCAACCCGTAAGTCCGCGTATCCACGCACAAGCCGTCTTCGGCCGCGATTCTGAGATAGGTCTCGGCGTACACCGCGCCGGTCAAATGCGAATGCAAATCCGCGCCCTTTGGCATGGCGAGCAGGAACGCGTAAAGCTCGCCTGGATGCTTGCGCAGATCGGCAAAGCGCTGTTCGAGTGGGACGGGCGGGGCAGTCGCCGCGAGCATGGCCGTGGCGATCAGGCCAGCGAGGAGGGTCATCACGCCACGTTAGCATGGGGGCCGGCCCGACTACCCACGGCCGGCAAGCTGATGCCGGTTGCGTTGCGGCGTGTGACGCGCCCGGGCTCCCCCGGGTGCAGACCATTGCGCTGACGCAAGACACAGATTGTGAATCAGCCGGCGAAAGCCAAACATCTTTACGCCTAGAGTCAGAAACTCTCGGTGTAAAGTGGGAGGATTCCAGGTCCTAACGATGACTTTCCCCAATTGATGCACGTAGCATCTATACTCTTTCTCTTTCGGCTCCCCCAAGAACCAGCTATATGGGCTAAATATGGGGAATAACACGATATTTGCGCGCTGTTTTAGCGCTGCCGTGATGGCGTTGTTTAGCGCCAGGGCATCAATCCCATTTCTATTCGCCCAAGATGGAGCCGTGCTGGTCGCCAACTACAACAACGCGCGCACGGGAGCCAATACCCAGGAGACGACTCTGACGCCCGCCAACGTTGCCCATTTGAGCCTAAAAGCAATCCTGCCGGTGGACAACTGCGTCTACGCGCAACCCCTATATGTTCCGAATACGATCGTCAATGCGTCGCCGGCGCCGCACAACGTGATCTTCATCGCGACCACAACGCCTACCATCTATGCCTTCGACGCGGACAACCTGAATTCTCCTCCTTTGGGAACGCTGAATATCTGGTACGGCCATAACCCGGGCGACCTAGACATAGCGGACTGCTCGCAGCCGCAGTGGACCGCCGGTCCGGCCGGCATTATGGGAACGCCGGCCATCGACATCACAAATCACATCATGTGGTTTGTCGTGAACCGAAACGAACCGGCGCCACCTTCGGGTTGTGGCTGCATACGCTACCTACTGGTCGCGTTCGACTACACCCAGTCGTTCGGCAGGGCTCGAGCTTTCCTGGCAGGAAATACTCGCCTGCGCCCGCCCAAAGGCGCTGGGTCTCCGGACCCTCCGAGCTTGCCAATTGTTGCGGCCATCGAAGTGGCATCGCCGGACGGCGCATTCGATCCGACTTACCAAATGCAGCGGCCAGGCTTACTCATCGATTCCAACAACTCCCAGGTGAGCTTCGGCTTCGGGTCGTATTGGGGTATGCCAAACGGTCCCCCACCCTACCAAGGCTGGGTGTTTACATACAACACCAGCACCCATGCCCTTCAGGGAGCGCTCAATCTCGCCGGGGCTACAACCGGCGCCGCCGTATGGATGTCCGGGGGAGGTATCGCGAGTGATGACCGCAACTATATGTACTTCACAACGGCAACCTCACGGCCTCCTGACTACTCAGCCGTGTTCCAGAACTCTATCGTTCAGGCTTCACTCTTCGGAAGCTCAGTGACCGGTCGCTATCAACCGCCGGACGCTGTGACCTGGAGCATGGAGGATTTTGATTTAGGCTCCAGCCGCGCACTTGTTCTTCCGGGTACATCCTACGTCCTGTCGGGGAGTAAAGCAGGACAGCTCTTCGTCCTCAACCCTATCAACCTGGCGGCCGGGGCCGCGGCTAGGGTTTGCAATTCGAATATGGCATTCTACGCCGGGCTTGCGGCGTGGTACGGCCCCTCGGGGTGGAACGTATACACCTGGTGCAGCGGCGATTACCTGAAGAGGTTCAGCCTGAGCAACCTTTTGAGCCCAGGGGCGTGGACCTGCATTCCCTTTCCGGTTTGTCCCCAGGCAATCGGCCCGGATGGTGCGTCGTTCACAGGGGGTGCGTTGGCTGTGTCGGGGACCGGCGGATACGATAGCCCGGGGTCGAACGGTGTTGTGTGGGCGACCTACCCGGATGACGACGTGCACGGTTTCACAACCGGTCATCTTGTGGCTTACGATGCGACCAGCCTAAGCCGGCTCTACACGGACGCCCTACAGGGCCTGCGTTTTCAAAAGTTCACACCACCCGTGATCGCGAACGGAAAAGTGTACGTGGCCACCGCAAGTCGCGTAGTCTTGGTCTATGGACTCTAGCACCGTCATCCGGAATCCTTTCCGCTCAAAACCCGAAGCGGAGTCCGCAGCAGAATGATGCAGTCCAAGCGCCACCCCGCGCGGCGCGCGTAGAAAAGATCCAGGCGCTTGCGCTGCTCGTAAGTCAGGCTGTTGCGGCCGATCACCTGCCAAAGCCCCGTGATGCCTGGCGGGACCGATAGAACTTCCTCCGCCGGTTCGCCGTAGTACGCGTTCCACTCCGCGAAGGTGATTGGGCGGGGGCCGATCAGGCGCATCCGGCCCGAAACAACATGCAATAACTGAGGGAGTTCGTCGATCGAGAACCGGCGATAGAATGCGGCGAGGCGGCTAGTGACGCGCGGGTCAGATGGGCCTTTGAAACACGGGACCGTGGTTTCCGGCAGATATTCCACCCATCGCCAGGCGTGGCTGGCCGGTTTGCCGTCCCACATGCTCCGGATTTTGAACATCCAGAATCCGACCCCGTGCCGGCCCACGCGCCAGTGAGCGATCAAGGGCGAGCGGCGGGAGAAGATGGCCACAGAAAGCGCCGCTGCCGCCACGAGCGGTAGGCAAAGAACGAGCAGAAGCAACGCCAAGCCTCGCTCGAGCGGGGAAACTGTCCGCGCGGACAGCGCCCTTGATGCGGTCCGCTCCGTCGAGCGCAACAGGAGCTGTGTCGAGGAAGCGCTCACTGGAATCGCCGTCTACTGAATCGCAATAACCACCCCACTAACGCGTGGGACTCCCGGCGCCCCGGTCCTGGAACTGTCGAAGTTCCGGGGAACTGCCCCAGCGAGTCCAAGTCCAAGGAAACGAATGCCCGGCTCCGATCGCGACTTCGATGTCCTGGATTATCTTGCCTACCTCCGCGCGCGTTGGAGGATTCCAGCGGCCACGGTGGCGTTGGCGGTGGTCACAGCCGCGGCGATCTGCTGGATCCTTCCCAAGCAGTACACGGCGACGGCCACCCTGGTGATCGAGCCCCCGGGCATGGATCCGCGCGCGGCGATTTCGCTGAGCCCGGTATACCTGGAATCGCTCAAGTCGTATGAGACTTTCGCCGCAAGCGATTCGCTGTTTGCAAAGGCGGTGGAGAAGTTCCAGCTTGATCGCGGCGGGGCTGCGTTCGAGTCGCTCAAGAGCCGCGTGCTGCGCGTCGAGAAATTGAAAGACACGAAACTCTTGGAAATCGCAGTCACTTTGCCCGATCCGCGCAAAGCTCAGGCCATGGTCCAATATCTGGCGGAAGAAACCGTGGCGCTCGACAACAACATCGCGCGATCCGGAGATCGCGGGCTGCTGGAAGACGCGGAGTTCAAGCTCAATGCCTCCCGGGAACGGATCGAAAAGGCGCGAGCCGTGGTGGAAGCCTTGTCGCCGGGAGGGACCGAATCGGCGTTGGAAGGCGAAGTGCAGTCGCTAGCGGCGGCCAAAGGACGCTTGGAAGAGCAGCGCGTCGACGCAAGCTCGCTTGTGGCGGAGAATGCAGCTCGGGGTGAGGAGGCCTCCGTGGCGGAGGCGCGCGCCCGAGTGGCGGCCCTCGATGATGGCTTGGCGGCTCTTCAAAAAAACTTGGATGCAAGGGCTGCGGCGCTGGCGGCTTTCCGCGAGCGGCGGCGCCGCGTCAACGATGAGCTTGTGAACGCCCAGGAAACCTTTGCGACGGCGCAAAAGCGGGAATATGAGGTCTACAACGTCGTGAAGTTCCGTACCGGGCAGTTGCACATCGTCGATCCGGGAATCGTCCCTCAAAAGCCCAGCTTTCCGAAGTTGCCGTTAGCGGTCGTCGCGGCGGCGATCCTGAGTGCTGGCGCTTGTTTGATCTTGTTGACGGCGCGGTTCGGGCTGGCGAGCCGGAAGGAACAACCCCCGCGCGCGGGATTTAGGGTGGCAGGCGGTGGCGCCCGCTGAAGCCTCTCGCGCGCGGTCGGCGCTGCCGGCAGTCGCCATTGCCCTGACTGCGGGAACGCTCGCTGCGGCAGCAAAATCGCCCATGCCGCTGGCCCTCGCGGCCGCCGCATTAATTGCCGCGCCTGCACTGTGGCATGCGTTCGCGGCGCCGCGCCATTGGCCGTTGCTCTTCTGTGCCGCCGTGATTCTGCTTCCCCCCACGCCATTTCCCATCGGCGACAGCGGAGCGCATCCCTCGCTTCTCATTGCCGCGGCGGGGTTGCTGGCGGGCTTGGCGCGCGCGAAGGAATGGCGCATTCGGCCAACGGCGCTGAGCGCGTCGCTAGCGGCTCTTTTGGCGGCCTTTGCCGTAAGTCTGGGCTTTGCCGCGCTCTATTCGGGCTGGGCGGTCGCGAGCGGGTCGACGGCGCGGCTGATGTTGCTAGCAGCCGGCGTTTATGTGTATTTCAGCGCTTCCCAAGGGCCCGGCCGCCAAGGCCCTGAGCAATCCGAGCGAACCGCCCGCCGCCTGTTCTGGATCGCGGCGGCGGCAGCGCTGTTTGGCTGTATCGATTTCCTCTACCAATTGCCCGCGCCGGCGGGCTTCGGCGCACAGTTTATCTGGCTCGACACGGGAGTGTATCGCCGCGCGCAGGGCTTGTTTTACGATGCGAGCGCTTTGGGCAACTTCTGCGCGTTCTTCTTGGTGATGAGCGTGGTTTCCCTGACGGGGCGGAAACTGCTCTCGCGGCCCGTGGCTGGATTTGGCGTGGTGATCTTTCTCGCGACTCTGCTGCTGTCGTTCTCCCGCGCCGCGATCGGAGCGGTTGTGATCGCCTGCTTGACGCTGGCGGCCCTCGAACCGAAGATTTGGGCAAAGCGGTGGCTGGCCCTGGGTTTGGGAGTATTGGCCGCAGCCACCGCTGTCACCTTTTTGCTCGTTCTGCCCGAGCTTGCCTCAACATATTTGGCGCGCTTCGACTTAGGCTCGGCATCCGCCACGCCGGAGCGCTTCTTCTCCGGTCGCTTGGAGACTTGGCGGGCCATCGCGAACTTTATCGCCGCGCATCCCTGGCAAACGCTGGCCGGCATCGGCTACAAAACGCTCCCGTACACCCACCATCTGGGCCGGCCCGTAATCGCCGACAACATGTACCTGTCCACACTCGTTGAAACCGGCATATTTGGGCTAGTCGCGCTGCTTGCCATGAACGTCTCGATCTTAAGAGCCAGCCTGCGCGTCGCAAAAGGCGGATCGTTCTTCGGCCGCTGGATGTTCTGCTTTTGGACTGGCGAAATGTTCCAGATGCTGCTCGGAGACGTTCTCACCTTTTGGCGAGTGTTGCCCGCCTGCTTTTGGGTTCTCGCCCAGGTGGCGAACGAGAATGCTTCGGCCGAGAATACTCCTGCCAAGAATACTATTGATTGACCAGTTTGGTGAGGTCGGCGGCGCGCAGCGTTGCTTGCTGGAAGCCGCCATGGGATTTCGCGACCGCGGATGGGACGTATCGGCTCTCGTCCCGTCTGGCGGTCCGCTCGGCGGCGCGCTAACGGCTTGCTCGGTGCGGGTAGAGCCAATTCCCTGCGGTCCATTTCATTCCGGAGAGAAAAGCGCCGCCGATGCTCTGCGGTTCGCGAGGCAGCTTCCCCTGCAAGCGATTGCGATCGCGCGGGCGGCGCGCCGGAATCGCGCCGATGTGCTTTACATAAACGGACCCAGAATGCTGGCAGCCGCGGCGCTGGGGCGGATGGGCCGGCCGCTCATCTATCACGCGCATTGGATGCCTCCGCAGGAATCCGCGTCCAGCCTGGCGCGCCGCATGCTGCGCTGGAGCCAGGCCAGCGTCATCGTGTCATCTAAACTGGCGGCGCGGTGGCTGTGCGGGTGTGTAGATTCAGATCGCGTGTTCCTGATCTATAACGGCGTGGCTATTAAATCCGAAGCGCGCGCTCCACGCGACCGTATCGAGCGGATCGGCATGCTCGGGCGCATCTCGCCCGAGAAAGGGCAGTTGGAGTTCGCGCGCGCGGCCCGCATGGTTTCCGAGCGGATCCGTGGCCTGCGTTTCATCGTGTCCGGGGCGCCGATGTTCTCCGGTCAGGCGTATTTCCGGGAAGTGCGCGCGCAAGCGAACGGCGCCGTGCAATTCCGGGGCTGGACCGAGGATGTCGCGGCGTTTCTCGCGGAGATCGATCTGCTAGTGGTTCCATCCGTCAACGACAACGTGCCGAGAGTGATCATGGAGGCATTCGCGGCGGGGGTTCCCGTTCTGGCCTTCGACGCGGGAGCTATTCCGGAGCTCGTGGAGCACAGCAAAACCGGATTGCTGATCGGGGAACGGACCGCGGAGGCGTTGGCGCAGGCAATTCTGGTTGCGGCAGCCAGGCCGGACGAGCTCCAGGACATGGCTGCGCGGGCGGCTGCGCGCTGGCGGGAGCGCTACACGCTGCCGCGTTTCCAATCGGAGATTTGCGGCGCCGTGGAGACAGTGTTGCGCCGCAGGCGCCAGCGCAAGCCGCTCGAGAGAGCCGGCGCCAGCGCTGCGGCGTGATAACGAAGGCGCTCTGCGAAACTCGCATCCTGGTGCGGAAGACGTAGCGGAGCCAGCCTGCGCCGAAGAACCGCTGCGCGGTCGCGCCAATTCTCCAGCAGAGCCAGGTGTAGCCAAACCACGTCTTTGTTGCCTCCGGCCAGGTTGGCGATGGGCGACCAGGCAAAATGCTGGAACCACGCTTCCACGTTTTCAGGCAGACACCCCGCCGGCGCTAGTTTATTCGGCACACCGAACCACTCCGCGGCGAAGCGAAGCCCTGTAAGCTCCAGGGTGCGCAGATGTGGATTGCGCAAGCTCCGCCAACCGGCCCAGAACGATTCATCGTCGCCGTGCGCAAGGAGGAATCGGGCAAGCTCAAAGGCATGTGCGGGTCGGGCGTCGTTTCGCAGCACATGCCGTAGCAGGTGCAGGGCCGCGAAGCCCAAGCGATCTGCTTCGCACAGCGCGGGAACCGCGATGCCATCGATAGAAAACATTGTCCTGCGGCGCCAAAATGCAGCAGTCCCAATCCGAATCCGATCCTGCTCGGGATCCCAGATCGTATCGTGAAGCTCGAGCGAGATCGGAATCTCGGGATCGTAGTAATCGCCACGCCATTTCCAATCGAAGGGCCGGACGAAGGGACGCGAATGCTCGGGGGAAAGCGACTTTCCTTGATGGGGAACGTATCCCGTCTCGCGAAACGCCAGGCAGGCGCGTGCGCGATCTTCGGGACGGCAGAGGAAGTCTAAATCGTACTGAAGCCGGTTTTCCGCGTTGATGCCGAAGCCCGATTCGTGGGTGAATCCTTTGAGCAGCACGAACTCGACTCCGGCGGCGTTCAGGGCTTGAGCGACGCCCTGAAAAGCCTCTCGCAAGCGCTCACGGCGCGTTCGATTCTTCGCCAGCCGTTCCTCGATCTCCGCGCCCACGCGTGAAGGCAAGCCGTAAGCGTCTCGCAAGTGCAGCGTGAGCTGGAAGCGATCGGTAAAGGCGAGCAGATCGTTCCATTGCTCATGGCTCAAATCCGGCGCCGCTCCGGCCCCGCTCAGAACGTCGAAGGTCGCGCGCACGACGGCGGGAATCACAGCGCCTCCAGCATCGCCGCGGCTTCCTCAATGTGCTCATATTCCAGCGCCCTCACCGGCGAATCCAGGAATTCGTGCAAATGGGTGCGGGCGCGCGCCGTATATCGCGGAACGAGATATTTGAGGAAGTAATTCAACGCAGCATTTGGGTGCATTTCACGCCACGCCGCCGGGCCCGGTCTGCGCCTCAGGAAGATGCACTGCCCGAGCGCGGCGGAGGGCGCCGTGCGAAGACCTTGCCCGGCTGCGTCGATTTCAATTGTCTGCTCAGCCGTCGGATCAGCTCCTGGCTCGCGTAATCGGATCACTCGCGACGCGCCGACTCCAATACGGGCCGATCCCGGCGCGAGATGAACCGCGTCATCGGAAACCAGCGTCCAGCCGCGGCGGGCGCAGGCGTACGCCAGAGAGCTCTTGCCCGCGCCGGAATCTCCACACAGCAAAGTTCCGACCTCCGCACGGCTGATGCAGGCGGCATGCAGGGGAGTGAAGAAGATGGCATCGAGGGCAGTCAGCGCGAGAGTTTCCAGGAAATAATGGCGAAAGAGAGGCGAACCGAGGGCTTCGTTGGCGATGCGGATCGACCCGCAGCAGGAAGCCTCGTCGAATTCGGCGAAATTCATTTCGTCCGAACAAAACCTCAGCAATCCCGGTAGCAAAGTAAAGCCGGGCCGGCTGAGCGGCGGCGAACCGCGGTGGACATTGACCTCGATCCGGACTGGCGGGGCGTCGAACAGCCGCGGCCAGGTCGCCCAAAGTTCAGACGCCGTTTCCAGGACGGCAGCCTCGCTAGAGACGATTTCGACGGGATAACCCAGAGGATAAAAGGAAGCCTGTAGTACTAGACCCGAAAGTCCTCGTGAGCCGTGACGATTTTCGTGGCGCACGCACTCTTGCGTGCCGCGTCGAGACTCGTCTCGACGCCTGCCGGAGCCTTCGCCAGTGCGCGAAGTTGGCATCTAGCTCTCCCCCTCCGGCGGGTGCCGCGCAAAGAGTTCCGGCGCCCGACGGTAGAGCGCCAGGCCCAGAAGGACAAGCGAAACCAACTGCACAAACACAGCCGACAAAGCGATACCGGCAACGCCCATCCAATGGGAAAGCGCCAGGTCCAGCGCGACGTCGATGATCAACGCCGCGATTCCGACTCGCGCCAGCAACATGTTCGCCGACAGCGCGGATGTCAGCCGCGTCGCGATCGCCAGCAGAAACGCGAATGGAAGCTGTAACAGGGAGAAGCCTTGCACCTGCGCGACCAAACGGGCCGAGTCGGAGCCAAAAGCTCCGCGCTCGAAAAGGATGTGCACGATCATGCTGGAGGCTGCGACCAACCCGACGGTCAGCGGCACGGCCAGCGCCGTGGCGGCGGCGCAGCATCGGAGGACCGTCCTCCGCAACTGCTTCCAGTCGCGCGCCGCAGCCAGGCGCGCGAGCATCGGCAATATGGTGACGCCGATTGGGGCCGCGGCCACCTGCAACAGGACAGTGCTGAGCCTGTTTCCATAAACCAGCGCCGATACCTGGCTGGACCCCAGCTTGCCCGCCACGGACTGATCTATAAGCACGCAACCGGATGTGATGGCGACGCTAGCCAGTAAAGGAAAGAACTGCGCGCCGAGATGTCCGATTTCACCACCCGCATCCCTCCACCGAGGAGCGAGCGGATAGCCCAGCCTCCGCACCGCGATGCCCAAGGCGAAACACTCGATTGCTACGCCGCCGACGGTGCCCGCACACAGGACCGCGATGCCCAATCGTCCGGTGAAGGCGTACAAAAACGCGATACACAAAAGAGGCGTCGCAATGGGCGCTATGGCGGCCAGAGCGAAACGCCGGTGCGCGTTCAGTACTGCCCGCCATGCGGCAATGCACGCGCTCATCGGCAGCCACCACAGCAGCATGAAAAACAGAGCCGTGGCAAGGTGAAGCTTGGCCTCTGTAAAGCTCGATCCCGCAAGCCGGAGGAGCCAGCGCCCACCGAGCGCGAGCCCCGCAGCCCCTATCAGCGTCATTCCCAGCGAGGCCGAAAGGGCAATGCCCGCCAGCCGGCGTGCGCCGTCGATCCCCTCCGCGGCTTGAGCGCGCACCAGCATGGGAACGAGGCAAGGCGTCAGGCTGCCCGCTACCAGATCCGCCACGAAGGAAGGCAGCAACAGAGCTATCAGAAAGGCGTCGAGCGCATCGCTGGTTCCGAAGAATCTTGCGATAACTATAGTTTTGGCCGCTCCAGCCAGCTTCGCGGTGGCAAGGAGAACCCCGACCGTGAGGGTATTGGCGAACAGGCGCGTGGGAGCGGCGCGGGGCTCAGGGGCCTCGCTCGCCGGCTCAACCAGAGGTATCGTGTGCGAGGCCAGCACTCACCGTTATAAGACCGTGCCGCCCCGGCTCGCGGAACAGTCTAACCGTTAGGGATCTTACGTTTGCGCGCTGCTATCGTTCACTACTGGCTGCTTGGCATGCGCGGCGGCGAAGCGGTAGTGGAATCGTTGTGCCGCCTGTTGCCCTCGGCCGACATCTTCACCCTGTTCTACGACCCCTCGCGCGTTTCCGATACCATCCGGTCGCGCCGCGTGACGGCCTCGTATCTCAACCCCCTCCGCCGATGCCACCGGTCGCTGCTGCCATGGATGCCTTCGGCGCTTGAAAGCTTCGATCTCCGGGGATACGACCTCGTAATCAGCAGCGAATCGGGGCCAGCCAAAGGCGTCCTGACGGCCTCCACAACCCGGCATATCTGCTATTGCCATACGCCGATGCGCTATCTTTGGGAGCTCTACCCGGCCTATCTCAACGACTGGACGGGCAGCCGGCTCAAGCGCGCGCTGATCCGGCGCGCGGCCAACCACCTTCGGCTTTGGGATTACGCTTCTTCGGCGCGCGTGGACCGTTTCCTCGCCAACAGCGAGAATGTACGGCGAAGAATTTGGAAAACCTATCGCAGGGAATCCGAGGTAGTGCATCCTCCCGTGGCGGTGGAGACATTCTTCCATAAGCCCGCCGGCGATTACTTTTTGGGCGTGGCGGAACTGGTGGAGTACAAGCAACTCGACTACGCCGTCAGGATTTTCGCTCGAACCGGACGGAAGCTCCGGATTGTCGGTGACGGCCCGCTCTATCGAAGTCTGAGGAGCGAGGCCGGCCCCAGCGTGGAATTCTGCGGCCGCGTTTCTGAAAGCGAGCTGCGGGAGTTATACGCAAGGTCACGGGCCCTGATTGTTCCAGGGGAGGAGGATTTCGGAATCACGATGGTTGAGTCCTTAGCGAGCGGCAAGCCAGTGATTGGTCTGGCGCGGGGCGGAGCGATAGAGATTGCGCCGCCCGTAGAGGGCGGTTTAAGCGTGTTGTATGAGAACGCCTCGGAGGGGGACCTGGAAGCCGCGTTGGAGCGATTCGAAGCATGCGAGCAGGATTTCATCCCCCATCGCCTCCGGGCCCGTGCGGCACGCTTTTCCGAAAGCCGCTTTCAGGAAAAAATACGCAGCGTTCTTGCTTCCCCGGATCCCGTCCCCGATGCTGTTCCCTTGTCTTTGGTTTCCGGGTCAAATCGATAGCCCGGAATGACTTGCAAGAAGATTGTCTTTTTCTTCCCCTCCTTCACGAGTTCTGAGGCGACCGCGCCGCTAGGAATCCTCGCCATCTCCACGCCCCTGCTTCGCGCCGGCTATAGGGTCAAGCTGATCGATTCCACCATTACGCCGGATTTCCAAAAGCGGGTGGTCGAGGAGATGGAGGACGCATTATGTCTCGCCGTCTCGCTGGTCACGGGGCCGATGATCCGGGAGACCGTGGCCATCGCGCGCGAGGTCAAGCGGCTCTATCCGGACAAGCCCGTGATTTTGGGCGGCTGGCATCCGTCGCTGTTGCCTGACCAGACTCTGGCGGCCGAATACGTCGACATGATCGTCATCGGGCAGGGCGAAGAGGCGTTTCTCGAAATCGTCCGGCACATCGAAGCCGGCGAGCTTCCCAAGGGCGTTCGGGGCGCCGGATACAAAGAAGACGGCCGCATCGTGTTCAATCAGCGCCGCGAGTTGCGCCCGCTGTCGGAAATGCCGCCGAAAGCGTACCAGATCGCCGATTTCGATGCCTACGAACGCCTCTGCGGACGCCGCTGGGCGATGTACACCAGCAGCCTGGCGTGCCCGTTCAACTGCGGCTACTGCACTAACGAAGGCGTCTATGGCCGCAAATGGAACGCCCTCGAGCCCGAGCAGGCGAGCGAGGAACTGTGCGATCTGGCCTCCCGCTATCGCCTCCAACTGGTGTGGGTCGTGGACGACAACTTCCTGGTGGACCGCGATCGAGCCTTGCGCATCGCCGAAGGGATCGTCGAGCGCGGCGTTCGTTTTGAGTGGAGCATACAGGCGTCTACGAATCTGGTGACGCGGATGAGCGTGGATGAGCTGAAGCTGATGCGCCGCGCCGGCCTGACCCAGGTGGCGCAGGGAGCCGATTCCGGCTCGCCCAAGGTGCTCCACCTGATGAACAAGGATTTTCAGAGGCTGGAAACCATTTATGACGCCGCCGACCGCCTCTCGCAAGCAGGCATCCGCCCGTCATTCAACATCATTTTCGGCTACCCGGGTGAAGGCCCTAAAGAGCGCCACGAATCGATCCGCATGATTATGAAGGTTTGCCGCACGCACCCCGGAGCGGAGTTCTGGACCAACATCTTTACTCCTTATCCCGGTGCGCCCATCATGAACAAGGCGTTCGAGCTGGGAATTCAGGCGCCGAAGCGGCTGGAAGAATGGGCCGATTTCTTCCCCAAATACACCGTTCTGCCGTGGCTCAAGGGCCGTGAGCACGAGCTCGTGCAAGTGATCCGCGATTACATCCGCGTGGCGTTCCGCAGGGTGAATATCGGACGCTGGCGCAAAGGCGTGCTGGCGCGTTTGATATACGAATCGATCGGCCCCTTGGCGCGCTGGCGTCTGGATCACGATTTCTACGCATTCCCATTCGAAGTGTGGTTAAAGCGATATGTGGATCGCATGCCCGCTCAGCCCGAAAAGCCCGCCGCGCGGGAGACGCCAAGCGAGGCGCTGGCTTGCTAGTTCTCCTCACCCACGCGAATCATCTCTATTCGGATCGTAAGCAGATCCGAAAGATGCAGCCCTACCCTCCATTGCAAACGCTGTTGGGCGCGGCTGCGCTTCGCGCAAGCGGAGTGGAGGTCGCCTTCTTCGATACGACATTCGACCGCGATGTCATTCCAGCGCTCGATCGCCTGCATCCGGATGCCGTCGCTGTATGCGAGGACAATTTCAACTTCCTCACGAAAATGTGCCTGGAGCCGAACCGGAGGCTGGCGCTCGAAATCGCGCAGGCCGCTCGCGCGCGGGGCATCCGATCGATCGTCAACAGCTCCGACGCCACGGACCACCCAGACGCTTACTTGAACGGCGGCTTCGACCTCGTGATTCAAGGCGAGCTTGAGCCTGCGCTAATCGATGCCATAACGGGCAAGCCTGCCAGAGGATTCATTCCGCCACACCCATCGATCCCCGATCTCGATCAGCTCCCGTTCCCAGCCTGGGATCTCGTGGATCTGAAACCGTACCAGCGCGCATGGCGGCAGGCGCATGGCTATTTTTCGATCAACCTCGCCGCGAGCCGCGGCTGTCCCTATCGCTGCAACTGGTGCGCAAAGCCGATTTACGGCTCCACCTATCGCACGCATTCGCCTGACCGCGTAGCGGCGGAAATGGAGCGGCTGAACGCGCTTTGCCGCCCCGATCAGATTTGGTTCGCCGACGATATTTTTGGTCTTTCGGCCAAGTGGACGCGCGAATTCGCCGCGTGCGTGGAGCGGCGCGATGCACGCGCTCCTTTCCGCATCCAGTCCCGCTGCGATCTGATGACGCGGGATACTGTGGAAGCGCTGCGGCGCGCGGGCTGCATCGAAGTTTGGATGGGCGCCGAGTCGGGCTCTCAGCGGGTGCTCGACGCGATGGAGAAGGGCATTCGCCTCGACCAGGTTGAAGACGCTCGGGAAAATCTCCGCCGCCATGGCATCCGCGCGTGCCTGTTCCTCCAGTTTGGCTACCTGGGCGAAGAGTGGGACGATATCGAATCCACTATCCGGCTGGTGCGCCGAGTGCAACCCGACGACATCGGCGTGTCCGTCTCCTATCCCATGCCCAAGACGCGCTTCTACGAAATCGTGAATGGGCAACTTGGAGAAAAGGCCAATTGGTCGGATAGCGGGGAGCTGGCGAAGATGTTTCAGACCCAGCAACCCGCAGAGTTTTACCGGGCGTTGACCGATGCCCTCCATCTTGAAGTGCGGAAGACCGGATCGAATGGCGATCTGCGGCACGCATGGGAAAGAGTAGAACACCTGCGCGCACAGCCTGGGTGCGGCGTTGCGCGCGCTGAGTAAGAAGATGCTCCTTCTGACCCACGGTTTCTTTCTCGCGGAAGACGCGAAGGAACAAAAGGTCATGCGGCCATATCCGCCCCTGGGAATTCTGTACCTTTCCGCGTATCTGCGCCGGAAGGGATTCGAAGTCGAGGTGTACGATTCCACCTTTGGATCCAAGCAGGAGCTGTTCTCCATTCTGGATCGCGGCGCGCCGTCCTGGCTGGGCGTGTACGGAAATCTGCTGACCCGCGCCAATGTTTTGGAGATCGTGGAGCGAGCCCGTGCGGCGGGATGGAGAGTGGTTCTGGGAGGGCCGGAGCCGGCCAATTATGCACAGGAGTATCTTGCCGCGGGCGCCGAATTCGTCGTGACGGGGGAAGGGGAAGGGACGCTGGAGCATTTGCTCGCCGGTGACCCCGCGCCGCCAGGCGTGCTCTATCGCGATCCTCGGGGTGGAATCGCGCGCACGCCTCCCCCGGCGCAGATTGCCGATCTCGACTCGCTGCCTTGGCCCGACCGCGAGCGCATCGATATTGGCCGCTATCTCGCGGCTTGGCGCGAGCGCCATGGCGCGGGCTCGGTTTCTCTGATCACCGCGCGCGGCTGCCCTTTCCACTGCCGCTGGTGCAGCCACTCCGTCTACGGCAAGACCCACCGCCGGAGGAGCGTCGCGGCCGTCGCGGATGAAGCCGAGTGGGTCCTCGGCCGCTATAACCCGGAAATGCTCTGGTACGCCGACGACGTTTTCACGATCCATACGAGCTGGACGCTAAACTACGCCGCCGAGATGAAGCGCCGCCACATTCGCGCGCCCTTCGAGTGCATCACCAGGGCAGATCGCTTCAGCCCTCCCGTGGCTGCGGCCCTTGCCGAAATGGGCTGCTTCCGCGTGTGGATCGGTTCAGAGAGCGGATCGCAGCGGATCTTAGACTCCATGCAGCGGGGCGTCCGCGTGGAGCAGGTGCAGGCGGCCGTAAGGCTTGCCAAATCTCACGGAATGGAGGCGGGGATGTTCCTGATGTGGGGTTACGAGGGCGAGCAGATTGAGGACGTCGAAGCCACGGCCGCCCATGTCCAGGCGTGCCGGCCGAACGTCTACCTCACCACTGTGTCCTATCCGATCAAAGGCACGCCGTATTACGAAGAGGTGCGCGACCGGCTGATCCCGCTGGGCGCTTGGGGTTCTTCTACCGATCGAGATGTGCGGATTAGGGGCCGCCGCGGACGCCGGTTCTATGAACACGCCGACGATCTGCTGCGGCTGTGTTTGGAAGAGCCCCAGAATCCCATTCGCATGGACGCGGTGCGCGCGGCTTTGAAAGCGACTTCGGGACAGGTCGAGGCATGACCACTCCATTTGATCTGCTAGCGGGCGATTACCGGCGTTTATGGTCGAACGCGCCCGCAGGCCGGTCTCAACGCGCCCAGGTGTGGCGTCACATCGATCCGCTGTTTCAGACGGGTGATCGCATTCTGGATCTGGGTTGTGGAACGGGAGACGACGCGCTGCATTTTAGAGAGCGCGGCGTGCGAGCGTATGGCATTGACGCCTCGGAAAAGATGGTTGGGGCCTCGCAAGCGCGTGGCGTAGACGCGCAGCGGCTCGCGCTGGAAGATTTGAACCGGCTGGAAGGAACGTATTCCGGCGCGATTTCGAATTTCGGCGCGCTAAATTGCGTTGCGGACCTCCGCCCAATTGCAGCGCGACTGAAGCGCTTGATCGAGCCCGGGGGTCCGCTTGCGATCTGCATCATGGGAAGATTCGCGCCGGTCGATTGGCGTCACGCTGCGCAACGATGGCGCGGCCGCGCAAGCTGGCGTGGAATAGATGTTTACTACCATTCCTCGCGGCAAATGCGCGCCGCCTTCGCCTCGGATTTTGTGTTCTGCAAGCGAGTCTCGATCGGCTGGGGCGATCATCAGCTCTATCTTTTCCGGAGGAGAGACTGATGTTAACAGTTCAGAACCCGTTACAGAGCCGCGACCGTGAGGGAGCGGTCCCAAATCGCCGTCAATTCCTCGAGGACTACGCCAAAATCCGGTCCGCTGAAGGACGGGGCTCGCCCGATAGCGCCTACTACCGCGCGCTTCCCTTCGCCGACTTGACGGGCCGCAACTCCTCGCAATGGCGCATTCGCGCGCGGACGTTCGAATATTTCCGGAGCCGCATCTTGCCTGAGCGGTCATGTCGCATCCTGGACCTTGGCGCTGGCAACGGCTGGCTCTCTTATCGCCTGGCGCAAATGGGGCATTCGCCCGTCGCCGTGGACATCTTCGCCGATGTGCAAGACGGTCTGGGAGCGGGGAGGCATTATCCGCTCCCTATTCCCGCGGTCGAGGCTGATTTCAACGACCTTCCATTTCCGGCCGCGACTTTCGATCTGGCGGTCTTCAATTCGTCCATTCACTATTCGGACGATTACGCAAGGACGCTGGCAGCAGCCCGGCGCTGCCTGCGTTCCGGCGGGCGCATCATCATTTTGGATTCGCCTATCTACCGCCGCCGCGAGCATGGCGAAGCGATGAGGGCGGAACGGCAGGAATGGTTCGAGCGCCAATATGGCCTGCGCTCGGAAGCTTTGGGCAGCATCGAATTTTTCGACGCGGAGATGTTGCAGTCCCTCGCGCGCGAGCTTTCCCTTACCTGGAAAATTCACCGCCCCTGGTACGGATGGCAATGGCATCTTCGCCCTGTGCGGGCGTGGCTGAAACGGCGCCGGCCACCCTCGCAATTCTGGATTCTGGAGGCGAGCTTCAAGTGATCATTCTGCTGCATCCCCGCAGCATTCGTCGCGCTAGGAACCGGCGGTTTCCGCTCTCCGTGCTGGCGTTGGCCGCGATGCTGGAGGGCCGCGAAGAGTACGAGATCGTGGACGGGAATATTGACTCCGATCCCGCCGCCTCGATCGATCGAATCATGCAAGCGCGCCCGGTCGAAGCGCTCTGCGTTTCGCTGATGCCGGGGCCGCAAATGGTCGCGGCGGTCGGCCTCTCCAAATGGTTCCGCGCCAAATACCCAAAGACGCCGATCGTGTGGGGCGGCTACTTCCCGTCCCTGTATCCCGATGCCGCGCTGAACGCTCCTTACGTCGATGTGGTGGTGCGCGGCCAGGGAGAAGACACGTTTCTTGAACTGCTCGCCTCGCTACGCAACGGCCGCGACTTTCGGAATATTTCCGGAGTGTCGTATCGCGATGCATTCGGCCTTCACGTCCATACGCGCGACCGCGGCATCCGCTCTCCCGGCGATTTCCCCTGGATGCCCTACCATCAGCTGAGAGATCCGCACAAATACCTCGCCCGGACCTTTCTCGGCAGCCGCACTGCGGTTCATCACGCCAGCTATGGATGCCCATTCCGCTGCAAATTCTGCGGCGTGACGGAAGTGGCCGCGGGCCGCCAGAAGTGTGAAAAGCCGGAACGAACCGCCGCCGTGCTGGCGCACTTGCAGCAACAATTCGCCATCGACGCGGTCCAGTTCTACGACAACAACTTCTTCTTGCGCGAGGACGATTCCGCGGAGCTCGCCGATCGTATCACGCCCCTCAAGCTCGGGTGGTGGTGCGAAGGACGCATCGACATTCTGCTGCGTTATAGCGACCAGACGCTACACGCTCTTCGCCGGTCGGGATGCAAGATGATCTTCCTGGGCGCCGAATCCGGCTCGGATGAGATTTTGCGGGCGATGGAAAAGCAGATCACGTCCGCGCAGACGCTGGAGCTGGCCCGCCGGATCCGTCAATTCGGCATCATCCCGGAGTTCTCCTTTGTCATCGGCAATCCGAAAGATCCGGACTCCGATCTCCGCACGAACATGCAGTTTATCCGCCGGCTGAAGGCGGCGAACCCATACGCGGAGATCATCATCCAGCACTACACTCCCACGCCTCACCCTGACGGCATGTACGGAGACATCGACGGCAAAATCGACTTTCCCAAAACGCCAGAGGAGTGGGCTACGCCACGGTGGTACAACTTCACCGTGCGGTCAGATCCGGCTCTGCCGTGGCTGCCGCGGCGGACCAAGCGGCTGATCGATGCGTTTGAAACCGTCATGTCCTGCCGCTGGCCCACCATTCAAGATGCGCGCCTGTCGAGCTTGGCGCGCGCGGCGCTCAAGGGACTGAGCTGGTGGCGCTATGCGTTCGATTTCTATCAATGGCCACGTGAGCTGGAGCTGGCTCAGAAATTGCTCCAGCCCCGCGATCCGCGGGTCGAAAGTTTATGACTGCCCGCGCAGCGCCGGTTGAGAAGATGCCGGCGCGCGAAGCTTACGCGCTTCTGGCCCCGGAATACGATCGCTCTCCCAACGCCCTCATCTCCTTGGAGGAGCGCACCATGGCTCCGCTGCTGCCGGATCTCCGCGGCCGCAGAGCCGTTGACGTGGGAGCGGGCCGCGGCCGTTGGGCTTCGCGCCTGGCGGCCCGCGGCGCCTTCGCGATCGCAGTGGACTTCTGCCATGAGATGTTGCAGTGGACTTCAACGCCCGCGGTTCAGGCCGATGGCGGGCTTCTGCCGCTTCGCGATTCCTGCGCCGATTTTGTCGTGTGCGCGTTCGCGCTCGGCTACGCCCCAGACATTTTCGGTGAGCTGCGCCGCATCGTGCGGCCCGGAGGCATGGTGCTGGCTAGCGACGTTCATCCCGAAGCTCTGCGGCGCGGCTGGACTCGCACCTTCCGCCACAACGGCGGCGCCATCGAAGTCGCGCACGATGCTTATTCACTCGAAGATTTGAGAGCGCCCGATCTCCGGTTGACGGGCTTATCCGAGCCGAGGCTGGGAGAACCGGAAAGAGCTATTTTCGAGCAGGCCGGATACGCGGAGCGATTCGCCGAAACCTCCCAGTTTCCGGCGATTTTTGTCGCGCAGTGGGTTCGAAGGTAACCGTCGAAGCCGTCGAGCTGGATCTGGAACGGCTCCAACTGCTGCCCGGTCTGGTCAATGCTCACGATCATCTCCAGTTCTCTTTGTTTCCGCGCCTCGGCTCCGGCCCTTACCTAAACGCCACGGAATGGGCCCGCGACATTTACCATCCCGAGCGCGAGCCCATCCGTCCGCATCTGGACGTTCCCAAGCACCTGCGCCTGATTTGGGGCGGTCTGCGGAACCTGGTGGCAGGCGTGACCACCGTCTGCCACCACGACGAATATCATCCGGTTTTCGATTCCGGATTTCCTATTCGAGTGTTGAAACAATTCGGCTGGGCGCATTCGCTCGCTTTTACGCAGGACGTACGGGAACGCTTCGAACAGACGCCGCCTGGCTGGCCATTCATCATTCACTTGGGCGAAGGAACGGATTCCGAGGCCGCTGCAGAGCTCTTTCGTCTCCATGAGCTGGGCGCGCTGACCGAGCGCACGGTGTTGGTCCACGCCGTGGGTCTTAGCGGCGAGGGATGGGACCTTGTGAAGCGCGTGGGAGCTGCAGCGATCTGGTGTCCCCGGTCCAACCTGTTCACGTTGGCCCACACGCTGGGCCGCGAAGTCGTGCGATCGGGCGTCCGCCTTGCGCTCGGAACCGATTCCCCATTGACGGCGGAAGGCGATCTGCTCGATGAGATCCGCTTCGCTCAGGATTCGGGCGCGCGCGCATGTGAGTTGGTGGGCTCCGCCGCGAGAGATGTTCTTAGGCTATCGCCGGACCTCGACGACTGGATCGCCGTCCGCGGATTCGGAACGCAGCCCAAGCTGGTGGTGATCGGAGGGGAAATTCGGCTCATCAGCCCCTCCCTCGCCCGGCAGTTGCCTTCCAGTCTTGCAGCGGAATTTCACTCGCTCCACGTCGAAGGCCGTCAACGTGTCCTGATCCGCTGGGATATTCGTCGCCTGCTCGATGAGACCCGGGCTTACCTACCCTACTTCCGGCTAGCCGGCCGGGAAATCCGCTCCTGAGCAGTACCGAGACTCTCGCAAAGGCCGCAAAGACTTCTTTGCGAGCTTTGCGTGCTCTGCGAGAGATTCCCCCTGCCATCGTCACCCGTCGCGCCCCAGCCGCGTTTTCGATAGACTAAGGCCGTTCGTCATTATGAGCTATCGATGGTTGGCTTTGGTGACGGCGATGGTCTTCGCGCTCGCGCCGGCTCCCCTTGCCGGACAACAGTGGACTCCTCAGCGCACGCCCGACGGCCAACCGGACCTTCAAGGAGTCTGGTCCACCGCGACTCTAACGCCTCTGGAGCGCCCGCCGGAGTTCGCCGGTAGAGAATTTTTGACAGAACAGGAAGCCGCCGACTACGAGAGGCGGACTCTCAACGAGGTCAATAGCGATCGCCGGGACGGAGGCGCCGAGGCGGATCTTCGACGGAACTATAACGAGTTCTGGCGAGACCGTGCAACCGCCGTCATCGCCAGCCGGCGCACTTCGATCATCGTCGATCCGCCAGACGGTAAAATCCCGCCCTTCACCGCCGAGGGGCTGAAGAAACGCGCGGTCAGAGTTGCCGCCACGGGTCCAGAAGGGTCGCGCTTCGCACCCGCGGCGGGACCCGCGTCGAGCGCGCCCGGCCCAGCGGGGCCCGAAGACCTCGCGCTCCGCATCCGCTGCATCTCGCGCGATCTGCCGATGATCCCCACACCCAACAACAACTTCCTGCAAATTGTGCAAGGCGAAGGATACGTCGCCATCAACCAGGAAATGATGCATGAAGTCCGGCTGATCCCACTCGACCGCCGTCCCCACGCGGCCCCCCAAATTCGCGGATACATGGGCGATTCGCGCGGCCGCTGGGAGGCCGAAACCCTTGTGATCGACACGACCAATTTCATCGGCGTTAGCAACTTCTATGGCGCCGATCAGAACATGCATTTGGTCGAGCGCCTCACGCGCACCGGCGCCGATACGATTCTCTACCAATTCACGGTCGACGATCCCTCTGCGTTCACAAAACCTTGGAGTGGCGAGCTTTCCATGCGGCGAAGCCGCGAACCGGTGGTCGAATACGCTTGCCACGAAGGCAACTACTCCATGACGACGATTTTGCAGGGAGCGCGCGCTGCCGAAAAGGGGCGGTGACGGGGTCCCTGGAACCTTTTTGCCGCGCCTGACGTTTCCTCTTTCATGGAACTCGTGTCTTCCGCCCACGTGACCCGCCCCATGGTCAAGTCTCTATTCGTGGCGAGTTGCCTGCTTTCGATCGTCTCCTGGTACACCACGCAGCAAGGTATGGCGTTGTACCTTTCGACGTGGTTTTCACTGCTGGCGTCGTTGGGCATCCAGATAGCCCTGGTCTTCGTCGCATGGCTGATCGGCTTCACCAAGTCCAAGCGCGCGTTGCTAATTGCCGTCTATGCCATCACGGCCACCGTGTCCATCGCTTTTTCTTATGTGAGCTTATTCACTTGGTTCTCCGCCCGCGAAAGGCCGATGCAGGTGGAGAGGAAGCTGTACGACAAGCTCAACGACTCCACGGACCGCTCCAGCCAAATCCTGGCGTCCGCCATTGCTGAACAGCAAAAACACATCGCCGCCATTGACGAGATGACCACCGCCGAAAAAGCCAATGGCTACATCTCGCGCGCCGAAGACGCCGACCCCTACCTTCGCCAGGTCCGGGAGGCTGTCGCCCGCGAGGCTCGCACGTACTCGTCGAACTATCCGGAAGGCGCGGGCGAAGGTCTGCGCTACACCGCCTTCGACCGCTATGGGAAGCTAGCCCAGCAATCGCTGCAACGCATGCAAGAGGCACAAGCGAAGCTAGCCGATCTTCGCGGCAAGCTCAAGCCGCTCGATCCTACCGACCAGCAGCTTCGCGAGTTCCGCCAAACCTACGACGTCATCCCCTGGAACGATGTAGAGGCGGCCCTCCACGCGGGAGCGTTCGATCGCCCCGTCCCGCCGGATTACGCCGACTACGTCGACCGGACGGCGAGCGAGCAGGAAGACCTGTTAGTCGCCTTCCAAGAGCTATTCGCCACACCCACCCTGCGCCATATCTTCTCGTTGGCTCTGGCCGCTTTCATCGATATCGTGGTGTTCCTTCTGGCTTATGCCTCTGGCCCGTACTTTTTCGGCAGCCCGGAACAACGCTGGTTCGCGGCTGGAGCGTCGTTGGACAGTCGCGACGAGCAAATTTTTGTCCGCGACTTCCTTCGCAAATTCCGGCCCGATCCTGCGGGCGTCACGCGGGTGGAGGCGGACCGGCTCACGCCCGGCGAGCTTCAAGTCTGCTGCCTATTGACGGCCAAGGGATTGGCCACTATCACGGAATCCGACGGCCGCCTGGTTTACCTTCTCGGCCCCGAGATTCATGAGCAGCTTCTCGAAACACTCGCTTCGCCCGGCCTTCCCCTGCGAGCTTCCGCAGGACCGGCCAGCGCCGGATAATGTTAACCTTTCACCACGCTGCGCGTATTTATCGGCGATGATGGCCCGAATATTCGGATTGGCGATACTCGCGGCAGTTTCGAGCTGGGCGCAGGGGAATCAGCCGCCCCTGCAGGACTTTGAACAGCCCAATGCACAGCGCACGCAGCAAGAGCTGTCCAACCTTTTGCAGCGCTACCCTCCCGCATTAAGGGAAGTTCTTGCCCTCGATCCAAGCCTGCTGAGCAACGAATCGTACCTCGCCCCCTACCCCGGACTCGTCAGCTTTCTGCGGACGCACCCCGAGGTCGCGCGCGCGCCTTCGTTCTATGTCGGCGAGCCCGAGGAACGCCGCCGTCCGGAGAACACCGCGGCGGAGACCGCGCGCGTCTGGGAAAGTATGCTCACCGATGTAACCGTATTCGCAGGATTCAGCCTCGCTTTCGGCCTGATCGCATGGCTGATTCGCACCTTCATCGATTACCGCCGTTGGAACCGGCTCACGAATCTCCAGACCGAGGTTCACACCAAGCTGATGGACCGGCTGACGACCCACGAAGATCTGCTGGCCTACATACAATCGCCCGCGGGATCGAGATTTCTGGAGTCGACCCCGGTCGCGCTAGACGCCGGTCCGCGCAGCCTAGCCGCGCCATTGGGTCGGATCCTCTGGACCGTGCAAGGGGGCGTGGTGCTAATCGCGGCGGGCATTGGTTTGCAAGTCGTGGCGGGGCGAGTATCCTATGATGCGGCGCAGCCGCTCCGCGCGCTCGGCATTCTCGGTATGGCGCTCGGCTTTGGGCTCGTGGTTTCCGCCGTCGTCTCTTTCATGATTTCGCGCCGGCTGGGTCTGATAGGCCAATCCAATGCGGCCGCCACGCAGGGGTAGAAATTCTATGTTTCGTGAAGTGACATATACCGATGTCAGCCGCCTCGAAGCCATGGAGCGAGCGGAAGCGAGCTTCGTAATGGATGAAGATGCGTTCCGCGCATTCTACGAGCGCACCGCGCGAGGCGTGTGGGCCTATCTCGCCCGCATCACCGGCGATCGCCAGTTAGCCGATGACCTGCTCCAGGAGACCTACTACCGCTTCCTCCGCGCCGCCGCCACGCACGATTCCGAAGCCCATCGCAGAAATTCCCTCTATCGCATCGCCACGAATCTGGCTCGAGATGCGCGGCGGCGTAGCCTGACGCATCCCTTTTTCTCCGGAAGAGAAGGAGAGATGGAGCGCGCAGCCGTTGGCGATCATGCTGCGGCCACCGAAAGACAGGCGGATTTCGCGAGAGCCATGTCGCTCCTCAAGCCCCGGGAGCGCGAGATGCTGTGGCTCGCATACGCCGAGGGAGCGAGCCATCGGGAGATCGCGGGCATGCTCGGCATGCGCCCGGCCAGCATCAAGCTGCTCCTATTCCGCGCGCGGCGAAGACTGGCCGTATTGCTGGGAGTGGAACGATGAAGCCTCTCGAGTGCGTATACGAGGCCGATGTACTCGCCGCAGCCATGGAGTCGCGCTGGCCGGATGGGGCCGAAGCTCAATTGCGCGCCCATGCCGCAACGTGCGCCGTGTGCTCGGAGGCGGCGCTGGTCGCCGGCGCGATCCGCGAAGCCAGCCTGGAGACGCGGTCTTCCACAGTGGTCCCCGATTCGGGCCGCGTCTGGCATCAAGCTCAAATCCGCGCGCGCCGCGAAGCCATCGCTGCCGCTGCCCGTCCCATCACCGCTGTGCAATTAGTGGCATTCGCCTGCGCCACTGGGCTGCTCGGAGCCTGCTTTGGCGCCACGTCGAGCTGGTTTCAGGCCGCCCTTCAAAAGATTGCCTCTACTTCCTTCGCGCCCCTCCTAGCACAACACGCCTCGCTGGCGATCGCCGGAGCGGCGGCACTGTTGCTGGTTCCCGCAGCCGCCTGGTTCGCCATCGCCCGATCCGAGCCAAATCGCCCGAACTGACGCGTTGTCCTACTAGACCCGAAATCCTCTTGGACCGCGACGATTTTCGTGGCGCACGCACTCTTGCGTGCCGCGTCGAGACTCGTCTCGACGCCTGCTGGAGTCTTCGCCGGCGGCAGGCACGAGTGCCTGCGCCAGGGCACTGGTTGCGGCTGTGCTGCTCTGCGGGGCGGCCATTGATGACTACGCGGCGCGCCTTCTTTCACCGCTGCCACAGAATCTGACTCGCCTCCAGCGGGACCGCCGCCCCCGCTCTGCTCGGAACCAGCCGAGCCGTGTAATCGCCGGCGTCCCGGTTGGCCGGAACTCGCGTCCAATACGTGTAGCCGTGCGCCGAACCGATCAATGCTTCGCCGCGATCCATTTTCTTCCGAAACGGGCCGTCGCTCGAGTCGGCATAGAGCTCGACGCTCACCGACTCCGGATCCAGTTCGTCCAGGTAGACTTGAACCGCGAACGCAAACTGATCCCCCTCTTTCTCCACGCTAACGGAGCCGAATCGCAGCGCCGTCCAATGGCGGCGCACATTTCGCTCCCACTCCACCAATTGCAAAGCCGGCTTGCCCCCCTCCGCCGCTCTCTCGCAGAAAGCCGCGGCGGCCGGCAAATAGTGCTCCTCGGTATATTGCCGGACGGTGCGGTTGCTGGAAAACGTCGGGGTCAACCGAGCCATGCTCTCCCGCATGCGCGCCACCCATTTGGTTGGAATGCCGCGCTCGTCGCGGCTGTAAAACTCGGGCACGATCTCGCGCTCCAGCAAGGAATAGAGCGCGTCCGCCTCGGCCGCGTCCCAGGCTGGATCCTCTCCGTGCTCAGCGCCATCGCCAAGCGCCCAGCCCACGTCGGGCGAATACGCCTCAGCCCACCAGCCATCCAGTTCTGAGAGATTCAACGCCCCATTGGCCACCACCTTCATTCCGCTGGTGCCGCAAGCCTCCCAAGGCCGTCGGGGCGTATTGATCCACAGATCCACGCCCTGCACCATGCGCTCGGTCAAGAGCATGTCGTAATCGCTTAGGAAAACGGCGTGGGCGCGTAATTCTGGCCGCCGGACGAAGTGTACCCATTCCTTGATCATGGCCTGGCCTGCAAGATCCTGAGGATGCGCCTTGCCCGCAAGGATCAACTGAACCGGCGCTTGCGGATTCGTGAGAATCCTGAGGAGCCGCTCGCGGTCGTGCAAGAGCAAGTTCGGGCGTTTGTACGTCGCAAAACGCCGGGCGAACCCTAGCGTCAAAGTGTTCGGGTCCAGGCACTGCCGGGCTTCTTCCACTTCCGGCGAAGAAGCGCCATGGCCGGCCAACTGACGCGCCAGGCGTTCTCGTACGTAAGTGACAAAAGCCCCGCGCGCCTCGGCGCGAAGCTGCCACAATTCGCTGTCGGGAGTCTTTCGCAGACCGTCTTCCACAGTCTCCAGATCCCCGTGCCACCGGTCTACTCCACAGACTTTCGCTCCGATGCGGTCGGCCTCGCCGGACTCCCAACTGGGGATGTGAACGCCGTTGGTGACGTGCGCCACTGGAACTTCTTCCTGCGGCCAGCGAGGGAAAAGGGTCTGGAAAATTCGCCGGCTCACCTGTCCATGCAGCCGGCTCACGCCGTTGATGCGTCCGCTCCCGCGAATCGCGAGGTAGGCCATGTTGAACGGTTCTGAAGAATCGTCGGGGTTGCCGCGGCCCAGGCTCAGCAATTGCTCGAAGGGAATTCCCAATTCCTGCTCGCTATATCGCCGGAAGTATTTGTCCATCAGGTCCGGCGAGAAGCGGTCGAATCCGGCTGCGACGGGCGTGTGCGTGGTGAAGAGATTCCCCGCCCGCGTCGCCGTCAACGCGACCTGGAACGGCTGCTTATGATCGCCCATCCAGTCGCGCGCCCGCTCCAGGATCGCGAAGGCCGCATGACCTTCGTTCAGGTGGCAAACTTCCGGCCGGATTCCCAGCGCGCGCAACAGGCGCCAGCCTCCCAACCCGAGCACCATTTCCTGCCTCAGCCGCAGGTCCGAGCCGCCTCCGTAGAGCTCGCTGGTGATGCCCCGGTAATTGGCAAGATTCGCAGGGTCGTTGGTGTCAAGCAAGTAAAGCTTGGTTCGCCCAACCTGAGCCTGCCAGGCTCGCGCCCACACCGGCAAGCCGGGAAGATCGATTTGGAGGCGCAGCCACTCCCCATTGGCCTCGCGTACGGGCGTGATCGGCAATTGCCCGGGGTCATTGAAAGGATAAAGAGCCCGTTGTGTGCCGTCGGCGTCGATCTCCTGCCGGAAATACCCTTGCTGATAGAGCAGCCCCACGCCCACAACGGGCACGCCCAAGTCGCTGGCGGCCTTGAGTTGATCGCCCGCCACGTTGCCAAGCCCGCCTGAGTAGATGGGCAGCGCGTCGCTGAGCATGAACTCCATGCTGAAATAAGCCAGCGAGCTCAGCTTTGAATCCGGATGCGCCTGCTGGAACCAGCCAGCCGATGCCAGCGCCTCGCCGCGCACCTTAAGAAGCGTTTCCAGACGTTGCTGAAAAACGGAATTCTGTGCAAGCTCATTGAGCTTCTCTTGAGACGCCGTTTGCAGAATGACCCAGGGATTGTGGGTCAGCCTCCACATCTCTGGATCGATCTGCTTCCACAATTCGTCCGCGGAATGATTCCAGGACCAGCGCAGATCAAGAGCAAGTTGCGCCAGGGCTTCGGTCGCAAGTGTTTCAGAAGGATGAAACGCGTAGCTGGGATTGCTCATAGATGATTCCTCCCCTCTCACGGTACCCCGGACGCGGCGCGAAAGGATTTTCCATGGATGGACACGGATCGAGACAGATCGTGTCCATCTGCACTACCAAGGTGAGAATTCTTCTTGCAGGGCGACGATTTTCGTGGCGCACGCACTTTTGCGCGCCGCGTCGAGAGTCGTCTCGACGCCGGCCGGGGTCTCGCCGGAGCCAGGCCTCGACATGAGTGTCGAGGCGGCGGGCACGAGTGCCTGCGCCACATCTGCTGCTCATCCGTTTCTTACAATCGGGTTCCGCGAGACTCGCTACAATAGTCAGCTTGGATCAAGCATGAGCAACGTCATCGTCCTTGGCGCGCAGTGGGGCGACGAGGGCAAAGGTAAAGTTGTGGATCTGCTCGCCCAGCGCTTCGACATCGTCGCGCGATATCAGGGCGGCCATAATGCCGGGCATACCGTCTTCATTGGCGAGAAAAAGTTCATCCTGAAGCTTATTCCCAGTGGCATCTTGCGGCCTGGGGTGCTGGCCGTCATCGGCAACGGCGTGGTGGTGGATCTGGCCGCGCTGCTGGAAGAAATGGAGGCGCTGGAGGCCTCGGGCTTCGACGTTCGCGGCCAGCTTCGCATCAGCAATCGCGCGCACGTCATCTTCCCTTTTCATCGTTTGGTGGAGAAGATGTCTGAAGCGCGGGAAAACCGCATCCCCATCGGCACCACGGCGCGCGGCATCGGCCCGTGCTACGAAGATAAAACCGGCCGGCGCGGCATCCGCATCGCGGATTTATTCGATTCGGAAAGCTTTCGCGCGCTCTACGATACATTGGCGGAAGACAAGCGCATTCTTGCCTCTACCTTCCACCTCAACGAACCGATCGATTACGCGGGCATCCGCCAGCAATGCGAGGAGTACGCCGCGCGCATCCGGCCCCTGGTTTGCGATACCGCCATGCTGCTTCGTGACGCGATAGCCCAGGGAAAGCGCGTTCTCTTCGAAGGCGCGCAGGGGGCCATGCTCGATATCGACCACGGTACCTATCCGTTCGTCACCTCTTCCAGCGCGACGGCCGGCGGCGCGTTCACGGGGACCGGTGTTCCGCCGACGCGCATCGGCGGCGTCATCGGCGTGTCGAAGGCATATATCACCCGCGTCGGCTCAGGACCGTTCCCTACCGAGAACTACGGCGCCGGCGGCGAATTGCTTCGGCGCGAAGGCAATGAGTATGGCGCCGTCACGGGACGCCCGCGCCGCTGCGGCTGGTTCGACGTTCCGCTGCTTGCTTACAGCTCCATGGTCAACGGGTTCGACACGATAATGATGACTAAGCTGGACGTGCTCGACCAGCTCGCGGAGATCCCCGTTTGCGTGCGCTACCGTGTGCATGGCGCCGATGTTTGCGAGATGCCCGCGACCTATCGCGCTTTGGAAGCCGTGGAGCCGGTCTACGAAACTCTGCCGGGCTGGCAAACGTCCACGCGCGGCATTTCCCGTTATGAAGCGCTGCCCGAAGCCGCTCGCGCTTATCTGAAGTTTCTGGAAGAGCGCACTGGCGTTGAAATCGGCGGGATTTCCACAGGTCCCGAACGCAACGAGACGATCATTCGCGCGGGCTCCGAGTTGGAGCGCCTGATCGCCGGCTGAAGCTTCACTAATGAAAACGCGTTCACCCTTTCGCCCGTAACCCTTTGATTTCCCCGAGCATCCCACGAGAAGAGGTTGAAGTTTTTGGGGAGAAGCAAGAAGGCAGAAAACAATATGACAAGACAACGACTTCTGATGAGCGCATTTGCACTGGTTCTGGTGGGAGCAACCGCATGGGCCGATGACGACGATCCGCCCGGACGGGCGGCGCGCTTGAGTTTCATTAGCGGAACCGTTTCCTTTCAGCCCGGCAGCGTGGAGGATTGGGTGCCCGCCACGTTGAATCGCCCCATGACTACGGGCGACCGGCTGTGGACCGAAGCCGGCTCGCGCGCGGAGCTGCATTTCGGCTCTGCGGCTGTGCGCATGAACGGGCGCACCAATCTGACGGTACTGAATCTCGACGATGGCGACGCGCAGTTTCAGGTCTCCGTCGGCGCCGTGAGCGTACGGCTGCGACGCCTGGCCGACGGGGAAACCTTCGAGCTCGACACCCCGCAAATGGCTCTGACGCTGCTCCGGCCCGGCGAATATCGAATCGAGGTCAATGAGCAGGGCGACACGACCATCGCTAGCGTACGCGGCGGCGAAGCCGAGGCAAACGCGGGCTCGCAGGCGGTCACCATTCATCCGCGCGAGCAGCTTCGCGTCGTTTTGAATAATGCCGGCGCCGACCAGCCTGTGCTCGATACCCGTCCGATCCCGCCTACCGATCCATTTGACAATTTTTGCGAGGACCGCGACCGGCGCGAGGACATGTCTGTCTCCGCCCAGCACGTCTCCCGCGACATTCCCGGCTATCAGGATCTCGACAACTCAGGCGTGTGGCGGGAAGACTCCCAATACGGCTGGATCTGGGCGCCGCAGGCCGTGCCTGTTGGTTGGGCGCCTTACCACTACGGCCACTGGGCCTGGATTGCGCCTTGGGGATGGACCTGGGTGGACGACGCGCCTTGGGGCTACGCGCCATTTCACTACGGACGATGGGTTTTCGTCGGAGGAGGTTGGGCGTGGGTTCCGGGACCGGTTGTTGCTCGGCCGGTCTACGCGCCCGCCATGGTGGCATGGGTCGGTGGGGGCAGCTTCAGTGTGGGAATCGCCGTCGGTGGTGGACCCGCCGTCGGTTGGTTCCCCCTGGGGCCTCGCGAAGTCTGGGTGCCCGCCTACCATCACAGCCCCGCTTATATTGAACGCGTCAACGTCACGAACACCGTGATCGTGAACCGGACAGTGATCCAAAACGTGAACGTGACCAACGTCACCTATGTGAACCGCAACGTCGCCGGCGCGGTGACGGTGGTGCCGCAGAGCGCCATGACGGGCGGACGTCCTGTTGCCGTAGCGGCCGTCCAAGTGAGGCCGGAAATGGTGGCGAGGGCCGAGGTCCGCAGCGTCGCGGTCGTAGCGCCGGAGAGAACAGCCGTGCTAGGCGCGAGAGTCCAGGCCTCGGCCGCTCCTCCGCCCGCCGTTGTGAATCGCACGATTGTTGCAAGAGCCACGCCGCCTGCGCCTCCGCCGTCGTTCGCGCGCCAGCAGCAGATTCTGCGTCAGAATCCGGGCCAACCCCCGCCGCGCGCCGCCATCGCGCAGCTTCAGCAATCGAGCCCCGCTCAACCCGGCGGAGCCCCGCAGCCCGCGATCCGTCAGGTCGGCCGACCCGCGGCACAAGTCGCGTCGCCGCCGCCAGCCCCAGCGAGTCCGGCGCCCGCCCCCGCGCCTCGATCCGCTCCAGCGGCACCCGCCCAGGCGAATCCACAACCCGAGTTCCGCAGGCAACCGGCTTCGCCGGCCCCAGCCCAAGCGACGCCTCAACCCGAACTTCGCCGGCCCCAGCCTCCGCAGGCGCCGGCCCAGCCAGCGCCACAACCCGAGTTCCGCCGGCAGCCGCCACCCGCGCAGACTCAGCAACCCGCTCCCGCGGCAAGACCCGCTCCCGCGCCCCAGGCTCAGCCGCAACCCGAGTTTCGCCGCAACAATCCGCCTTCGCAACAGCCCGCGCCACCCGCCCGCTCGAATCAGAGACAAAACGAGCCCGAGTCCAAAGGCAAGCAGGAGAACAAGCGCCGCGAAGAGGATAAGCGCTAACTCATACTATTTTCGTGGCCCGCGCACTCCTGCGTGCCGCGTCGAGACTCGTCTCGACGCCTGCCGAAGGCTTCGCAAGGGCCAGCCCTTGCGCCACGGCATTGGGTACGGCTCCGCTGCGCTGCGGAGCCAATCCCGTCTTCAGACGGCTGGTCGCCTCGTTTGACAATGCGTAACCATTCGTTTATTATATCGGTAACCGAATGGTTACTATAAGCCGGAAGGCCGCCAACGCCGCATTTCGAGCGATCGCGGATCCGACGCGCAGGGAAATTCTACGCTTGCTGCGCGGCGGACCGCAGACTGTAGGAAAGCTCGCTAGTAATTTCCGGACCAGCCGGCCGGCAATCTCAAAGCACCTCCGCTTACTGCGCTCAGCGGGCTTGGTTGCTACCCGAAAGGATGGCGCCGCGCACATCTGCCGTTTAAATGCCAAACCCTTGCGGGCCGTCAGTGAATGGCTTCGGGAGTACGAGGTGTTCTGGGATGAGAGCCTGCACGATCTCAAGAATTACGTCGAAGGCGCGGCAAATCAAAAGGAGAGGCAAGGATGAATCCAACATCCGCTTGTAGACAAATGCGCCGTTCGACGGGTATCGAGCCGATGTTCACCCCCGCCCGTGCGGGATCGAGCTCACGGACGGATCACGGTCTTCTCTTACCGTTTCAACCAGTTCCGCGCCGGCTCCAGCCGTCTGTTATTCTGAAGCCGTGAGTACGCTCACGCGGTTTGTCCTTTGGGATTTCAAGAGGGGCAGTTGGCAGTACGACGTGATGTGCACCCTCATTCTCGGCTTTGTCTTCCTGACGCCGCGAGACCTATTCCACGATCAGCCCAAACCCGCGAACGTTCAAATTCTGCCCGGAGAGCCGGGCACGGCATCGTTCTGGATCGCTCCGGAACTGCTAGACGGCGTATCTGCCGAGGACCAGAACGCCAGAGCGTCCGCCCTAGTGAACAGCCGCTTCAAGACCCACACGACAATCACCCGCGTTGAACCGATCCTGGATGAGGAAAAGGACGTGAAAGGCTACGTGGCGTACCCGCGGCAGTAGAATGAAGTATTTCCAAAAGCTTGCCGTCCTTGGCTTGACGGCTGTCTCAATGAGCCGCGCGGATTCCCTGGAAGAAGTGCTGGCGCGGATGGACCGCGCCGCCAAAGATTTCAGGTCCGTGACCGCGAACGTGAAGAAAATCGACTTCACGGCTGTCCTGAACGAATCCACTACTTCAACGGGCTCGTTGGCCATGCGCCGGACAAAGAACGGGAACGAAGCGTTGATGAAGTTCTCTGAGCCCGATCCCTATGAATGGCATCTCACCGGGCACACCGCGAGAAGGTTTTTTCCGCGCGCCAACACGGTGGAGGTCTACGATTCCAACAGGCTGTCCGCAGCGGAAAAGACGATGCTGGTTGGATTCGGCATTTCCGCCTCCGATCTGCACAAGGATTACGACATAAAGCTGATCGGGGTCGAGAACGTCGATTCAGTTCACGCCACTCGAATCGAGCTGACGCCCAAGTCCGCCGAGGTTCGCAAGAACTACGCCGCAAAGATCGAATTGTGGATTGCGGACGGCGAAGCTACTCCGATCCAGGAAAAAGTGAGCATGCCATCGAAGGATTATTACCAGGTAGCGTATTCCGATTTGAAAGTGAATTCCGCGCTGCCCGATTCGACATTTAAGCTCAATCTACCGCCGGGCGTGAAGGAACTTCACCCGCAGTAGAACATGACAACCTGGTTTAAGCGCAGATCCGGCAGCACGCCGCGTTTACGCGATTTTAGCAAGATTGAGAAGGAGTAGGAGTTTATCTCCCCATAGGCGCCGCGCCGCCGCGGCTGGAGCCTCCACGCGACGCCATCGGACGAGCTTCGTTCACTACTAGCGGCCGGCCCATCATTTCCTTGCCATGACACACGTCAACGGCTCGCAATGCGGCGGCATCATCGTTAATTTCCACGAAGCCAAACCCGCGGGCTTGACCTGTGAACCGATCGCGCATAACAGTTACGGTATCTACGGCAACCCCTTGCGCGGCAAAGAAGTTCTGAACGTCTTGCTCATTTGCCGCGTAGGGAAGGTTCCCCACAAAAAGCTTCTTCACTCAAATACTCCTTAAACAGGACGGAACGGCAGGCAACCATCAGGCGGGCTGGGGGAGTGAACCTGTTAGCCAAACCGATAATCAGACCTGGCGCTCCGATATCGGGTAGTATGGCAGAAAGGAGTTACAGAGTCAAAACAAAAAGACGATATAGATGCGTCAACAGGAACACATCAAATAGAAAAACGAAGATAAGAGCTTGATTTAGAATGTGAGTCGGCGTCATGTTTGTGAATGACTGGAGACGCGCCGCCAATCCCGCCAGTCCTCCAGAGTCGATTGCACCGAAGCCTCCGCCGCGGAATGAAGCCAATGAGGCGCCCGAGCGTTCAAATCTTTCAATAATATGGCGGGCTCGGCGGAACCCAAGTGGACATTGGCGGTTTCCCACCCCATTGCATGCAAGAGCCGCACTGCGTCATGTTGCTCAGGCAACGAAGAAAGCTCGATGCGGGAACAATCCGGAGCAAGACGCCTTATAATCCAGCGGCCTCGAACGCGGACAAATGGGTCGAGTACGCGGACGGCTTGTTCTAGGATTTTTCCGTAGAAAATTTTTCCGACATTTCGCGGCGATTGAGCCCATTTCCAAGCCGACGCAGTCAGTTCTTTTGCCTCCCTCGCGATGCTGCCGCCGCGCCACTGCGCCAGCGCCAGGTAACGCCTGCGGCCTAAGCTACCCGTGCCGGCGATGCGGTGGGAAAGGCGGAACTTCAGGTCGCGTTCGGGCATCAGCCGGATTAAACCCTTAAGCGCGCTGGAAGGCGGCTGGCGTTTGATTTCCCGGAACGAATATAATTTCTGCCAGAATTTCTCCGGTTCTTTTAGTCTCTCGACCGCGGCTTGCCGCAGAGCGGTATGATGCTCCGCCAGGACAAATGGCTGGCCACGGGCGTTGAGCGCCGCGACATATCCATCGAGAATCACCCTGCAAGCTCGCGGCCTGGAAAGATGGAGATGGTTGCCATCAATGGCCAAATGGGCGCTGGCGGCCAAGCGCACCAAGTCGACTGTATAGGGCAGGCGGCAGACCTCGTCGAAATCATTCACGCCCCAGATCAAGCGGCCCTCGCTGTCGCGCCAGGTTCCAAAATTCTCCACGTGCAAATCTCCCACGCCGAGCAGTTGAGGCGCGTCCATCAAGCGCGCGCAGATGCGAGGAAAAAGTTGCGCCCAGCGATAAAACGTTCCGCGAAAAAAACGGAAAGGGCTCTCCGCCATCAAACGGTGCTTGAGAGCCAGATCGGCGCGGATGAGCGGCATCTGCTCTCCCAGCCATGCTTCATATTTCTGGGTCGCTAAGTCAATTCTCATTTCCGGTTGTCCAAAGTTTGCAGGAATTCGACTACCTATTATCGATCTGTGTGGAGGACCTGACTTGGACGTCCGGCCGCAAGGGTCGGCGGCCTAATTACGGTTTCCGCGCGGGCCTATCCGAAAAGATGGAAAGATCGATGGCGTCCGCCATCGCTTTATAGCCGGCGTCGTTAGGATGCAGGTGGTCCGTGAGGTTGTAGGCCGGACGGAGTTGTTTGGGGTTTTCGGGATCGCGCGTGGTGGCGTCAAAGTCTACGACAGCGTCATAAGCTCCGCTGGATCGGATCCAATCATTCACAGCGGCGCGGACAGCCTCGCCCTTCTCGCTGGCATAGGCGGCGCCAAGGTAAGGGGTCAGGGTGCAGCCAATCACCTTCACTCCGCGCGCGTGGGCACGCTCGATGAGTTGCTTGTAACCGGCAATGAGATCCTCGGCGGTCACAGGAGCGCTCCCGGGCCGCGCGAAGGGGCCCGCTCCGAGGCTCACGCCGACGTCGTTGATTCCTTCCATAATCGTGACGTATTTCACGCCGGGCTGCATCAGCACGTCGCGGTCGAAGCGGGCCAGAGCGTTCGTCCCGACGATGTCGCTCAAGACGCCGTTTCCGGAGATGCCCTGATTCACAATTGCGAGATGCGCGGTGGCGGGGTTGGCCTGCAGGCGCGCGGCGAAAATACTCGGCCAGCTCCGGTCGGCGTCGGGAGTGGATGTGGCGCCATCCGTGATGGAATCGCCGAACGCGACGATGAGCGCGTAATTGGCGGGCGCCAGCACATCGACGCTCGAAATCCAGTACCAAGCCTGATCCTTGGATGCGTCGGCCAGGGCCGTCTTGCCGGTTGCATCGCCCGGAGCGATATAGGTCGTGTGCAGTCCCAGGCCGTGCTCCGAAAGCGTTCCAGGATCGTTGGGAACGTAGACGCTAATGACCAGATCGGCGAGCTTGGGAATATCAAGATCCACCGGGTCGCTGATAGCCAGGGCGCCAGGCGGGATGGTGAACGACGGTTTTCCGGCGAACTTCAAAACCCGATCCGAGGAAGGAACGATCGCGGATTCCTTATCGCGCAAGGCGATGTGGGCTGCTCCGATGGTGAGGACCTTGGTTCCGTAGGCGTTCGAGAGCGTCAGTCGAGTCCGCTTTCCTCCGATACTCGCCCGCACGATCATGCGGACGGTTTGATCGCTAAGCGATTTGGGGCTGGCGTTGGGCTGTCCTGGAAACGTGAACGGCGGTTGCGGAGAGGCCGCCCACGTGGAGACCCAGTGATCTTGTCCCAAAGCCAGCGAGCTCCACGCCATCAGAAAACAAACCGTAAGTCGCATTTTGCAATTCTCCTTTTCGATGCCTTAGCGATTATATGATTTGGGCCGGTCTGGTTGTGTGATAAATTAAACCAGCTATGGGGATGTGGCGTGGTTGGGCCAGGGGGATGGCCTCGGCCATTCTTGCGCTGGCGCCTTGGCGCGCGGCGGCGCTGGATCCATCGAAATCGCTCACTCAGTACACCCGCACCGTGTGGACGCAAGCGCAAGGTCTGCCGCAAGACACGGTGCGGTCGATCGCGCAAACTCCGGACGGCTATCTGTGGCTCGGCACCAACGAGGGTCTGGCGAGGTTCGACGGCTTCGAGTTCACAACTTTCACGAAGGATCGCGTGGCTCTGCCGACGACCCCCATCAGCACGCTTTGGCCCGGGCACAATGGCGATCTGTGGATTGGCACCACGGCAGGCCTGGGAATTTATTCCAAAGGCCAATTCAGGACTTTTACCGAACAAGACGGCGTTCCTTCCGGCTCCGTGACATCGATAACTGAAGATGGCGGGGGCGTGGTGTGGATGGCCGCAGGCGGGCGGCTGGTGCGCTGGGAGAGTGGGAAATTTGCGACGATTCCGGGAGAGGATCTCACCCCTCTGCAATCCGTTCAAGCGGTGTATGGAGATCGCGAAGGGCAATTATGGGTGGGCGGCATTGGCGGCGTGGTGAAATACGCCGCCCATCGGTTCGTCCCTGTGCTCGGTCCCCGAGATCTACACGGCAACATGATTACCTCGATTCTGCGGGATTCACGCGGAACTTGGATGGCTGGAATCAATGGAATGCTGCTGCTTCAGCCGGACGGATCGGTGCGGCGCTTCACTACGAAAGACGGTCTTCCTAATGTCTTCATCCTCACTCTGTGCGAGGATCGCGCGGGGAACCTGTGGGTAGGAACCTATGGAGGGCTGAGCCGACTGGAAGGGAATCGCTTCGTCAGCGCCGCGCGCGACGACAAGGAGGATCGCGACTGGGTCTGGTCGGTGTTCGAGGATCGCGAGGGCGATCTGTGGATCGGCGCCAACAGCGCGCTGAACCGCTTCCGCGACGATCTGTTTACGATGTATGGCCGGCCGGAGGGCCTGCCGAGCGATGAACCCACGGTAGTGCACCAAGACGCTCATGGCCAGATCTGGATCGGATATCACGATAGCGGCCTGGCGGCGTTTTCGCCGGGGAAATTTCACCTTTACACCACGCGGGACGGGCTGCCCAGCAACGAAATGTTCGCTCTGCGCGATGCGCGCGACGGCGATCTTCTCATCGCCAGCCGGGGTGGCGTCAGCCGTCTGCATGAGGGCAAATTCCGGAATTATATGGTTCCGGATCCGGTGGGCCGCACCGTAGTTTACGACGTTTTGGAGGACGCGCGGGGCCATCTTTGGGCGGCGGCCGCTAGCGGCGTGTACGAGTTCGATGGCCGGCAATGGCGCCCCGCGACGCCAACGCCTCGGCAAGGCTCTGGCTTGTTCGCTTCGTCGCTGGTCCAAGATCGGGACGGGAGCATTTGGGCGGGCACGCTTGGTAACGGATTGTGGCGAATTTCCGGCCATGGGCAGGTGAGAAACTACACCACCGCGGATGGCATGGGCTCGAACGATGTCCGCTCGCTGTACCTGGACGACGAAGGCGCCTTATGGATTGGGTCGCAAGGCGGCGGCTTGGGAGTTTTGCGCGCCGGCGCCTTCCACCACTACAGCGCCCGCGACGGGCTACTCAGCGATACGATCGCGCATGTGGAAGAAGATGGCCAAGGCCGGTTATGGCTCAGCACTCCGCGGGGCATTTGCCGGGTTCCGAAGCGGCAGCTTGGGGATTTTGCGGAAGGCAGGATTCGCGGGCTTGTTCCGGAGAACTTCGGCGTCGAGAATGGCCTGCGAAGCGCGCAATGCGCTCCCGCCGCGCCGGCAGCCGGTGGCGCGACTCGCACGCGAGATGGGCGGCTTTGGTTTCCCACGGGCCGTGGATTGGCGATGGTGGACCCGAACGCTGCCGGCCGAACGCCGCTCCCCAATTCCATGGCCCCGGTCACTCATATTGTGGAGGTGGCTGTAAATGGCCGGCCTGTGAATCTCGCTGCGGACTCGCGATGGAAACCGGGCCAGGGAAGGGTTCAGTTCCGCTACACGGGAATCTTTTTGAACGCTCCCGAGCGTGTCCGCTACTCCTATAAATTAGAGGGCCTGGATCCCGATTGGATTCCTGCTGGAACCAGGCGCGTCATCGACTACAATCCGCTGCCGCACGGCCGCTACAGGTTTGAGGTGAGGGCATCGGTGGCGGGAGGCGGATACAGCCAGGCGGAGTTTCCGTTCGAGGTGCTACCCCGGTTCTTCGAGACAACTTGGTTCTTATGGGCCTGCGGGGTCGGTCTGGCCGCTTCCGTTTACGGCCTCTACCGCCTGCGGCTCCAGCGCATTCACGCTCGCTTCACTTTGGTGTTCGAAGAGCGTGCGCGGCTGGCGCGAGAGATCCACGACACCCTGGCGCAAGGCTTCGTGGGCATCTCCGCGCAACTGGACGCCGTGGCGATCCGCTTGAATCAAGATTTGGAAAGCGCCCGCCAGCATTTGAATCTCGCCCGCAAGATGGCGCGCCACAGCTTAACCGAAGCACGGCGCTCGGTAATGGATCTGCGAACCTCAGATCTCCAAGAGCAGCATCTGCCCGCCGCTTTGCGGGCTTCCGCTCAGCGCCTGGTCGCCGGGACGCAGGTGGACTTATGCTGCGAAGTGGCGGAAATCGAGGAGCCGCTTGCGCCGGAGGTCGAGCAGAATGTGCTTCGCATTGCGCAAGAAGCCGTAGCGAACGCCGTGAAACATGCGCGGGCGAAGACCGTTCAGGTGGAACTGGGAAGGGAGAACGGTTTCGTCTATCTTCGTGTGAAAGACGATGGCGAGGGCTTCGAAGCGCCCCGCACTTTTTCGGCGTCGGGCGGACATTTCGGAATTATGGGAATGCGCGAGCGGGCGGCGCGGTGCAGAGGCGATTTCGCGCTCTCGAGCCAGCCGGGCGCCGGCACGCAGGTGGAAGTGAGGATTCCGGTCCGCGCGGCTTTTGGCGGAAGCAGGGCAACGAACGGCGAATATGAGCGTTATGAGGGCAACGACGGCATGTTCGACTCGCTGAGCGGGCCTCAAGAGAAGAATGCCGAGGCCAAGGTCACTGGCTCGAAGTAATTAAACCGATCGCACACCGCACGCGGGTGAGCCGGTAACGGTCATCCCTACCGCGACGTTATGACGACGTTGGCCTGGCTCACATCCACAGCTCGTTGATCGGGCCGTATGTTCCTTGCGCGGCGAATGGGACGTATTCGAATCCGCGGTGGAAGGGGTCGTCTTGCCGGACCTTGGTCCAGTCGATGCCCATGGCGGAATAAATTGTCGCCTCTATGTCCTCGGGCCAGACGTTGCGGGCGCCGGTTTGGCCGCTGCCGTTCCAACCGAAATCGGTGATGGTCGAGCCGTCCGGACTGGTGGCGCCGATCACCTTGCCGCCTGTGACGCCGGCGCCGGCGAAGACGGCGGTTTGAAGCACGTAATGATCCCGGCCGCCCGCCGCAGTGAGGCTGCCGGGCGTGCGGCCGAATTCTCCCACCATCACCACGAGAGTCTCGCTGAGCATCCCGCTCGATTTGAGGTCGTCCAAAAGCGCGCCCACTCCGTTATCGAGTTGCGGACCCAGGGTGAACATGTTGTTGCCCTTGGGATTCTGCGTCCCGTAGATATCCGCGTGAAAATCCCAGCTTCCGAAGCTGATCTGCACAAAGCGCGTTCCCTGGTTTGCGGCCAGGAGCTGCTTAGCCACCACGCACGCGTTGCCGAACGCGGTTGAGCCGTACCGCTGGCTATCGGCCGCGGTAAAGCCGAAAGCTGCCTGCACCGCGGGGTTGTACATCAGGTTGTCGGCTTCCGTATAGAAATCGTTATAGTCGCTGAGCGCGGTTCCGTAGGCCGCGTTCAGGCGCAGCGGATCGTCGATTTGATGCAAGCGCGCGAGCATCGTTTTGAATTGCCCGCTCCCGGTTTTGTCGAGCGGATTCGCGGTGTCGGGAACGCCGGCGCTCGTGGTTCCGCTGCTTTCGCTGATGCGGAAAGGAGCATAGGTTGCGGGCAAATAGCCTTCGCCTACGCCCGACGGCGAATTCAGCGCGATGAATGCCGGGAAGACCTGGCCCGGCTTGCGCAGAGGATCTTTCTCGATCGCCACCACGCTGCCGATGTTGGGAGCGATGTTGCCCAAGGCCGCGGCGGGATTCCGGCCGATTTGAGTCCAGGTCTGCGCTAACGAGTGAACGAGCGCGTGCGCATTCATGGAGCGCACCAGAGCGATGTCGGAAAGATGCGCCCCGATCTTCGGAAACAATCCCATCGCCCAATTCACGCCGTTGACCGAAGCAGGACTCATCGCGGCCGGCGTGGCGCCGGAGATCATTTTGAAATCGAACGAATCCCAGGGGCTGATGGCGCCGGTGAGGAGAATGAAGATGCAATTTTGAGCCGTATTTTTGGTGACCACACCGGCTTGACCGGTAGCGCTCTGCGCCTCTACCTTGCCGATCAAGTGAGCGCCCGTTAAGCCCGCGCCTGCCAGCCTAAAGAAGCGCCTGCGAGTCAGAAAAGGGCGATGGTAGAAGGGCGTGGAGAGCTGTGGATACTGCTCGGCAAGGTCTTTGGCTTTGAATTTGGTTGGTCCGTAGAGGGGATCGTAAGGCATCGGGGCGCTCCTAGTAATTGAAAACGAAATCCACCTTGTTATAGAGGCTCCATATGAGATTCTGGGCCTCCTGCGTACGGTTGCTCTTCAGGTTTTGGAGCGCGGCGTTCGTCTCGGCCTGAGTGGGAAGCCGGGAAAGAATTGTGATAAACAGAGCGTTGACAAGGTCTGTATCGGATCGAGGCAGCACTAGCTTCAAAAGTCCCGAGGTAGGCTGCACCCGGCTCATCACAAAGTTGTCATTCATCAGGCCCAGGGCCTGTGAGATGGAGCCATCCGCCCTGCGCTGCTGATCGTCGCGGTTGCCCCGAAGGAAGGAGTCGAGGAAGCTTGCGATGGGGCCGTTCAAACCGTCGGGGGTGGCGCGCGGCTCGGGAAATTTCATCGCATAGTTAATGGTCCCCCACAAAGCGTTGTTGTAAGTCGGAGTCACCAATGAGCTCATCACGATGGCGTCGTGAAGCTCCTCCGACCAGAGCCGGCGAATGAGATGCCGGCCGAAGAGGTTGCCGGTGCTGGGATCCCAGGTTCCGTTGTAGCGCGAGGAAAGCTGATA
>DASQJB010000531.1:0-14699 GCA_035631295.1 Bryobacteraceae bacterium | reverse complement strand
CAGTTCGCCATCCGGGAGCGAGGCGAGCCACGACTCGAAGCGTGTCACGACTTCGTCGTGCACGGGCCGGAGCGATGCGTCGAAGACCGCTCCATAGACTTCGCCACGGCGCGCGTCGATCACGGCGGCGCGCAGGGGACGCGCCCCGAACCAAGCGAGCGCTTCGAGATTCGAAACCGCCACCACCTTGCGGTCCACCGCCTCCGCTAATCCTTTCACAGCCGTCAAACCGATGCGAACGCCGGTGAAAGAGCCGGGTCCGGAGGCCGCAGCGAAACTGCCGATATTGTCGAGAGTCAAGCCGTGACGCCCGAGGAGGCCGTGAATTTCATCGAACAGGATGTGTGCGAATCCTTCGGGCGAATGAAGGGGGACCTCTTCAATCACGCGCTCAGCCTCGGCGAGAGCGATGCTGCCGAATTCACTGGTAGTGTCCAGTGCGAGCAGCCGTAAGCGAGGTTCGTCACGACCGCTCCCTGACGGTCGCGGCTCAGTTTGGGCGCTTGCGTTCACGACAGTTTACAGAGCCGCGACCGCCAGGGAGCGGTCAATTTATTCGCCTGGGTCCGGCTCACTGGGTCAGCCTGTAGACTTTATCCAGCTCGTAGACTTTGCCATTGGCGTTCAACACGGAGAGGCGCACGCGGAGCGCAGCCGGAAGATTGCGCACAAGAGAGCGAGGAATCTGAAACGTTCCCTGGCGGCCGGTTCCGATCACACGAAAGCCTTCTCCGTCCGCGGTCACTTCGCCCGTCCATTCGACCAACAGCGATCGGGTGGCGCGAGTCTGCCGCGTGATCTTCAGCGAAAAGAGCGGCGGCATCGCGAGCGAGATGACGGAGCCTTCCACCGGCGTTTCCACATCGAACGGCGTCTTTTGCGGGTCTCTTTCGATCTGCTGAAGCTGCGCGGGCGGAACGTCCGGATCGTCATAGCTGCGCGAGTCGAAACGGTACGACTTGAGCATGCTCTGCTTATGGCTTTCGCGCGAAATATGCAAGATCCAATCGTGCTGGCGGTCCGGCGGCTCGCCCGTGAAATGCTGGCCCTTGTAGTCCTTCGCCTTGATTCGCTCGCCGGTGGCCGGATTGATCCAGGCGACGTCGTACCCGTGATTGATCAGAGTCACTTCCACCGGGCCGGGCTTTTCGACGTAGACGATATATTCGACGCCCTCGAGAGCCAGGGCGCGGCCTCCGTCCACGTCGAAATACGGCTCCAGCTCCCAATAGCGATTGCCGGACATGAAATCGAACCACGCCGTCATGTAAGGGCCTGCGCCGGAAGCCGGATATTGTCCATTCATGGTGGCGTTCCAAAGGTCGCGCTGCGATCGGACGGCGGTGTTCAGTTGCGGCAGACCGTATAGTTGGTGTTCCACGGCTCCGACATTGGGATCGACGGTTCCGTAGCTAAGCACGGTCTCCCATTGATCGGAGGCGAGCGGAGCCGAAGACGATTCGGCCAGGGAGGTGCGGGGATGATCGTAGCCGTCGTATTGTTTGAGCAGCGCGCCGGCGTCTTTTAGAATCGCTCTTCCCGTCGGAAGGTTTTCAAAGGCGGGAACGCCCATCCAGATGATGTTAAAGGCGGCAAAACGGCCGGCGATATCGGCCATATACTTGCGCCGAGCCACCGCATCCTCGGGAATGGAGGCGAGAACCAGGTCCGCCACCAGCCCGCGGGAGTTGATGGCGCGCACGCGATCCGCGGCTTCGCGGAGATCGGCTTCGCGATCGAGCGTAACGCGAAGATGGGTGAATTTTTCCTTGGCTCGCTGGTCCACCTGCTGGTCGAAATCGGCGCGGGGCATGCGCACGAAATTATCCAGGGCCGCGGCCATCCAGAGATGAGGCTGGCCATTGTCTGTCTGGAAGTGATGGAAATTAGGGGCTGGACGCACGAATCCAGGTAGGTCGGCGGGCGATGCGGAAATCTTTCCTTCCATCCCCTCTAGACGGGGGAGATTGCTGGACAAACGGTACTCCCAGTCGCCGGCTTCGGTGGGAGTGAAGCGGAGAATGAAGCTCGGTCCCGAGTCGCGGAAAGCGATTAAACGATAAGTCTTGTGATGCGGGGACCGGAATTCGCCGCGCAGCTCGAAAGTTTCGGGGTTTTCGCCGGAGGCCAGGTCGAAGACCATATCACAGGGAGACCAAGCCGGAGTCGAGGAGCAGCCTTGCGGTTGGGCGAAAAGGCGGGGCGCGGCGAACAGGACAAGCAGAAGGAACGGCACTCAGTCTTCAATATACCGTTCAGCAACTGCCTCGTAATGCGGCCCGATCCTCTTCGTCAGCGCACAGCGCCCGGCGCGGGACCAGAGCGCCTACCGTTTGCCAATGAGCCGGCCGCGCCGAGCGGCGTTGTGCGCTGGATGCCAGGAGAGTTCGCCTGTTGAGAGGAAGCGGTTCACTTCATCGAGCCAAGCCGACTGCGCTTCCACCATCAGCAGGCCCCGGCGCAAAGCAAGGTAGAGCGCGTAATCATAACCGGTTTCCAGAGATTGCTTCAGACACTGCCTGTGCATCGAGCGAAGCTGTTCCAGGTAGGCAGAGGTCTTCCCCCGAACGCGCGCGATTTCTTGTCTTATGGCTGACTTATTCACCAGCAGACCGGCTAAAAGCTTCAGCAGCAGATCGTAACGGGGCTGTGGCGGATCAGTTGGAGTGGCGACCCATTGCCGGAGCTGCGCCCGGCCCGCCCTGGTGAGCGAATAAACCTTCTTTTCAGGCTTACCGGGCCGGGCTACCGCGCGGAAGACAACGCACCCGTCGCCATTCAAGCGGGCCAGTTCACGATAGATCTGCTGATGAGAAGCATGCCAGAAATGAGAAAGCACTTGATCGAAGTTCCGCGCAATCTCATAGCCGGTCATGGGCCGGTGGGCAAGCACCGCGAGGATCGCTTCACGAAGCATATGCACATCGTTGCATATCAGGCCACCAAGAGGATAGACTATGCAATATGTTGCATATCAGACAGATCGCCACACTGATGATGATGATGACTGGATGGGGCATAGCCCAGACGCCGACGACGCCGGCACGCACCCCGCCCAGCTTCATGGGACCCTGCTCAACCCTTTCTTGCGAGATCCAAAACGATTGGACGCGCAATAACGTTCTGCTCTATATGCTCGCCGGAGCAATGCCGGAGGACAAATACGGCTTCAAACCGGTTCTAGAAGAGCAGAGCTTTGGCGAACGGGTATTGCACGTGGCGCAAGTGAACGTCGGCTTGCTGCAGGGACTCGGCGCCAAGACGCCGGCGCCCGCCATAGATCCCAACGCCACCTCCAAAACCGAGGCGATGGCCGCGGTGCAGAAGGTCGGCGAATATGGCTTGGCGGTCATCAAGGAGTTCGGCGACCAGCAACTCTCCGCTCGCGTTGCCTCCCCGCCTTTCATGGGACCGATGTCTAGCCGGCAGCGGGTTCTATACTTCCTCATGACGCACAGCCAAGACACCTATGGGCAATTGGTGGTGTACCTGCGGCTGAACGGCATAACGCCGCCGGCAAGCCGTCAGCCCTAACCCCTAAACCTGAGAATCTTCGCGCGTAGCGTGGCGCAGACTCTCAGTCTGCCGCGTCGAGACTCGTCTCGACGCCTCGGCTGTGACAGAACCGCCTTGACACGACGCCCAGGATTGGCGGCCCCAAGCACCCGGCGCTAGTTCGATACCGACATCAGGCCGCCGACATCCGCGTCACGGCCCAGAAGGAACCCTAAATTAGGAGCCATCATTTCCTCCCAACTTTGAAATCCCTGATAAACCCATCTGTTCGGATCCGGATTGTTCTTGTTGTTGGCCGAGTTGTCGTAGCGGAACTCGAAGCGCATGCGCGTGCCCTTAGGGATTTTCAAGGCAGTCCGGTAAGAGAGCTGCCAGTTGAAGTCGTAGTTCGGAACATTCAGCACGATTTCTTCATGCCCATCGGGATAGGTGAGCCGATATTGCGCGCTCTTTCCACGAACGTGGGCGTGCGGCCGGATCGTCACGATCTCGACGTCCTTCAGAAATACGATATCCATCGGCGGCGCCAGAAAATCAGCGGCGTTGGGCGGAATCGCGAATTCCGGGTTGTACGCCTGGGAGAACACGGCCCGCTTGCTGGCGTCGGTGGGCGCGATGACCGGCGTGTCCTCGCCCGCTCCTTGAACCATGAACTTGTGGGATGGCGGCGCTTTCGACAGTGTAAAGCCGATTTTGGTCCGGTCCGTTACGGCTTTGCCATTGGTGGTGTAATGCAGGCTCACTACGATGTCCGACCCCGCGGGCACGAGCTTTCCTGCATCCCAGCCACGGTAGTCCTCATATGCATTGCCTGGCAGGTAGCAAAAATCGAGATTTTGATGGAGCGTCGGATGGCCCTGCCGGAGCTGGACCTGCGTGCTGCCTACGTCGCGAGTGGCGATAACCATCCCCGGCAGCTCTCCAAATCCGCTGTTGCCCGGCGTGGGGTTGCCAGTCGCATCGCGCGGCACTTGCACCCATTCGTAGCGGTTGTAGACGGTGGTGGGTTTGTGCTTTTCGAAGCTGAAGCAGATGTGATGCACTACGGAGGCGTCGCCGGGCAGAATCTCCATGGAGGTGATCCAGGCATCGTCCTTAAACGGCGCTGGAAACGCGATCAGCTCCCACTCCAGCACGCCTTTGGCCGGCACCTCGTGAGACGGCAGATCCATGACGACGTCTGGAGTGACGTTCCATCCGCCCGAGGGCCAAGTAATGGGAGCGGGCGCGTCTTTGGGATCGCCTTCAGGCGCTCCCGTGTCGGCCCATTTGACCAGCGTGTCGATGTCGCTCTGTTTCAGTGAGCGATCGTTGGTGAAATGCCCATACTTCGGGTCGGCGAACCACGGCGGCATCTTCCGCGCAGTCACCGCGGCTTTAATCGCCTTCGCCCATGGACGCGTCTCTTTATAACCGATCAGCGACATCGGCGCGACCTGTCCGGGACGATGACAGGTCTGGCAGTTTTTCTGAAGAATCGGAAGTACGTCTTTGGAGAAACTGGCTGGAGAAGATTGATCGGCGGCCGCTGCGGCAACAGCGAGCGCCACCATGCCGGCAAGAATCACGCGAGTCATAAGCGCGCCTCCTAACCGTTCGAATTATACAAAAATGATCCGTCGAACGCTCTCGGAAGTAAGTCTCTAAGGCGCAGCGTTTCGACCTTTCCGTGCGGATTCGCCAGCAATTTCGATATCGCCACAAAACTCCCACAGGATCTGGCGGCGTCACCGGAGCGGTCCGGAAGTGCTCAGCGTGCGTCCGCCGCCTGGCCTTCCACTGTGACGGCGAACTGCGTCTGCCGTTCCAGGGCGGTCTCTACATAGCGGGCATACTGCTCCTCCGCGCTGCTCCGCAGCTTTTCGTCGAGGAAACCTGATGCCGTCAGATGCGGTCCGACGCTCTGGATCACATTCAACCAAATGCCAGACGCGTATGCGTCAAAAAAGTCAGGGGCGCCGCGCTGGACTACTTCGTCGCAGCGATGAACCTCGACGCCGGTTAGTCCCGCCACGGCAAATAACGCCGGAAGGCGCTTCGCGATCGCATTATCCCACCGATTTGCGGTTCTCCAGTCCAGGAAGGCGCGGTAAAACGTCTGGAAGGCACGCGGCGGCTCCGGTTCCCATTGCACGTCTTCGAGGCTATAGTCCAGCACCACGACGCGTCCGCCTGGCCGCACTACCTTCTTCATCTGCTCCAACGCACGATCCGGCTGGCTGATCCATAGGAGCGTTCGGGCGGCCGTGGCCAAATCGAACGGAGTCTCAAAACATGTTTCGAAATCCTGGGCCAGGAGGTCGCCGACCTTGAAGGTTAGATTGCCAGTCACGCCGAGTTCCTGCCGAGCCACAGCCAGATTTCCTTCGTCGCGATCGAGTCCCACAACGAAGCCCCCTGGACCCACGGCTCGCGCAATGCCGGCTGTAATCGCGCCCGTGCCGCACCCTACATCCAAGACTCGCATTCCGGGCCGGAGCAACTGCACGAGTCTCCGATGGTCCCGCTGAAGCGTGCGGCGATTCAGAATTCGCGGATCGGAACGGTGCACTTGTTGCGTCATATTCTGGCTAGTCGCCTCTAAAGAAGGAATCGTCGAACGCTCTTGGAAATAAATCTTTAAGGCGCAGCGTTTCGACCTTTCCTTGCGGATTCGCCAGCACGATTTCGATATCGCCGCAAAACTCCCACAGGATCTGGCGGCAGGCTCCGCAGGGAGGGGTGAGCTGTTCCGTATCTGCCGCAATGGCGATGCGGCGGAAATCGCGCGCGCCTTCCGAGATGGCTTTGAACACCGCCACCCGCTCAGCGCAGATGGTGAGGCCGTAAGTCGCGTTCTCGATGTTGCACCCGGTATGATGCCGGCCAGCCGAGTCTTCTAGCGCCGCCCCCACGCGAAACTTCGAATACGGCGCATGCGCTCGCTCGCGCGCCGCCAAGGCGGCCTGAATGAGATCGCCGTCGCTGATGGCTGAAAGCTGAGAGCTGATAGCTCCTAGAGTAGCGCCTCGCTCAACGCTTCGAATTCCCCGGCGTCACCAAATGAAACTTCAGCTCCAGTGCGGTAAATCCCTGGAGCGCGCGATTCATCTCCTCGCTGGGAATCTCCGGTCCGGCCAGAAACAGGCTCCCGTCGGCTACTTGAAACGGCAGCACTTTCCATTCGCGCGCAGTGCGCTCGGGCAATGCGCGTGCGATTTGCGGCGGCATGCTTTCCATCTCGATTCGCGCGCGCGGCAGCCCCTGCTGGAAGCTGAGGGCGTCGTACACTTCGTCGGCGCTGAGACGCCCGGTGTTTACCAGATGCTCGCCGAGCCGGGTTGCCGGGAGAAGCGTGTCGAGCGCGGACGCGAGCGCCGCGGCCGTCAGTTGTCCGGAGCCGACGAGTATCTCGCCCAGACGCCGCTTGTGCTCGATCAGCGCCGCGCGCGCCGGATAGGCGTGCTCGGTTTTGAGCCAACGCAGCCGCTCGCCGCGAACTCGCGCCCGAACGTAAACGGGCAGCGCATGGAGCGTGGCCGCGGAGTTCAGCGCATTTCCGTAGAGAGCGCGTAGAGGCACGCCGAGCGCGAAGGCGAATCCGTACACGCGCGCCGAGCACGACATGCGGATCGCGAATCGCCAAGCTTGAAGCGCAAGTGTGGCGGCTACCAGATGCGCCGCGGCGGGCGGAACGCGCGTCCATATCGCAGTGGCGAGGCCGTAGCCAGAAGATCAGGCCAGCGGCCAAATTCAGCAGATTTCCGATCAGGCCTTTGCGGTCCCGCCACAGCCAGTAGATCTCGCTCGCCGTGGCGCCCCACCCGAATTGCTCCCAACCCTGAAGCGCGATTCCGGTGACCCATCGCACCGTTGCCGGAGAGCTGTGCGCCAGGTCTTTGGGAAGTACTCGCGCGTGGCCACGAAATCTTTCGCGCGGCGGCTGCGGAACAAAGGCACAAAGGCGTGCCTGCATCCCAACCGGAACATGCGCAAACCATTCGCGTAGTCCTCGGTGAGCGCCTCCGGGTCGAAGATGCGGTTTTGGAAAGCGGCGGCGAGTTTTTCCAGAGCGTCGCGCCGGAAGCCCGTGCCCACGCCCGCGCCGGGACGAATCCTCCGAATCGACGCCGCACGGTCATATCGCACGTGTGATTCCAGCGAAATCGTCGCAGTACAAGCCATGCGCCAGCGCCCGAAACGGAGTCGGCAGCGGCAGGACCGGCGTTTGTATGAAATCGAAGCGCGCCGAATAGTAATTCATCCAGCGCAGCTCTTCCGGGTGAATCAGGTCTTCGGCGTCGTGGACGATCACTATGTCGAATTGCGCCCCTCGCGATTCCTCCTCGATCAGCAGATGCTGAAAAGCCCAGTTCAGGCAATCGGCCTTCGACGTAGGTCCGTCGTGCGGAACAGGGGCCAGATGAACGTTGGCGAAACTCTGCGCGACGCTTCTCACCGCGGCCTCCGTTTCCGGATCATTGGGATAAACGCCCGCGAAGATCTCGTAGCTGTCGCAGCGGATCGCAGCGAGATTGTGTTCCAGCATCTCGCCGATCACTCGATGCTCTTTCCACAAAGGAATGAGTATCACGATCCGGCGCCGCGGCGCGGAGTCGAGCTGGCGCTCGCCGGGAGGGAACAGGCGCGCCGAGGGGCTGAGTTTGTCCTTCAGCCAGGCGAATGCCCAGAGCAGATCCACTGCCAGGTCGTCCAGGCCGCTTACCAGAAGAGCGGCGGAAAGCGGCGCCAGCACACGTAGGACGTCATGGTCGAACGCAGCCAGCCACCGGGAGATGTAGCCCACCACAGTATGTAGTAGGCCAAGGCCCGTAACAATCTCACGCGAAATGATTCAGTGGTCCGGAACCCCGCCCGAGGCCGGGATGGCCGCGGATAGCCTCGGTTATGAAGGACTTCGCGCATGCGATCGCCTCCGGCAGCGGTCGGCCCAAGGCAAGCCGGGCGGTAATTGCCGCCGAGTAAGTGCAGCCCGTGCCGTGCGTGTGGCGGGTGGCGATGCGCGGCCCGGTGAACTGGCGGCGCTCGCCGTTGGAAGCGAGTAAAAGGTCCACCGGCTCGCCCTCCAAATGCCCGCCCTTCACTAGCACGTTCTTCGCACCCACGGAGCGCAGTTTTTCCGCCGCGCGCGCCATTCCATCGAGGTCCCGGACTCGCAGGGACGTCAATGCTTCCGCTTCCTCCAGATTTGGAGTCAAGAGAAAGGCGAGAGGAGCCAATTTGTCGAGGAAAGCTGTTCTCGCATCGCGGCCCAGCATAGGCGCGCCGTTCTTGCTCACCATCACCGGATCGACGACCAAAGGAAAAGCGAAGGATTCGGCGATTTGCGCGACCGCCTCCACCACTTGTCCACTTCCGAGCGCGCCGGTCTTGGCCGCATGCGGCGGGATGTCCGCCACCGCTGCGCAGATCTGCTCCGTCACGAGGTCCGCCGGCACAACTTCCACGCGCCGGACGCCTTCCGTATTCTGCGCGGTGAGCAATGTGATCACCGCTTCGCCGTACACGCCAAAGCGATGAAACGTCTTAAGGTCGGCCTGAATGCCCGCGCCACCGCTCGGATCAGAACCTGCAATCGTGAGCGCTACTTTGAGCATCGAATGGATTGTACAATTCGATATTTACACATGCCTCATCTTTTTGAAGAGCTCAAGATCCGTGGTGTGCGGCTTCCACATCGCATCGTCGTTTCTCCGATGTGCCAATATTCATCCGTCGACGGCTACCCGAACGATTGGCATTTGGTCCATTTGGGCAGCCGCGCCGTGGGCGGCGCGGCGCTGGTGTTCACCGAAGCCACCGCTGTCACTGCGGACGGGCGCATCAGCCCTCAGGACTTGGGGATTTATAGCGATGACCACATCGAAGCTTTCGCTCCCATCACTCGATTCATCCACCAACATGGCAGCGTGAGCGGCATCCAGTTAGCTCATGCCGGCCGTAAGGCATCCACGCTCGTTCCATGGGAAGGCGTGGGGAACGCGCCCCCGTCCAAAGGCGGCTGGAGTCCCGTAGTTGGTCCCAGTCCCATCGCTTTCGATGAAAGCTACCAGACTCCTCACGACCTAAGCGTCGAAGAGATCCGCGGAACTGTCCAGGCGTTCGCGCAAGCCGCTCTGCGGGCGTTGGAAGCCGGCTTCATGGTGGTCGAGATTCACGCTGCGCATGGGTATCTTCTCCAGGGATTCCTCTCTCCCATCAGCAACCACCGGACCGACCGTTATGGCGGCTCGTTCGACAACCGCATCCGTTTGCTGTGCGAAGTCGCCTCCGCGATTCGCGCCGTCTGGCCGGAGCGGCGGCCCTTGTTCGTGCGGATCTCCTGCACCGATTGGCGCGACGACGGCTGGACCATGGACGAATCCGTGGAATTGGCTCGGCGCTTGCAGCCGCTGGGCGTGGACCTGATCGATTGCTCCTCCAGCGGAAACGCGCCCAACGTCAAGATGCCACTTGCCTCCGGATACCAAACGCCGTTTGCCGCGCGCATCCGGAAAGAAGCCGGAATCGCCACGGGCGCAGTGGGCCTGATCACGTCGGCGGCGCAAGCCGATCACATCGTTATGACGGGCCAGGCCGACGTGGTTCTGCTGGCGCGCGAAATGCTCCGCGACCCCTACTTTCCCCTGCGCGCCGCGCGCGAGTTGGGACGCGAGATCTCCTGGCCGAAGCAGTACATGCGCTCGGCGCCGCCGAATTCGCCGCGGCGGCAGCCGGCGGAGCTTGGCGAGTTAGGGCGCGAGGCGGCGCAATAGTTACGCAGACGACACAAATCGATCGCCCTAACCCAAAAACAGCCGTTCGAAGTTGCGCGTGGTAGTTGCCGCGACGCTTTCGAGCGTCTCTCCTCGGGTCTCCGCAAGTTTGCGGGCGGTGTCGAACACGAACGCGGGTTCGTTTCTCTTCCCGCGTTTCGGCACGGGCGCGAGATAGGGCGCGTCGGTCTCAACGAGAATGCGGTCGGCGGGCGCGGTGCGAGCCACCTCGCGCAGCTCCGTAGCCCTCGGAAACGTCAGGATTCCGCCGAAACTCAGATAGCATCCGATGGCAAGACAGCGCACCGCCTCGGCCGGGCTGCCCGAAAAGCAGTGCATCACAGCCGGGAGGCCGCCCGGCGCCCAGTGCTGCTCCAACAGAGCCAGCGTATCTTCCCATGCCTCGCGCGTGTGAATTACAATCGGCTTGCGGGCGTCGCGAGCCAGCCGCATTTGCTCGACAAAGATATCCCGCTGTGTTCCGCGCGGAGAAAAGTCGTAATGGTAGTCAAGCCCGATCTCGCCCAGCGCGATCACTCTGGGATGCCGCAGTAACTCCCCCAGGCGCTTATAGACATCCTCGCCGGCCTTGCTCGCATCATGAGGGTGGACACCGACTGTGGCGAGGAACGCGGCGTGACCCTCGGCGAGCCGCAAACCCGCCTCCAGATCTGGCGGCCCGTCGCCTGTCCCGATCGCCACCATACGCTCGACGCCCGCGGCCAGCGCGCGCTCGATCACGGCCTCGCGATCGGCATCGAACTGTTCGCTATCCAGATGACAATGCGAATCGACCAGCATCGGCTACTTCAGCCGCGCTCCCACGGGCACGTCTTCCAGAAAACCGGCCAGAACCGGAGCGCCGCCTTCCAGCGAAGCCGCGACGATCATGCCCTGCGATTCCAGCCCGCGCAGCTTGCGCGGAGCCAGATTCGCGACGATTACCACTTTCCGGCCCACCAGCGAGTCGGGTTGATACGCCTCTGCGATCCCGGCGACAATGCTGCGCGGCTGCGGCTCGCCGATGTCGATTTGAAGATGCAGCAGCTTGCTCGCTCCCTTCACCGCGGCAGCCGACTTCACCAGACCCACGCGCAGATCGACTTTCGCAAAATCTTCGATGGTGATCTTTGCGCCGTCGCGCTCAAACACGGGGACCGGCGGCGCCGGCTTCTTCCCCAGGAGCTCCTGCTGCCGCTCGTATTCCGCCACTTCGTGCTCTTTCATTTTCACGATCGCCTTGGCGTCCGCTCGCGGAAACACAGCCTGCACGACGCCGAGCTTTTGATTGCCTTCCGCATGTCCCCAATGCAGATCGGCGACGCGAGAATCCTTTAAAGGCGTGGTTATGCCAAGCTGCGACCAGATCTTCTCCGCCGATTGCGGGATCACCGGGTAAGCGAGCGCCGTGACGATGCGAAGCGTCTCGGCGGCGCAATAGAGAATGAGATCGAGCCGTTCCTGATCTGCTTCCTTCGCCAGCTTCCACGGCGCGTACTCGACGATGATCCGGTCCACCCAGGCGATCAACTTCCAGATTTCCTCGAGAGCCTTGGAAAAATCCAGCCGCTCATAGTAATCGAGAGTCTTCTCCACCACCGCCCGCGCTCGCGCTCCGAAAGCCGAAGTATCGGCCGGGATCTTGGGCTGCACGGCGTCGCGATATTGGTGAATCATCGTAAGGACGCGGCTGGCGAGGTTGCCCAAGCCGTTGGCGAGGTCAGCGTTGTAGCGCCCCACCAGCGCGTCGTAGCTGAAGCTGCCGTCTTGCCCGAACACCACTTCGCGCAGCAGGAAATAGCGCAGCGCATCGGTTCCGAGGACTTCGTGGATGGGCGTGGCGCGCACCATGTTGCCGCGCGATTTGCTCATCTTTTCCTGTTCGAAAAGCAGCCAGCCGTGAGCGAAGATGCGCTTGGGGATCTCCAGTCCGGCGGCCCACAAAAATGCCGGCCAATATACGGCGTGGAATCGCAGAATCTCCTTGCCGATCAGATGCAAGTCCGCCGGCCACAGGTTTTCACCGTCCACAGCGCTCATGTACGTGCCGAGTGCGTCGAACCAAACGTAGAAGACGTGGTTTTCCTCTTCCGGAACCGGAACGCCCCACTTGATGGTCGTGCGGCTGATGGAAAGATCCTGAAGGCCCTGGCGGACAAAAGCCAGCACTTCATTACGCCGCGTCTCCGGCTGAATGAAATCAGGCTGCTTCTGGTACAGATCCAGCAGGCGGTCCTGAAACTCGGAAAGTTTGAAGTAGTAGTTCTCTTCCGTTACCGTTTCCGTGGGACGCCCGCAGTCCGGACACGGATCGCCCGGTTTCGCGTCGTTGACGTACAATTCGTCGAACACGCAATATTGCCCGCTGTAGCTTCCCTTGTAGACGTAGCCGTTGCGCTTGCAGCGCAGGAATAAATCTTCCACGACCTTGGCGTGATGGGGACTGGTGGTGCGCTGGAAGCGGTCGATTTCCAGACCGAGAATTCGCCATTGCCGCCGGAACTCCTCCGCGATAAGATCGCAGAACTCCTGTGGCGTCTTGCCTACAGCCGTGGCGGCGCGTTCGATCTTCTGCCCATGTTCATCCGTACCTGTAGTGAGCACCGCGTCAAAACCCTGCATTCTCTTGAAGCGTTTGATCGTGTCCGCAGCAATAGTGGTATACGTATGGCCGAGATGCGGAGCGGCGTTCACGTAGTAGATCGGAGTGGTGAGGTAGTATTTCATTCTTTCTTCTTCAAGTATGCGTCAGCCGCGGCGGCCAGCACTTGGGGAAGCGGCGTTCCCGTGCGATGCGCGATGGCGCGGCAATCCTCGTATTCGGGCATAAATGCTGCAGAACCCGAGACCTTCCCGCGAACCGCGCCCCACGGCGTCTCGACTTCGATCATCATGCGCTCCTGCACTCGCCGCTCGGCCGCGTACACGCGCAAGCCCAGAGTCGATGTTTCCGCGAACACGATTTGCGCGAGCTTCTCCTGGTCCTCCGGCCTCGCGATGACGCGAAGCAGCGTGCCCGGCCGGTTCTTCTTCATCTGGATGGGCGAAAGGGAAACATCCAGCGCGCCCTCCTCCATCAACCGTTCCAGCGCGTAGCCGAGCACTTGTGGGCTGGAATCGTCGATATTAGCCTCGATCACGCTCACCAGCGTTGCTTCCGCGGCCGCGATCTTTTCACCGATCATCGCGCGCAGGATGTTGGCCTGTTGCGGGAAGTCGCGGTCGCCTGCGCCGTAACCGATGGCCGAGCTCCGCATGGGAGGAAGCGGGCCGAAGCTAGCGCCGAGCGTAGCGGCGATAGCGGCCCCGGTCGGAGTGGTCAGCTCCATTTCCGGTCCTCGCGAATATACGGGCTTGCCGGTGAGCAAGAGGGCTGTGGCCGGCGCGGGGACCGGCAGCACTCCATGCTCCGTCTGCACAGTGCCGCTGCCGACATTGATCGCTGACACATGCACTTCTTCGACGCCGAGAAGGTCCAAAGCGATCGCAGCGCCGACGATGTCCGCGATCGAATCGGCCGCGCCCACTTCGTGAAAGTGCACCTTTTCAATCGGCACGCCATGCACGTGCGCTTCGGCATCGCCTAGCCGCTGGAAAATGGCCGCGGCATTCGCCTTTGCCCGATCCGGAATCGGCGCCGCCTCGATCATCTTGAGAATGTGCGCCAAATGACGATGTTGATGCGGAAGACCAACTATGTGGACGCGGAATTTGGAAGCCGCGATGCCGCGGCGCTTGGTCTTTTCAATCTCATAGCGCGCTCCGGTCCCCAAGCTTCGCAGGGATTCCAGCAGCGCATCGGCTGGAGCCCCGGCATCCACCAGGGCGCCTACAGTCATGTCTCCGCTGATGCCGGAAAAGGCATCGAAGTAACAGATCTTCATGGGATCAATTGAGGCAGGATCATTCGGAGACTTTGGCCATCAGAAGGTTGCTGATTGTGCAAGAACATCTAAGGCACCCGGGGCGCAAAAGGAAAGAAATTGGCACGAAATTGGTACAAAACGCACCGCCAGGGTGGGAGCGAACGTTGTCGTTGTCCACGAGGCGAGTCTAGCACTTCAGAGATCGCCGTTGGCTCAAAAACCAAGATTCACTGGCGGTGCTGAGCGGACCTTGCACCGGCGCATCGTGATCTTAGGGGACCGCGAGTTCTCCGGTGTAGCTCCCAACCGTGTCCTCCCCGGTGGGTGGGAAGGCGACGCTACCCTTTGGGTCCTTAATCTCAATCAAGGCCAACGGGCGGCTCCTGCGGGATAGTTAACGGGAATGCATTTCCAAACAAAACTCTAGAGAATTCCAGCCACAAGGCCCGTACCATCTGATCGGATGGTCGTTCGGAGGAATGATCGCTTTTGAAAAGGCCTGCCAACTCAGAGTCCAGAATCAGGCCGTCGGATTGTTAGGCTTATTGGATTCCGGCAACCT
>DASQJB010000530.1:0-3501 GCA_035631295.1 Bryobacteraceae bacterium | reverse complement strand
GTCGTAGGCGAACCCGAGCCGCTTCATCTGGGCCTTCATGTTGGCGATGTTGCGCAAAGTCCACTCGCGCGGAGGCGTCTGGTTCGCGATGGCTGCATTTTCCGCCGGCAAACCGAACGAATCCCATCCCATGGGGTGGAGCACGTTGTAGCCGTTCATCCACATGTAGCGTGCGAGCGCATCGCCGATAGCGTAGTTGCGGACATGCCCCATATGCAGCGCGCCCGAAGGATAAGGCAACATCTCCAGCACGTAGTACTTGGGCTTGGTCGAGTTTTCTTCGGCGCGGTAGAGGTTCGCGTCCTGCTGCCATTGGGCAGACCATTTTTCTTCGATCTGCTGCGCGTTGTAGCGCTCGTCGCGGACGATAGTGGGTTCCTCTTGTGGCATAGCTTGGAATTAGATTTTACATGGCTTAGCCGGAACCGTTATTCGGCAGACGCCGCGCGGGAGCGTCGCGTCATCGCCCTCCCGTGCTCAGCATGGCGGTAATGCGGCTGGAATTTCTATGCTCGGTCGACGGCGGAGCTTTGCTCCGCCCGGGGCCGGGGAGAATCCGTCCCTACCTGGGCTGTGCTTTATTGACCAGCTTTTTTAGGGTGGCCACGTTTTTCCGGTCGTCTCCCGGTTCATCGATCGGCGTTTCAGCAATGAACGCAGCCCGGGCGAGACGGGGATGATTCAAAAGCCGCCGGAACGGTTCGAGGCCAATCGTGCCTTGTCCAATATGCTGATGCCGGTCGAGTTTGGAGCCACGCGCGGCCTTGGCGTCGTTACAGTGCCACACGGGAACGTTCTTGAGACCGATCGTCGCGTCGAGTTTGTCCAGCGTTTCCCGGAATCCGTCCTCGGAGACGATGTCGTATCCCGCAACATGGGTATGGCAGGTGTCGATGCAGGCGGCCACGGGAACGTGAAGCCGGAGGTGAGACAGGACCTCGGCGACCTGTTCGAAGCTGCTGCCGAGAGAAAACTCCGCGCCGGCGGTGTTCTCTATGAGGATGGTGAGACCGCCCTTTTCGAGATCCAGACCGCGGCTTGCTACTGCGATTGCGGCGGCGGTCTGCAGCAGGCCTTTCTCTCGCTCCGCTCCGCGAAAAGAACCAGGATGTAGGACCAGATACTCGGCGCAGAGCGCCAGGGCGCGCGCGATTTCCCCGCGGAAGGCCTCGATGGATTTCTTCAGGAAACTTTCCGTGGTGCTGGCGAGATTGATGAGGTAGTTGGTGTGGATCACCAGAGGTTTCAGATCGTATTTTTCGCGCAGGTGCTCCATCTGCTCGCATTGCGGACGCGCCAGTTCGTATGGCTTCCACTGGCGCGGACTCGAAGAGAAGATCTGAAGCGTATTCGAGCCCAGCCGGTACGCTCGTTCGGCCGCGTTATCAACTCCCCCCGCCGAGGAGGTGTGAATTCCGATCCGGCGCGCCGTCAGCTTGGGCGGCCTTTTCGGCGGCGGAGACTTGAGGATGTCTTGCTCGGAAGCCATCGATCGCGGCACTAGCTCATTGTAGAGGCGAGGCGCGGCGATGCTAATGCTGGGCTGTCGCAAGGGTGAGCGCGGGAAAGCTACAAACCGGTTGCTCGCGAAACCGGAATCGACCTCGCGGCTAGTCTGCGGGCGCGGTCGAGATTCAAGCCGTATTTGAGAGCAAGCATGGGGGCCAGGCCCAGGAGTCGCGTCGACAAGGGCGCGGCCCCAGACTCATAAGGGGAAGGAAGCGTACAGGTTGGCGGACAAGTTCAACCTAGCGCCCGGCAAGCGTAGGCAAACTACTCAACCTCTCGGCCAGAGTCTGTGTCTGCAGCATCGTCCCGGGGGTGAAATGTGCCCGCCGATTCTGGCTCCAGCAGCTTTCGTCGGATTGGCCGCAGACCGGGTACAGCTTGCCCCAGCCGGTGGCGAAGTAGATTCGATCCGGCGCCACACCCATGCCAACCAGGGCGTCCCGAGTGACCTCCGCCCGCCGTTGCGAGAGGTTGACGTTGTAGACGATCTCGCCCCGCTCATCCGCGTTGCCGGCGATCGAAACGATTACATCGGGGTTGGCTTTGAGCCAAGCTGCGTTCTGCTGCAAAATTTCCTGATCTTCCGGCGTGAGTTCGTAGGAGTCGAAGGCAAAGTGAATGTCTTTCAGGTTCTCTGCGACCCCTTGCTGCACGGCAGGGTTGGGCCGGGAAGCCGGTGAATTCGCGGCGTCGCGGGAGTTATCGGACTGAGCCCAGGCGGCTCCAATCCCCAACAATCCAGACAACAAAATCAAGGCAAACTGGAGCATCTTGCACCCCCATTCTTGGTTTCCGATGCGCCGTGTCTCGATTGGGTTTGCGTCTGCGATGGGATAAACTTTAGACCTTGAGGTGACCTCATGCTGGTCGTGATGCAGGCGCATGCCACGGCGGAAGACATTCGCCGCGTATGCGACAAAATCGAGTCTCTGGGATACCGTGCTCACTCCATCCCTGGCGCGGAGCGTACCGCGATCGGAATCACCGGCAACAAGGGCGAAGTCGAGCCGGGCACCCTCGAAGAAATGCCGGGGGTGCAGGAAGTTATCAAGGTCACCAAGCCTTACAAACTGGTCAGCCGCGACATGAAGGAGGAGAACACGGTCATCTCCTTCCCCGCGACCGACGCGACTTTTGGCGGGCCGGGGCTGGCCATCGTGGCGGGACCGTGCGCGATTGAAAGCCGGGAACAGGCCTTCTCGATCGCCCAGCGTGTGCAGCGCGCCGGAGCCCAGTTCTTTCGCGGAGGTGCTTACAAGCCGCGCACCTCGCCGTATTCGTTCCAAGGCCTGGGCGAAGACGCCCTGAAGATTATGGCGGAGGTTCGCGACCACTTCGGCCTGAAGATCGTGACCGAGGCCATCGATCACGAGTCACTGGAGCTAGTCGAAGAATATGCCGACGTGATCCAGATCGGCGCGCGCAACATGCAGAATTTTTCCCTGCTCAAGAAGGCTGGACGCACGCACAAGCCGGTGCTGCTCAAGCGCGGCATGGCGGCGACGCTCGAAGAATTCCTGATGGCAGCGGAATATGTCATGAGCGAAGGCAACTATCGAGTGATCCTGTGCGAGCGGGGGGTGCGAACCTTCGCCGATCACACCCGCAACACGCTGGACCTGAGTCTGATCCCGGCGGTTCAGCGGCTCAGCCATTTGCCCATCCTCGTCGATCCCAGCCACGGGACCGGCAAGCGCAACAAAGTCACTCCCCTCTCCCGCGCCGCTGTCGCAGTCGGAGCCGATGGTCTGATCATTGAAGTCCACTGCGATCCGGACAAGGCCTTGTCGGATGGCATGCAGTCGCTCTATCCCGACCAGTTCGATGAGCTGATGTCGCAGGTCCGCCAGATTGCGCCGGTAGTGGGGAGAATGGTGCCGGGGATTGGGGAGAAAGTGGCTACAGCGATTTAGTTCGCGATCGCATGAGGCGACGGCAGACGGCTCATGAATCCCCCAACAACTATTCCTCTCCCCTCCTGTTACTCGCCGT
>DASQJB010000529.1:0-3157 GCA_035631295.1 Bryobacteraceae bacterium | reverse complement strand
CCTGGAAGTAATGCTCGCGTTGGGATGGCTCTCCGGAAACGCCCAAGCGCGTGCCGTTCGAGACCGCTGGCATTCGCTCCCGCGCCAGGCTGAGCGCGGCATCGAAGTGGATGCGGATTCCGGCGATGTGAATAGGCCATTCCGACGATCTGAATAAGCCGTCGAAACAAGCTTCGCTGGCACTAGCAATGATGCCTCAACCTTATTCACATGGTCAAGTAAATTCAGATGGTCAAGTAGCGCCGTTTGCAATTGCCCCCTTTCCCTTATATAAGGATGAGGTTTCGGAACGGCCCGGAGGCGTCAAGGGCGCGCGTAGTCTGCGCGGCGAAGCGAACCCTTGACGGCGAGGACCGTTCTGGAAGATGGACGGGAAGGGAAAGGGGGCCTGGCCGCGTGTCGGCAAAGCGGAGGTCATTGGGATTCCCCCTCGCCGGGCTTGCGCCGTTTCTTACGCAGAGATTCACCTTTCAATTCGATGCGATAGGCGTTATGGATCAGGCGATCCAGGATGCTGTCAGCAATGCTGGGGTCGCCGATCTGTTCGTGCCAGTGCGCCACCGGCATCTGGGAGGTCAGGATCATGGCGCGGCGCTGGTAGCGATCATCACAGATCTCCAGGAAATCGCGGCGCTCGGCATCCTTCAACGGGGCCATGGCGAAGTCATCCAGCAGCAGGACATCGATGCGGGAAAGACGGAGCAGCATCTGGCCAATGCGGCCATCGGCATGGGCCACGGCGAGTTCACGAAACAGTTCCGAAGTACGTTTGTGGAGCACCGAGAAGCCATCGCGGCAGGCTTTCTGGGCCAGAGCGCAGGCCAACCAGGTTTTCCCAATGCCGGTCGGGCCCAACAGTAGAACGCTTTGATGCTGGCGCACCCAATCGCTGGAGGAAAGTGTGCGCACGAGCTTGCGGTCCAGACCGCGGGGATGTTGGTAATCGACATCTTCGATGACGCCGAGTTCTTTCAAATGGGCGGCTCGCAGACGCCGCGCCAAGGCGCGGTTCTCTTTCCACAGCCACTGCTGATCGACCAACAGCGCGAAGCGTTCTTCGAAGCTGAATTGGCTGGCTTCGGTGGTTTCCAGTTGTGCACGGAAGGCCTCGGCGAGTCCATACAGCTTCATGGCGTGCAATTTATCAAGGGTTTGTTGGTTTAACATAAGCTTCCTTTTTTCTTTGTCGAGTTAGCTGCGGAGGCTAGTGCAGCCGCTTGGTGGGCGGATCGTAATACAACGGTCCGCGTAGGTTTTCGTGACGCGGTCCGGGAGCGCCGGATTCCGGATCAAGGACGGGTTGACGGTCGAGCGAACGTTTGAGAATCGATTTCACGCTCTGATAAGAGAAGGCCTGGAGCTGGACGGCGCGTTGGCTGGCGGCTTCCAAGCGTGGCTTGGTGTAGAGCTTCTCCAGACGCAGGACACCCAGGCAGGCGCGGTAGCCCATCTCGGGGTGAGGCTTGCGCTCTAGAATCGTGCGCACCAACTCGGCGGTGGCAGGGCCGACGCCTTCGGCCCAGTGAATCAAACGCGAGGGAGTCCACTCCAGGTGCGCCTGGTGGCTCTTGGGCATGTGCGCCGAAAGCGTGGTGTGGCGATAAGCCGCGCTGCTGCGCGCATGCGAAGCGACTCGCTTCCCCCCATGGAAGATCTCGACGGTGACGGCGGTCGAGCGGGCCTCCAGCTTTTGCCCGGCCAGTTGGTACGGAACGCTGTAATAATGACGGTCCACTTCGACGTGGTAGTCAATGGAGGCGCGCACGGTTTTCCAGTAGGCCAGCACGTAGCGCTCGGCGGGTAATGGTTGCAGCGCCGGCCGGTCCAGTTCCTCAAACAAGCGGGCGCGCGATCCTTCGCGCTTGCGGAAAGGCCGCTGATTGAGTCGCTCCAACAACTCGGCGATGGCTTCATTCGCTTCCGCCAGCAAAGTGAATCGCCGATGGCGCAAGGCGGCGACGATCCAACGCTCGGCGAGGAGCACGGCATTTTCTACTTTGGCCTTGTCCCGTGGTTTTCGCGGACGTGCGGGCATCACGGCGACGCTGTAATGCAAGGCCATCTCGTGATAGGTGCGGTTCAGGTCCGGCTCGTAGCGGCAGGCGCGATTCACTCCCGTGCGCGGATTATCGGGGACCACTAGCTTCGGCGCCCCCTGAAAAAATTCAAAGGCGGCCACGTGGCACCGCACCCAGTTGCCCAGATCCTGGTTCAGCGTGGCTCGTGCAAAGGTGTACGTGCTGGCGCCGAGCACGGCGACGAACAACGAGGCTGGCGTGATCTCGCCGGTGCGCGAATCGTGGATGGGGATGGTGTCGCCCGCCCAGTCCACGAACATTTTTTCGCCAGCGCGGTGCTCTTGCCGCAGCACCACATCCTGGTTACGGCTCCAGCGATCGTACAGCTCACAGAAGCGGCTATAGCGGTAGCCATCCGGCTGGGTTTCGCGATATTCTTCCCAGACCAGTTGCAGGGTCAGGTGCTTGTAGGTCTGCAACTGGCGGCGGATCTCGGCGAAGTCCGGCAGGGGCCGCACGCTACCGCTGGGGCGCCCAGCCGCGACCGGCGCCAACAACTCCTCCAGCCGGCGGTCATCCAGATCCTCCGGCAGCGGCCAGCCCAATCCCGCGGCGGCAGCTCTCTCTAAATAACGATGAACGGTCGCTTGACCGATCGAACAACTGCGGGCGATCTGACTCTGTTTGAGCCCCAGACCGAACCGCAGACGCAGGACCTCTTTGATTTTTCGCATGGACACACGCTCCTGGGGCACGAAGTTTTCTCCACGTACATGGAAGCGACTTCGCGCCGCTGGTGTCCAGCGATGCCCGCTTCGATTAAAGCTTCTTCAGAAAATCATTCCGGGGATGTGAATAAGGAATCCGAACCGAGCTGATTTTCGTTCCACATCGCGTCGGAATCTCTATTCAGCATTTCCCGGAATCGCTATTCAGCATTTCCCGGAACGCTTATTCACATGCCCCGGATTCCGCAGCTGGGGGCGCGAGCCGCCGCGGCACTAATGCCCAGCATCCCGGCGATCTCCTCAAAGCTGAATCCCCACTCATGGTGCAGCAGCAGCGCTTCGGCCTGATCCGGGTGTAAATGCGCAATACCTCTACGGATCTCGTCCCGGGAACCGAGCCTGTCAGCTTCC
>DASQJB010000528.1:0-2566 GCA_035631295.1 Bryobacteraceae bacterium | reverse complement strand
CTACCAGAGCGTTGCCAGGAAGGCCTCCAGCTCTTCCACGCCGGCTCCTACTTCCTCGCTCATGAAATTCTCGAAGATGTCTGGCGAGCGGCCGCAGCCGCGGATCGAAAGTTTTTTCAGGGGCTCATTCAGGTGGCAGTTGCGCTTCACCACCACTCGCGCGGAAATCTGGCGGGCTGTCGTTCCTTGTTAGCACGCGCACAGAAAAATCTTTCCAGCTATCCGAATGGTTATTTCGGACTGGAGTTGGCGGGCCTGTTGCACTCTCTCGGCGCGTGGCAGCGCGCGCTCGAATGCGGGCAAGCCGTGCCGCCGCCGCCTCGCATTGACCCCGCTCTCTGACCTCATCACAAACCTGCGCACCCGGTTCATGCCCACAGTTTTTCGCCGGGGCAGCGTGCGCTTTCTCCCGTGGTTGCTGCTGCTGCTTGTCCTCCTGCTACACTTTCTATTCCCGTGAAAGCTTCTTCGCACACCGTGAAGTTGGAAGCGATCCCGATGCTCGACCTCAGCCGGCAGTATGCGCCGCTGCGCGAACAGATCGCGGCGGCGGTCGAGCGCGTCCTGGCCTCGCAGCACTTTATTCTTGGCCCCGAGGTGGAAGCGCTCGAGCGCGAAGTGGCGGCCTTCTGCGGCGCCGCGGAAGCGGTTGGTTGCTCTTCCGGCACAGACGCGCTCTGGCTGGCGCTGGCCGCCGCCGGAGTGCAGGCCGGCGACGCGGTGATCACGACCGCCTTCAGCTTCTTCGCTTCCGCCAGTGCGATCGCTCGCGCCGGCGCGCGACCGATGCTGCTCGACATCGATCCTCACACCTTCAACCTCGACCCAAAGGCGGTCGAGCAAATGCTGGCCCAAGGCAAGCCGGCGAATTTGAAAGCAATCCTCCCCGTGCATCTCTATGGGCAGTGCGTGGATATCGATGCCTTCGCGCGCATCTCGACAAACCACTCGCTCCCCATCCTGGAGGATGCCGCCCAGGCGATTGGCGCGGAGTGGCGCGGACGGCGCGCGGGCAGCTTAGGGCTTGCCGCGGCATTCAGCTTCTATCCCACCAAGAATCTCAGTGCCGGGGGCGAAGCCGGTCTGGTCACCACTCGCGACCCGGAGATGGCCGCGCACATGCGCCGCCTCCGCAACCACGGCAGCCCGCGGCGCTATCAGCACGAGGAACTCGGCTGGAACAGCCGTCTCGATGGAATCCAGGCCGCCATCCTGCGCGTGAAACTGCCCCATGTCGAGACCTGGAACCGCCAGCGCCGCCAGCGCGCTGCCACCTACGATCTTCTGTTCACGCAGTCCGGCCTGGTTTCTCCCGATGGCCGCGGCCCGCTGCGCTTGCCCGCCGTCTCGCCCCATACCGAGCACGTATTTCATCAATACGTGATTCGCGCCCGACGCCGCGACCAACTGCGCGACTTCCTCGGCGCGCGCCGTATCGGCAGCGAGATCTACTACCCTATCCCGCTGCACTTGCAGCCCGCGTTCGCTTACCTGGGATACCGCGAAGGAGATCTGCCCGAATCCGAGCGCGCCGCAAGCGAAGTGCTCGCGCTGCCCATGTTCCCGGAACTCACCGAGGCCGAGCAGCGCTGGGTGGTGGAGAGCATTGCGGAATTCTTTAGTTAGTCGTTGGTCGTTCGTCGTTGGGCGTTGGCTAAACCCAGACGCTGCCGGTGACCGAAGTTGTTATGGATCTCGTGGATTGATCGGCAAAGCAGATTGAATGAATTCCGCAATCCTGGAAAGGGCCTGAAACGATGAAGGTTCCCTATGCGAAGAAGTGGCAGAAAGAAACCGATCAGCTGCGCCAGATCGCGCTCGACTGCGACCTGACCGAAGAACTCAAGTGGGGCAAACCGTGCTTCACCTTTCTGACGAAGAACGTGGCGATCGTGATCCCGCTCAAGGCGTCGTGCGCGTTCTCGTTCTTCAAGGGCGCGCTGCTCAAAGATGCAAAGCACATTCTCCAAAGGATCGGACAGCAGCAGGCCGGGCGATGGATTAAATTCACCTCGCTTCCGGAGATTGCGGCCCTGCGCTCGACCTTGAAGAACTACCTCTACGAAGCCATCGAATTGGAGAAGTCCGGGAAGAGGGTAAAGCTCAAGAAGCCTTCAGAGTTTCCAATTCCCGAGGAGCTGCAGGCGAGGCTGGATGACAACCCGCTTCTCAGGTCGGCGTTCGCAACTCTCACACCCGGCCGGAGGAAGTCATACATCTTCCACGTCGCCTCGGCGAAGCAGGCAAAAACCAGAGCCGCGCGGGCGGAAAAGTGCGTGCCCATGATCCTGAGCGGGCGAGGCTTCAATGAGTTGCCGAGCTGAGATAGCCAAGCGCTCAAGCACCACCGCCCGCCAAACTTCTCCAGCCCGCGCCGCCAGCTTTTGCCAACGACCAACGACCAGCGACCAACGACTACGGCAAACACTTCCCCATGAACTCCACCAGATCGCGCTTCATCTTGGCGTGGGAGTTCTGCTCCAGGTACACCATGTGCCCCGACTCGTACTGGGCGAACGAGATGTTCTTGTGGAACTCGGGCCCGAGGTCCAGGTGATCCATGGTG
>DASQJB010000527.1:0-4576 GCA_035631295.1 Bryobacteraceae bacterium | reverse complement strand
ACAGACTATCTTTTGGGCAGGCTGCTCGGGCAGGGGAATCAACGAGCTGAACGGGCCACACGGCTCCGCTCCATCGATTTCCGCGGACGCTCGAACCTCTGCTTGCAAAGGGTCCGCTCGTCGTGACGTTCTACCTCGGCGTCTGGTGCCCGCTCTTGCAGCCTCGAATGGCGGGCATCGGGATGCGGCGACCGCCTGCGCGGGTCCGAAAGCGGACGGTTTTTTTGTCCCACCCGCGCAGAGTCGCCGGCATGGCGCTCGCGGCCGGCGATCCCCTCAATGGCGGAGAACCCAGCCTGTCGCGGAGATGAGCAGCATCAAGATCAGTGCGATAGCCTGGCCAGGGGCGAAAACACAGAGCGCATACAGAAGCGCCACAAACGCAAGAGGCAGCAAGACGATGTACAAAAGCTCCAACACGGGTGCCAGTAGGTCGGCCAGTGTCTCTCGCAAAGTCTCGGGAGAAGCCGAACGTGCGCTCATGGCTTGGTCCTGCTCCTTTCTTACACTGAGTACCAACTCGTTTGCACACGCTGTAAGAACTGCAACGGCGAGCAGCGCGACCTTCATGCTGGCATCTTGGCGCCGAGCAGTGATGTCGCTAAGTGGCGCCATTTCTCACTGCTCCTACGGGTAAATACCCCACTGGTACATGTCTTACCCGCGACTCAGGAGAATTACGTTAAATGCAGGGGCCACCGGGCTTGGAAACAGGCCTGCGGAAGCGGGGCGCAAGCCGAGCTAGCGAATCGGGATCGAGTGCCGGGCGTCCGGGTTGTTCCTTCGTCGCAGCGCCGCGGCGTACTCCTACGGCAGAAGCTGATACCACGCGCCGCGCCTCCAGGCGCCAGTGTGGCCGCCGTACCTTTTAGCGCATACCTCGCACAGCTTGTGATTCGCCAAATTCAGGTATAGATCTCCTGAGAGAATATTCCCTCGGCAATTCGTACAGGTCCTCGCCTGCCGCGCTTGGCGAACGCGCGCTCGAGCCTGACTCCTTAGGACTGTGTCAGTGATCTTCTGCAGGCCTGGAGAGAGTGCTGTCCGCCATCGAAAGAGATCTAAACCCAACAACTTTGCGCAGTGTTCGGCAGCCTTCAAGTGTTGGGCGCGTGTGCGAGGGGTTCGTTCTGCGCACCTGATGTGAGACTCAAGGCGTTTCTGTAGCTGCGCGCGCTCTGCGGGTGTCATGAGGCTTAAGCCTTCTTCTTGTAGGCCTAGTTTATCGCCGGGTTTGCGCGGATCACTTTACTTAATGGCTAGGCCTCCGGATGTGTGTCACAGATTTGAGTCAAAGTCGATCGGCCCGGTCAGGCAACGGTCGGGCCCGACCAGCGCGGGCAACTTCTGTTGAATTGAGCCTGCGTGTTGGGCGACGGCAGTCGTCGCGCGAAACACGTCCGAAGACGACGTCGACCTGTTTGTGCGCTGTCCCGGCCGCGGCCGAATGTGCTCGCCGCCTTGGCGTTTGCCGCGTGTTGGGCCAGCAGTGGGCAACGATCAGCCATTCCACGGTGGTCCATCACGCGCCGCTGAATGGCGACCGATCCTTGCGGAGCCCATGGAATGGCTGATCGCGCACGACACACTCTACGCACCGAGTGTGACCGAAATGCCATCGGGAACGCGCGCACGCTGTCGCGCGAGGCCAAGCCTGGGCTAAGCGGTATTGCGGTGAACTCCGCGTGACTGAGCAGTCAAATTCCAATCGCACTACCACACCGGCTCTTGAGGCCCGGTGCCGTGCGGGAGCGCGCATCCGAGAGAAGTCCGACTTCTCGCATCAGGCGCACGCCAGTTAGCTGACAAGCGGCTGCAACCGGTCGAAGGCATCAGTACGTGAACTTTCGCACGCGGCTAAAACCGAACCTTCGCGCGATTCCTGTGTTATTTACCGCTCGCGATCAAAAACTCCCGATTAGACTGAACTTCTCCAGGACGGAGGCAACGTGGTCTTCGCCAAACAGCTCCGCGAGGCAATCCGCCGAGGCGAAATCAAGCGCACGGTGAGAATTTGGCAGCGCTGTCACGTAAGGGTGGGAGGTCGCTATCGCGTGGGTGATGGCCATGTCATCGTTACTGCGATACGCCCAATCGCGCTGGCGGACATTACTGGATCGTTGGCCCGACAATGCGGGTTCAAGGGAACCGTAGATCTCCTCAAGGTCGCGCAACACGGTCCGGGGAGGAACGTCTTTCTCATCGACTTTCACTACGAAGAATAGCCGCGGGTGACGCCGGCCTCCGGGCCATGACCAGTCTTTAACCGGCGCGCCCGACTCTGGCATCCGCCATTCGATAAGGCTTGCGACGTCGAACTGAGCGATTCAGAAGGTGCGAGCGAGCGCTCGCGTGGCAGCCACCACTTTAGATCAGCGAGCCTTGGGTGCGGTCCGCGTCGCGGCCATGCGCGCATCACGCGCATCCGGCGCGCAAGTGGTTGCAGGGAGTCGAACCAGGCCCGGAAAGCCCCGTTACTCATTCCGCGCCGCGGACATCTGAATCTCGGGTTGGTTTTGTGACGCGTCGCACGCCCTGGTGGGATTGCCGTCAATAGGCTCATTGGAATGCCCGCGCCGAGCGATCCAACGTTCCAAGATTCGCTTGAGATCAGAACCCTTGGGTACATGGCTGCGTTTTTCCCGGATGTCGTTGTGGCGATTCTCTGCGATGAGCACGGTGGAATGAAGTTGCCTTTGCAACCACTGGCTTCAAGACATTCAATTGAGGTAGGTATGAAGCATGCCCTGATTGCACTCCTCGCACTTTTCCTGTCGGCTTGCTCCAGCTACGCGCCAGATGCGGGCTATGAGGTTGTGCTCGTCAAAAAGCCATGGTTCTTGGGGCACGGCGGGGTAGTTGATACGCCAGTGAAGACTGGCCGCACGTACGCAGCGCTTTCGACTGACGGCATCCTCGTCTACATGCAGCCGAAGAAGTTCGAGACCGAGATGCACGATACGATGACGTCCGACGGCGTGCCCATCAGCTTCCACGCGATTGTGGTACTCCAAGTCACGGACTCGGTGGCGCTCATCAAGAGCTTCGGCCCGAACTGGTACGCCAACAACGTCGAGGAGCCGTTCAAGACGATGGTGCGTCAAGCTGTACGCAAGCGCGGCATGAATGAGACCGCCATCAGCACGTCGGCGCTCGATGCGATCGACGCGGAGATTCACGACGCACTGGTGGATTTTCTAAAGGAGAAGGGCCTGCCAGTGCGGCTTGTCACGATGACGGTCGGCCGGGCAAATCCGCCGGATGCCATCAAGAACCAGCGCATCGAGACGGCCGCGCAGGAGCAGCGCATTCAGACCGAAATCCAGATCAAGAACGCGGAGACTCAGCGCAAGGCTGCAGAGGAAGCGCGCGCTGCGGCCGACAATGCCTACCGTCAGGCAATCGGTCTGTCGCCCGAGCAGTACGTGCAGCTGAAGCGCATCGAAATGGAGCTGAAGGTCTGCGGTGACGGGAAGTGCACCTTCATCGAAAACTCAGCGGCGGTGCCGGCACTGTCGCTGAGATGAGGGAGACTAATGCTGTTCCTGGAGCCTCGCTCAGGAGTCGATTGCTGCCGCTGTGACTGTCTCGATGCGGCCGATACCGGTCATCGGCAGGCGGGCCCCAAATCTCTCCACAGTGGCCGCTCGAGGCCACGCTGCGCGCATAACAGCAGAATGCATGCAGACAGCGGTGCACGCCACCGCCTAATGGGAAAGCGTGTTCTTGTAGATCTTGCCGTCCTTCATGATTAGGACGAAGTTCTTGGCTGGATCGGCGACCAGCTTGATGTCGGCGATCGGGTTGCCGTCAACGAGAAGCAGGTCCGCCAGCGCGCCTTCCTCCACGACCCCCAGCTTGCCCGCGTAGGGGCTGCGCTTTCCGGACATCGCGAGCAACTGGGCGTTGGTTCCCGTGGCCATGACGAGCGCTTCCGCGGGCGTGTACCAGCGGACGAGCGACGCCAGAATGGCGCCCTGTTGCTGTGCCAAGGCCTGCGAGAACAGGACATCAGTGCCGAACGCCGTCTTGAGCTTGTATTTCCTTGCCAGCTCGTAGGTCCGGGCTATGCCCGGCCAGACTTCGTCGGCCTTGGCTCGTTGGACCGAGCCTAACGGAAAGCCTTGTCTCAACTCCTCGGGGAGAGGCTGCGGACTCAACCACACACCCTTACTGGCAATCAACTTGGCGGTGGCCTCGTCCATCAGGAAGCCATGTTCGATACACTTCACACCCGCGGCAATGGCTCGCCGAATCGCTTCGGGCGTAAAGGCGTGCACGGTGACGTAAGTGCCCCAATTGCCGGCCGCTTCAACCGCGGCCCGCAGTTCCGCCTCCGTGAAAGTCGACGCGTCGATCGGGCTGTGCGGCGAGGAGACACCGCCGCCAGCGGTCAGCTTGATCTGGGAGGCACCCTGCATGAGTTGCTCGCGGGCGCGGACGCGCACCTCGTCGGGGCTGTCGGCGACAGCACTGGCGCCAATCTGTTCCATGCGGCTGAGCGGGCCGCCGATCGTCCGCGGCAATTCAGACAATTGACGGAAGTCGCCATGACCGCCGGTAATCGTAATCACGG
>DASQJB010000526.1:0-8485 GCA_035631295.1 Bryobacteraceae bacterium | reverse complement strand
CTATCAGAGGGGGGACTGCGAAGAAATCCCGCATTGGGCCGATCGGAAGCGTTCCTGCACGGGTGCACTCCAGCCAGATCCATAAGCCCTTCGCTCCGCTCAGCCAGGAGCCGCCTGGACTATTCCATAAGACTGGACGACGACCGCGCCGACATCTTCACAGCACTACAAGACAACCCGGCCTGAAACTGGAGCCTCGGAAGGAACCAGCAGACGTCGAGACCACGTGGAGAAACTCTAAGAGAACTGAGTTCGCACTCCCGCGGGCCTCATAGCGGGGGACAGGCTTTTGAGCCGATCTTCACCCCAAAAAAGCTGATAGCTAATAGTTGACAGCTTGAAGCAATCCCATTCCCGGCACCCAATTTTCTCCTTTCAGATCCGCTACCCCGCCCGCCGGTCCGCCGCCTGTCCTGTCGTGCCGACGGAATGACTTCCACAACTAAAATCCAGTCCGCCCGCGCCAACGGTCCTCGTTCCCACGGACCTGTCACCGCCGAGGGAAAGCAGCGTTCCGCCAGGAACGCCACCCGGCACGGGCTGCTTGCAAACACCGTCGTCCTCGAAGGCGAATCCAACGAGCGCTTCCACGATCTCTTGGCCTCCCTCACCGAGGAATGGCAGCCGCGCCCGTGGAAACGATGGGCTGTCGCCCGCTGGCGCTTACCTCCGAGTCCTGTCTCTTCAAAGAATGGAACTGGATCTGGAAATCGCGCGGCAATCCATAGCTCAAAAGTGGTTTCCGCCACCCTCGCATTCCGCCACCTGGCCGACAACTCCCGCGTGCTCGATCTTCTGCTCCGCTATGAAGTCTCCTTCGACCGCCAGTTCACCCGCGCCCTGAACGCGCTCATCAAGCTGCGCCCGATCCCGGCCATGTGCGGCCAGGACGAAACCCCAGTCAACGAAACCAAAGTCGCGCCCGCCGCCCAGCCGCCACACGATTCCGAATTTCCAAACGAACTGAAACTGCCGGAAGCCGGCGCCGCGCAGGCTCCGAGCCCAAGGATGTACCCAAGTGAAGACGAACCCACAGCTGCGCCCGCCGCCCGGCCGTCACACGGCCTCGAATTTCCAAACGAACCGAATCCGCCGGAAGATGGCGCCGCGCCTACATTTCCGAAGTCTTCAGTTTGAGCTCAATGGTGGCACAGGCTTTAGCCTGTGATGACTGACTCTTTCGGGTCACCAACGACGCTTATCTGCTTCATAGTCAACATGCATCAATCCACTTGATGACGATTATCACCAAAACCCCCTTGACGCCTGCATGCACCCTGGATATGCTGCGCCCCACGTATTAAGCTAAACTTCACAGAAACGGGGAACAATCAATGAGAAATGCTCGCTATGCGGCGGCGACGCTTGTTCTTTTTACTGCCACTCTATTTGCGCAATCCAACCAAGGTACGATTACAGGAACTATTTCCGATCCTGCAGGCGCGGTTGTTCCAACCGCCCAGATCGAGGCCAAGAACGCTGAGACGGGTCTTGTCTATCGCGGCGGCGCGTCCGGCTCGGGAAATTACGTCATCCCCGTGCCGGCGGGCACGTACGAGATTACGGTGAATGCCGCCGGATTCAAGAAGTTCGTGCAGCAGAACGTGCAGGTGATCTCCGCCACGGATACCCGCAAAGACGTAAAGCTGGAAATCGGCGCGGCGACCGAATCGATCACCATAGCGGATACCGCGCCGTTGCTCAAGACCGAGAGCGCGGAGATGAGCCACCTAGTCGAAGTAAAGGATCTGACCGATCTTCCGGTGCTCACCTTAAACTACAGCAACATGCTTGGTCCTAGCCAGATGGGCGCAATCCGGAACCCCTTGCAGTCCATGGAGCTGCTGCCCGGCGTGAATTTTTCTACTGACAATGCGATTGTCGTAAACGGGTTGCCGAGCAACAGCGAAGCCATTCGCATCGAAGGCCAGGAGGCTACCGGGAACATCTGGAAAGCGATGCAGTCGTTAAGTCTGGGTGGCGGCGTGGATGCCATCCAGGAGGTAAATGTTCAGACCAGTAATTTTGCGGCGGAGTACGGGCAGGTTGGCGGCGGCGCGATCAACTACACCATGAAGTCAGGCACCAATCAGTTGCACGGCAGCGTCTACGACTATTTCGTGAACGAAGCTCTGAATGCCGGCTTGCCGTTCACCGATGCCGGCACGCAGAGCCCGAACAAAGCCGGCCAGCACATCCGCAACGCCGTGCGCCGCAACGATTGGGGAGTCACAGTCGGTGGGCCGATCCGTATTCCCAAGATCTACAACGGCGCCAACCGGAGCTTTTTCTTTTTCAATCTGGAGCAATTCCGCGAGAGCAGGACAATTTCCAACAGCCTTCAGACGGTGCCTACGGCTGCCTATCGGGCGGGCGATTTTTCCACATCCGGTTGCTTTGCTTACGTCGGTAACTCTTGCGCCTTCAGCCCCCCGATTACCAATACCGTCACTGGCGCTTCGGCGGTGGACCCGGCTGGGCAGACGCTAAGCTTCGGCGAAATCTTCGATCCCAACACGACCCGGACAGTAGGTGGAGCCCAGGTCCGCACCCCTTTCCCCAACCAGCAGATTCCAGTCTCGAGGTTCGATCCGGTGGCCGCCGCGATTCAGCAGTTCTTCCCGTCGCCGAACCAACCCGGCCTCATCAACAACTACCTTCAGCCCGCCTATCAAAACTGGAAGCACGATACCAACTGGTCTTTTAAGCTCGATCACTCCATCAGCTCGACCATCAAGCTCGGCTGGTATTTCTCGCGGCTGGAGTCGAATTCCCCCAATGCCAACGGCGTTGCGCAACCGTACAATGCCCCGAACCCCACCGCCAACCGGAACGTGACAACACGTGTCAATTACGATCAGAGCATCACGCCGACTCTGTTGCTGCACATGGGCGTTGGTTACATTCAGCAGTATCAGCCGACGGACTATCCGAATTTCGACCAGACTTCTCTAGGTGTCCACGGCTATTTCCAGACCAACCGATTCCCCTCTATCGGCGGATTCTTCGACGGCAGCAACCCGGCCGGGACAAACGTCGCCGCAGGCCTGCAGAACTTCCTCACCGGTGGGTATGGCGGCCCGAATTTCGGAGGGATCGGTCCCGCCTTCATTTCCTTCCTCTGGGAGGAGAAGTCGACCGCCAACATCAATTTGACCTGGGTCAAGGGGAACCACTCGTTCAAGTACGGCGGTGACCTTACGATTGATGGATATCCCGAGAAAAGCGGATGGCGGGCCAATGGGGCCTTTGGCATTAACAATGCCGAAACCGCTGATCCCTGGCAGAATCTCCAGCCTTTCAACTTTTCCGTTCCCACCGGCTTCAGTTACGCCAGCTTTATGCTTGGCTTGCCGGACGATGTGGAGATCAGTCCGAATACCCAGACGAAGACAGGGCAGCACAGCATCGGGTTGTTCGTGCAAGACACTTGGAAGGTCACGCGGAAGCTGACCCTGGACTATGGGCTGCGGTACGATTTCCAGACGTATTTGAGGGAGCAGTACGGCCGCATGCCGGTGGCCTCTTTCTCCACGCCGAATCCGACTGTAGGAGGCCGTTTGGGCGCTACCATCTACGGAGCCAGTTGCAAATGCGACTTCTCCCACAATTACCCGTGGGCGTTAGGCCCGCGCGTTGGAGCGGCTTACCAGATCGACCCGAAGACTGTGTTGCGAGCCGGCGCCGGCATCACCTATGGCGTAGTTCAGACCCCGAACGGCTTGCAGTACAGCCTGGCCGATTACTATACCTTCAACTCCCTCGGCTACGGGATCCCTCCCGCCACGGGTGCTTTCGAAAACAATCCGTTCCCCAATGTAACGTGGCCGAACTTTGATCCGGGCAAACAGCCAATATTGACGGGCGGGCTGTTGCCGCCGTCGTCTCCGAACACAATCTTCAATTCCGATGCCCGCCCGCCGCGGACCTTCCAGTGGAGCGTGGGCGTTCAACGCGAGCTGCAAAAAGACGTCGTCATCGATGCCACCTATGTTGGCAATCGCGGAGTCTGGTGGTCCGCGGAAGGCCTCGACCCGTACCAATGTAATTGTCTGACGGACCAGCTTCTGGCGCATTACGGGCTCAGCCGGAATAATCCGGCGGATCTCACTTTGCTCACCAGTCTGATCAGCTCGCCGCTAGCCATGCAGCGCGGTTTTTTCCCCGCTTACCCGGGGATGCCGCCGAATCAAACGGTAAACCAGCAACTCCGTCCGATACCGCAGTGGGCGACTGGTGGTCCGAGCTCATTCCTGGGGCCTCCATCCGGCAAAACGTGGTATGACGCGCTCCAGACCAAGGTCACCAAGCGCTTCTCGCATGGCCTCTCCGCTCAGGCCTCGTTCGTTTGGGCCCACGCCACGGACCTCGGCGCCGGATCGGAGGCGCCCATCTTCCTTTCCTATAACCCGGTCATCTCCGACCAATACAACAGCGGGCTCGCGAAGCAGCTCAACCAGTTGGTCCCCCCTACTTCCGTAGTCATTTCCGGCTCCTACCAGACGCCCAAAACGCCCGGTGACAGCGTGGGTGCGCACTTCGTTTCCCGGATCGTGCGGGATTGGCAGCTCGGCTGGCTGCTCCGCTATCAGAATGGCGCTCTGATTGAAGCCCCGTCATCCTCCAACCAGCTCACAAACCAGTTGTTACGGCAAGGAGGCTTCAACGGGACTCCGGTCAACCCAGACAACCGCGTTCCGGGGGTGAATCCGCTGCTGGTCGATCCCAACTGCGGATGCTTCAATCCGCAGACGACGCTGGTTCTCAATCCCAAAGCCTGGGCCGAGCCGGCGCCAGGGCAGTGGGGAACGTCCGCTCCGTTCTACAACGGCTATCGCTGGCAAAGGCAGCCCGCCGAGTCGATGAGTTTCGCCCGCAACTTCCCTATTGGAAGGGAACGGAGAGTCAACTTGCAGTTCCGGGCCGAGTTCCAAAACATCTTCAATCGGCTGTTCCTCTCGGCGCCGGCGACCGGCAACCAGGGAGTCGCGATGGGCGGGGCGCCGATAACCACTGCCGCCGCTCCGACGACTGCGAACGGCGCGTACACCGCCGGCTATGGCTACATCAACACGACCAACCCTCTTGGAGGTGCGGCGCAACCGCGCTCCGGCCAAGCCATCCTCCGGCTCACTTTTTGAATCCTGGGTCGGGCCTTTCAGCCTGCCGCCGGGCTTTGCCCGGCGTTCGTCGATCGGTCGCGCAAGCGTCCATTCCGAGCCGCGACCGCGAGGGAGCGGTTATTGAGGAAGGCCGGTTCTAGTTCACGGCTCCGGCGCCGGTCAAGAAGATCGTCGCCAGCAACTGTCCAAGCTGTGGTGGCGCGAGCGCTCCCCGGCGGCGGTACCAAACCAGCACGCGGTTCATCAGCCCCAGCACGGCGAGGCAAAGGTATTTGGCCTCGACGTCCTGCCGCAGCGCGCCTGCCTTTTGGGCGTCTTCTAATACCGAACGGACCAAGTCCTGATAGGCGTCCCGCAGGGCCAGCACTTGCGTCCTGCGATGGCGGGAGAGAGCGTGCATCTCCGCCAAAGTCGTTGCGTGTTCGCCATGATCGTGGAGCATGCTCTCGATGTGCGCGCCGACTAACGCCCGCACGCGCTCCATTGGCTCTTCTACTCTGCCCACCGCCGCGGTCACGTCGTCGCGAATCCGCTCCAGGGAATATTTGCAGATGAAGTACAGAAGGTCCTCTTTGCTCTGGATGTGGTAATAGAGCGAGGCTTTCTGCATTCCCAGCAGCGCGGCGACTTCGCGCGTGCTGGTGGCTGCATAGCCCTGGCGCGCGAACAGCGCCACGGCGGCGCGGATCAAACGCTCGACCGTGGCGCCGTCGCCGGTCTTCCCCGCCCTGCGCGCGCGGGCGGCCGGCTCCTTGTTCTCGGTTGCTTCCCGGGTTCGCGAAGCCGAGCCGCGTAATTCCGGACTCGCTGCGCCCGACAGATAGACTTTCACGAAAATCTCCGCCAAATCCTCGGGCGAGAGCGCCTGGCCGGGGTCGAACCATAACGCGGCCCAGTTCAGCGTGTTCATGAGGGCCAGCGATAGATACTGGACCGGAATATCGGCGCGGATCGCGCCGGCTTCCCTTCCGGTCTCCAGCGCTGCTTTCACCAGGCGCGCGTATCGAGCCCGTAACTCGACCACGTGCGCCCGGCGGCGGCCGGAAAGAGCGCGCAGTTCCATGAGCATCGTCGCATTCCGCTTTTGGGATTTCAGTAGCGTCACGATATGCGCGCGGATCAGCCGCTGGATTCGCTCCAGAGGGCATTCAATATCGCCAATCGCCGCGGGGACTTCCGAGAGGAACTCTTCCACCGAAGAGACGCAGATCTTGTACAGTAATTCTTCCTTGTTGGCGACGTGATAATACAGCGACGCCTGCCTTATGTGTAAGGCAGCCGCAAGCTCGCGTGTAGTGGTGGAGGCGTATCCCTTTTCCCAAAACAGAGCCGCCGCTGCGTCCAGGAGCCGGTCAACCGTGGCTTGTCCCGTGGGCCGAAGCGGCAAAGCGCCGCTCACAGAGCGATTTGATTCTGCACGAGTCAAGTTCGCCAAGCTCTTATTATGGCAGCGTCACGCTTTCAGCGGGGACCGGGTCTAAGCATCCCAAACCTTTGGAATGAGGATTGCCATTTGGGATGCTTTAGCAGTTTAGGCGGACAACTATAGCGTTTTGTTGAATTTCGATTGGTACGTCAAGTGCGCTACGACAGCCTGTTCGCCATGAGCCACTCTCCCTCTTCTATTGGTGCGGGCTTTCCTGGGTCGGCAGATTTGCCGGCCAATTTCTCCGTAGATGTGGTCATTCCGGTCCTGAATGAGGCTCACGTACTTCGCAAAAGCGTCGAGACCTTGTTGTATTTCCTCCAGGCTAATCTCGATTACCGCTGGCAAGTCGTCATCGTCGATGACGGCTCGACCGATGGAACGCAGAACGTCGCGAGGGAACTGACGGCCGCCCATTCCCGGTCCTATTCGCCTACCTACAACAGCGTGGACGCGGCCGGGCGCTCCGCTACGCCTGGCTGCAAAGCAGGGCGGACATCGTTTGCTACATGGACGTGGACTTGTCCACCAAGCTCGACCATCTGCAGGCTCTGTTGGACGCCATTGCCTTCGAAGGTTATGACGTTTCCATCGGCTCGCGGCTGATGCGGAACTCGCGCACCACGCGATCCTTCAAGCGCGAAGTTATTTCGCGCATCTACAACGTGATGGTGAAGGCCGTGCTCTCCACTCGCTTCTCCGACGCTCAATGCGGCTTCAAAGCGGTCAGCCGGCGAGCCGTGGAAGCCATCGTCCCGCACATCGAGGATCAATCCTGGTTCTTCGATACGGAGTTGTTGGTGCTGGCGGAGAAGCAAGGTTATCGCATCAAAGACATTCCCGTGATTTGGATCGAGGATGACGACAGCCGCGTCAAGATCATGAAGACCGGCTGGGAGGACATCAAAGGCGTTTGGCGGTTGCGCAGGCTGCTTTGGAGCGGCCGCTTGTCCCCCGCCGCAGCTAAAGAAGATGAAGAGCGGAGACGTGTCTCGGCTCCGCAGTCTTAAGACGGCGGTTGGCGCCGCGGCCATCCTCGTCGCCCTTATCGTCTCCAACTCCGGCCTCGAACAAGCTTTCGGCCGGGCGCCGCATTCCTTGTCCTGGGGACCCAGCCTGTTCCGGATTCTCCCTGCTCTGCACAGCACGATCTTGCTGATCGTGGGTCTTCGAAGCAATGGCCGTCGCGCCCTCCGTGCCCCAGACTCAATTCCCGCCCTCTGCTCTGGCCGCTCGGCGCTCTGACCGTGTTCGCGATTTTCCTACGGATCCCTGCGCTCAATTCCTGCCTTTGGCTGGACGAAGTCCTCACCATGGCGCGCTTCGCCAAGCCGCCGCTCGCCTGGATCTTCACCAGATTCCCCGACCAGAATCAACACATGCTTTACTCTCTGATGGTTCACGGAGCGGTGCGCCTCTTCGGCGAGCAGGCTTGGAGCTTGCGGCTGCCTCCGTCTTGTTCGGTGCCGCCAGCCTTTGGGCGCTGTTTCTGCTGGGCCGGAGGATTGCTAGTGATGTGGAAGCATTGCTCGCGTGCGCATTGATGACGGTCTCTTATCACCACATCTGGTTTTCGCAGAATGCGCGCGGCTACATGGGGCTGCTGTTCTTCACGCTACTCGGAACCTGGCTGTGGCTGGAGGCGATGGATCGCGATGATTTTCGTTTGTGGGCCTCATACGCAGTCTGCATGGCGCTGGGATTCTGGATCCACATGACCATCTTGTTCGTGGTGGCGGCCCATGCGCTGATCTTCGCAATAGTGTGGCTGCGATCCGAGAGAAACCTTAAGCCGTTGTCCCGCGCCGCCGCGGCCTTTATCCTTTGCGGGACGGCGACGTTACAACTCTACGCATTGTCGCTGCCTGAATTCCTTCGCACCGGCCTTTCCGAAGTATCGCCGCCATCTGAATGGATCAATCCGCTTTGGGTGGTG
>DASQJB010000525.1:0-2154 GCA_035631295.1 Bryobacteraceae bacterium | reverse complement strand
ACGAACCCGCTCCGCAAGCGTCCCCTGGGGATTCAACTCGACTTGTAGCTCGCCGCTGAGAACCAGCTTTTCGAACAGCTTATTCTCGCCCACATACGAACTGATCATTTTCTTCACCTGACGATTCTGCAACAAAACACCAATTCCGAAATCGTCCACGCCCGCATTATTGCTGACGATCGTCAGGTCCTTCGTGCCTTTGCGCCGCACCGCTTCGATTAGATTCTCCGGAATGCCACACAATCCAAATCCGCCCATCAGAATGGTCATGCCATCGCGGAGATTCCTGAGAGCTTCGTCGGGAGAGGAAATGCGCTTGTCCATCGTCAGTTATCAGTTTTCCGTCGTAAGTTTTCAGTTTTACGAAAGAAAAAGCAAGAAGTTCGTTTTCCTCGGAGCAACATACGGCTACAAGGAACGCAGGAGCCGGTAGAGCTCATTGGCGGCTTCAAAATCGGCTTCGAGGTCGCGAGAACCGAGACGCTCACGGAGATCTTCGATGCGACGCGCCAGCAGGTCCAAGGCCGCGGAAAGTACATCGCGATTGGTGAGGACAATGTCGCGCCAAGTGGAATAGGGGCTACCCGCAAGCCGCAACGTGTCGCGAAGGCCTGGTCCCGCGAGGGTGATGGGAAGGCCGTTCTCGTCGAGATGGTCATACAGAAAGGAACCGAGGGCCACGGCCGCCAGTTGCGGAAGATGCGAGGCCAGCGCGACGGCGTAATCGTGCTGCTGTGCGCCAAGCCACAAAGGACGGGCACCGATTTTCTCCAGAATTTTCAGGAAAGCCAAGACGCGTGGATCGTGGGTATCGTCCGCGCGGCCCACCAGCGCATAGGAGGTGTGCTGAAACAGGTTCGCATCGGCATTCGCAAAGCCGGAAAGCTCGCGTCCAGCCATCGGATGGCCCGCCAGGAAGATCGGCCCAACCTCTTCGACAAAGAGTTCGCTGGCCGCCTGCCAGATACGCATTTTGGTGCTGCCCGCATCCGTCACCAGCGCGTGCGGCGGAGCGTGTTGCGCCAATTCCGGCAGGATATCCAGAGTCATGCCGATGGGGAGCGCGATGTAGATCAGATCCGCCCGGCGGATCGCAGGATCGAGGGCTTCGAAAAAAGCGTCGTCGATGGCGCCGGCTTTGCGCGCTTCGAGGGCCACTTCGGCGCGATCCCAGCCGGCGATGTGAATGTCGGGCGTGAACTTGCGCAACGCGTGAGCAAAAGAGCCGCCAATCAAGCCCGTGCCGAGGATCGCCACGCGTTGGATGAGATGCGGCATGGATTAGCTAAGGTGCCGGTTGACTGCGGGCGCGATGATACGGAGTTCGCCCATGAGTTGCGAAAATTCGCCGGGCGTGAGCGATTGCGCGCCGTCCGAGAGCGCGCGCTCCGGATCGTTATGCACTTCGATCAGCAATCCGTCCGCGCCCGCGGCAACTGCCGCGCGAGCCATCGGTGGAACTTTATCGCGGCGGCCTGTGCCATGAGAGGGATCGGCGACGATGGGAAGATGTGACAGTTTCTTGATGACCGGAATGGCCGCAATGTCGAGCGTGTTCCGGAGGTAGGTTTCGAAGGTCCGAATTCCCCGCTCGCAGAGAATTACGTTGTAATTCCCACCTGCAAGGATATACTCCGCGCTGAGAAGCAACTCTTCGATAGTGGCGGACATGCCGCGTTTGAGCAGAACGGGCTTTTGCACCTCGCCGAGCGCGCGCAGCAGAAAATAATTCTGCATGTTGCGTGCGCCAACCTGAAAGATATCCACGTAGTCGCTCATCATACGGATCTGCGATGGATCCATCACTTCGCTGACCACGAAGAGTTGGTATTTGTCCGCGGCTTGCCGCATCATCTGCAGGCCTTTTTCGCCGAGTCCCTGGAAGGCGTAGGGAGAGGTCCGAGGTTTAAACGCACCCGCGCGCAGGATTTTGGCGCCGGCTTTGGAGACGGCTTCGGCGACGGTATTGATCTGTTCGGGAGTTTCCACGGAGCAGGGACCGGCAGCCACGGCTACTTCCTCGCCACCCACCTTGACGCCGCGGCCAAGATCGACGATGGTGCCTTCCGGTTTGAAATGACGGCTCGCGAGTTTGAACGGTTGCGTGATGCGGATGACCTCGCGGACACCCTCGAGCAGCTCAAAATCGCGGTG
>DASQJB010000524.1:0-9316 GCA_035631295.1 Bryobacteraceae bacterium | reverse complement strand
CGCGTCCTCTTCGTATTTGTACGACTCAATGGAGCAGCTCGACCGCGTTTTGGGCCGGGAGGAAGAAGGCGCTTCCTATGCGCGCTACGACAACCCCACGCGGGCGGCGCTGGAGGAATTGGTGCGCGAGTTGGAAAACGGCGCCGGCGCGGTGGCCTGTTCTTCGGGAATGGCTGCGTTGAACTTGGCCGTGACCGCTGCGCTCGTGGACCGCCCCAGGCGAGTTCTCGCGGCCGCCGCGCTCTATGGGTCCACGACCAACATGCTCATGACTGTCTTCGGCGCGATCGGCGTCGAGACGACTTTTGTCGACATCTGCGATCTCGCGGCTGTGGAAGCCGCCGCAGCCAAAGGAAAGCCCGGCGCCATCGTGATGGAAACTGTCTCCAATCCGCTGCTGCGCGTCGGCGAGATGGACAGGATCGCGGAGATAGCTCGCGCGGCGGGCGCCGTGCTTATCGTCGACAACACCTTCGCCACGCCGCTGCTGGTGCGTCCGCTCGAGTTGGGCGCCGGCATCGTCGTCCACAGCGCCACCAAGTATCTTGCGGGGCATGGAGATGTGCTGGGAGGAGTGCTGGTCTCTGACAAAGACAACTTCGAACCAATCAGCGCTCTGGCGCGGACCTTGGGTCCGGTGATGAGCCCGTTCGAGAGCTTTTTGACGATGCGCGGCATCAAGACGCTCCCTTTGCGAATCGAGCGCCAGTGCGCCAACGCCTGCAAAGTCGCCTCGTGGCTCGCGTCCCACTCGGCCATCGAGCGCGTCTATTTCACAGGCGATCCCACCCATCCCGACTCCGCAGCCATCCAGCGATTGTTCCCCAAAAATCTCTACGGCGCGATGGTTTCCTTTGAACTCAAAGACGCAGGCCGCGAAGAAGTGTTCCGCTTCATGGACCGCCTGAAGATGATCGTCTGCGGCACTTCGCTAGGCGATGTGCACACGATGGCGCTCTATCCCGCCATCGCCTCGCACCGCGAGCTTTCTCCAAAGCGCCGCCATCAGCTCGGCATCCACGACAACCTGGTCCGCCTCTCCATCGGCATCGAAGCCGCGGACGACATCGTCTCCGATTTGGAGCAAGCGTTCGGCTGATCACTCGCACAGCCAGGCTGCGGCAGAAACAACCTGCTCCACCGAAGGGTTCACCAGCACCTTCACCTTCTCTCCCCTCGGCGCCCAGATGCGAGGATCGGTGCAAAGGAAGATCGCGACCACCGGCGTCCCCACCGCGGCCGCCAGATGGGAAATTCCGGAATCATTTCCGATATACACCCGCGCTCTGGAAATCCAGCACGCCAGTTCATAAAGATCGCCAAAGCGAACCGCTCCTTCAAGCCGCTCCTTAGGCCCCGCGCACCAGCGCACAGGCGTTCCTAGCGCCGCGGCAACCGCGCCGAAATTCTCGATTGGCCAGCGCTTGGCGGCGCTGCTCGCGAAGGGATGAATTACAGCGAAGTCTTCGCGAGGCGCGGGCGGCACGGCGATCCGTGGGATTCCGGGTGACGCCGGAAGCGCAGGAAAAAATTCGAACGGCAGATGGCGGACGGCGTCTCGAAATTCCGGGCGGTTCGTGCCGTACCAGGAGTAGATGGAATCAAACGCGTCAAGGTCCGGCACGCTAGCGCCTTCCACTACTCCGGCCAGATCCAAACCCGTATCTGCGATGGCCCGCGTCCGATCGGCGAAGCGAATCAGCGGCAGCTTCTCGCGCGGCGCCCAAACCTCGGTGTAGTCGGCCTTCGCGGCTTCGAGCGCAGGCAGCGACAGGATCACGTCGCCGATCGCGCCCGGCCGGATCAACAGCCGTCTCATGGAAGTTTATAGAGCGTGCGGGCATTATCGCGCAGCACCATCCGCGCCAGCTCCGCCGCTCGCGCTCGATCGATTTCTCCGTCTTGCAGCATGTCCGTCAGCGCTAGTCCCAATGCCGTGCGTCCCGTCTTCGCCGCGACGTATCCGGTCTCCTCCCAGCCCAAATCTGCAGAATAAGGATAAGCATCGGTAGCGAACAAAATCTTTTCAGGTACAAATTCCAGCCAACTGCGAATGGTCCGCGCCAGCTCGGATGGATAAAGAATCAGATCCAAATCGGAAAAATCGAGGTACGCGTTCGGCTTCGTGAGAAGGGCCGTCAGCTCACGCGTATAAGGCCAGCCGCCATGCAAGAAGACGAAGTTGGTCTTACGCAGAGCCGGGTCGTCCAGCAGCGGCTCGTATAGCATCGGATTCACGCCCGCGACGTTGAAATAGCTTCCCGCGCCGGCGTTCGAATGAATGTGAATCGCCATCCCCAACCGACCGCATTCGGCGGCGATGAATCGGAAAATGTAATCCTGCAGCGCCTTGTAATCCCCGCGGCCGGCCCACGCCGCCTCGGCCTGCGCTTTGGAGGGATTCGAAATGTCCAGCGGCCGCAAATAGGCCATCTCGAATTTTTCGGCGACTGCGCCGCCTTGTTTCTGACGTTCCAGCGTGGCCCGCACTACTTTCGCCAGATAATCGTCCAGGCTCGCCGGCCGTCCGCTCAACCCTAGATCCGCGTAATAGCGCTTCAACAATTTTTCTTCCAGAGCGAAGAACGCCTGTTGATCCGAATTGTGGATCATGGAGTCGTTCGCAAGCGGATACATCAGCGCGTCAGCGTAGGGAGTCCAGCGAAACCGGTCCGGCGGCAATCCGAGCCCCATCTTCACTCGGTTCGCGATCATCACGCCAATTCCCAATTGATCCAGGACTTGAACGGGAGTACGCTTGGCGCCCGCGACTGCTCGATGAGCTTCCAACATTTCTGGCGATCCCGCGCGCAGGCGAATCGGATCGGATTGAGCTTCGAGATTGTCCACCGGAAGAGCGTCGAAGTCCCGATCCGGCGGTTCTCCAGGACCGGCGGGCCGGACCGGATGCGCGTGATTGTCGATGGCTTGAATGCTCGCGGTCTGCGCGGCGATTTCTGGGTCGACGCCCGGGAGGCGCGCCTCCGGGTCTGCAACGCGCTGGCATCCCCCGGCCGAAAGGGCGAGCAGGACGGCGGCCCCTAGATTCAATTGAGTAGACAAGAGCTTCTGCTGCTAGAATAATGGAGAACTTGAAGCCGGCGTTAATCACGGGAGCTACGGGATTCGTCGGTTGGCATGTCGCGCGGAAGCTTCTGGACTGCGCGTGGGAAACGAAGGCGTTGGCCCGAGACCCGGCCCGGCTCCGTGACTTGGATGGGATCGAGCCAATCCAGGGCGATCTGTGCGATCGCGCATCGCTCGAGCGCGCGGTCGCCGGCTGTGGAGTAGTCTTTCACGTCGCCGCGGACTACCGGTTGTGGACCAGGCAACCGGAGCATATGTTCCGAGTGAATGTGGATGGTACGCGCAACTTATTGGAAGCGGCGCGCAGCGCAGGGGTCGAGCGGTTCGTCTACACCAGCACGGTGGGGTGTATCGGCGTGCCGCCGGGAGGGCTCGGCGACGAGAATTCGGCAGCTGGCCTGCAGGAAATGAAAGGGCCGTACAAGCGGTCGAAATTCTTGGCCGAGCAAGTAGCGCTGGAATTTGCGGCCACGGGATTTCCCGTAGTGATCGTGAATCCCACCGCTCCCGTGGGCGATCACGACGTCAAGCCGACGCCCACGGGAAGGATTGTGCTGGATTTCATGCGTGGCGCGATGCCTGCGTTCCTGGACACCGGGTTGAACGTAGTAGATGTGCGGGATGCCGCTGAAGGGCATCTGGCGGCATGTGAGCGTGGCAAGTCCGGCGAAAGGTATATCCTAGGAGCCGAGAACCTGACGCTGGAGCAGATTTTCCTCGCGTTGGAACGAATTACGGGGCGCCCAGCGCCAAAGCTGCGGATTCCATACGCCGTGGCTTACACAGCCGGGGTCGTTTCCACGGCTTGGGCGCGAGTGACGGGGTGCGAGCCGCGAGCGCCGCTCGACGGCGTGCGCATGGCTCGCAAGAAGATGTGGGTCAGGCACGACAAGGCCGCAAGAGAGCTGGGGTATTGCCCCCGCCCGGCGGCTGGCGCTTTGGAGCGCGCGGTCGGGTGGTTCCGCGCGAATGGCTATTGCACATAACCGAGCCGCGACCGCTAGGGAGCGGTGTGTAATTGCATGCGAACCGTGCTGCTGGTGGCGGCCGAGGCGAGGGAGTTTTCCGGTGTCCTGAGACGGGCCGCGGCGAGAAAGCTGGAATGGCCGGAAGCCGCGTTTTCACGCGAAATCGCCTGGAAAAGAGATCGCTGGCTCTTGGTCGCGAATGGGCCGGGCGCCCGGCTGGTGCGGAGGGTGCTGGCGAGGAAGAGGGATGTGGACCTTATTGTAAGCGTCGGCTTTTGCGGAGCGCTGGATCCCGCATTACGCGTCGGCGACATCGTTGATGCAGAGAGGGTTTTCACCGCGGATCGAGTAGCCGTGACAGCGGTGGAGAAGCGCATCTTGCGAAAGCAAACAGGCGCGGACGCCGTCGAGATGGAGGCTGGCGCTGTGGAAGCGAAAGCTCGCGAATGGGGAACGCCTTTCCACTGCGTGAAGGTCGTTTCCGATACCGCCGCCGACGATCTGCCGTTGGATTTCAACAAATATCGCGATAGCGAGGGTCGCTTTTCGCGCTTCCGGATCGCGTTCGCCGCCCTCCGCCGCCCGTCAGCGCTAGCGGGCCTGATGCGTCTCGACAAGAATTGCCGCCGAGCCGCCGAAGAACTGGGAGCATTCCTTGCCAATACCTCAATCTGAAGCGGCCGTCCCAACGACGGCCGCCAACGGACATATGCGAGCCGCAGTCTATAGGGGGTCCGGCCGGCTCCAAGTGGAGAGTCTGCCAGTGCCTCGGCTCGGACCGGGCGAAGTTCTCATCCGAGTTGAAACCTGCGGCGTCTGTCATACCGACCTGAAAAAGATCGCCTACGACCTGCTTCCCCCGCCGCGCGTCTACGGTCACGAAACCGCGGGGGTGATCGCGGAAGTAGGCGCAGGAGTCACGCGCTATTCTCCCGGCGATCGAGTGATCGTGTTTCACCACATCCCCTGCGGCCAATGCTTTTATTGCCGCCGCAAGCTCTACGCCCAGTGCCCGGTGTACAAGAAGGTCGGGGTAACCGCAGGTTTTGAAGCTGCGGGCGGAGGCTTCGCTCAGTACGTCCGTGTCATGGACTGGATCGTCGAGCGAGGGATCGAAAAAATCCCCGATGGCGTTTCCTTCGAGCAGGCCTGCTTTGTCGAGCCGGTGAACACCTGCCTGAAGGCCGTGAAGCTGGTGGATCCCCAACCGGAGGATGTCACGGTTATACTCGGGCAAGGGCCAATCGGCTTAATCTTCACGATGATAGCGGCGCGCCTCGGAACGAAAATCCTCGCCACGGATACCATGGCGTCGCGGCGCGCCCTGGCGCTCCGCTTCGGCGTCCAGGAAGCTTTCGATCCGAGCGATAACTTATTGGAAGAACGTATCCGAGCGATGACCGATGGCCGCGGCGCCGACGTTGTCATCGTCGCCGCCTCCGCGCCTGGAATCGTACAGCAAGCAGTTCGCTATTCTCGTCCCGGCGCCCGCATTATGCTCTTCGCCCAAACTTCGCATCAGGAGCGGATCGAAGTGTCGGGTGCAGCGATCTGCATGGAAGAACGTCTCTTGTGCGGATCTTATAGCGCTTCCGTCGACTTGCAAGGAGAGTCAGCGGAACTCGTTTTCAGCGGCTTGCTGCCGGTTGCGGAACTGGTGTCGCACCGCTTTCCATTAAGCGAAATTCATGTCGGGATTGAGCGCGCGTTGCATCCCGATGAAGGATCATTGAAGATAGTAATACAACCGCAGAGGTGAACCTAACGTGATCAAGCAGATGACGGCAGCGGTGCTTTACGGGAAAGAGCACTTGCGGATTGAGTCCGTCGACATTCCAAAAATTGGGCATGGGGACATTCTAGTGCGCGTCCGAACCGCCTTGACTTGTGGGACGGACGTGAAGGTGTTCCAACGAGGCTATCATCCCCGCATGATCAAGCCGCCGGCTTTATTTGGACATGAGCTGGCGGGCGATATCGTCGCCGTGGGGAGGGACGTCCAAGGATTCGAGCCCGGCCAGCGAGTGATGGCCGCCAATTCCGCTCCATGCGGGAAATGCTTTTACTGCCAGCGCGGAACGGAAAACTTGTGCGAGGACCTGTTGTTCAACAACGGAGCTTACGCGGAGTACATCCGCATCCCCGCGCGGATCGTTCAAAAGAACATGTATGAGATCCCCGGCCACGTCACCTATCAAGATGCGGCCTTGGTGGAACCGCTGGCGTGCGTCATTCGAGGACTGGAAGAAACCGGTCTTCGTTCCGGCGATAGCGTTGCGATCATCGGTTTGGGACCCATCGGCATGATGTTCGTTCTTCTGGCCAAGGCGATTTACAAGGCCCGCGTCATCGCCATCGGCCGCCGTCAAACGCAGCTCGACCGCGCCGCCGCTATGGGCGCCGACGAAACCGTGCTGAACAACGACCATGCCGACCCGGTCGCAGCCGTGCGCGATCTCACTGACGGCCGCGGCGCAGACGTCGTCATTGAAGCTGTGGGCCTCCCCGAAGTCTGGCAACTCGCCCTCCGGCTGCTGCGAAGAGGCGGCGTGATCAATTTCTTTGGCGGTTGTCCCTCCGGAACCGAAGTGGGCGTGGATACCAACCTGATGCATTACTCCGAGCTCACCTTGAAGGCCAGTTTTCATCACACCCCCGCCTTGGTCCGCAAGGCGCTGGAAGCGGTGAGCCGCGGCTATGTCACGGCCAAAGATTTCGTGAATCGCGTGGAGCCTCTCGCCAACCTGCTGGAGGTCATGCAACACCTGATGAGCCACAACGGGCACCTGAAAACGGCGATTATTCCGTAGGACAAGCTTCAATTTGTCCTCTGCGGGTAAAGACGTGTTGCTTGCGCCGGTTGAGTTTCTGCGTTCCCCCGAAGCGCTTGAGCGCACATGGACGCTCGCCGACTCGCTTGCCTACACCCGCGATCTGGCCACCCGCCATTACGAGAATTTTCACGTCGTCAGCTTCCTGCTTCCCAAGCGGCTGCACCAGGACTTCTACAATGTCTACTCCTTTTGCCGATGGGCCGACGATCTTGGCGATGAGATCGGCGATACGTCAGAGAGCCTGCGGCTCTTGTCTTGGTGGCGCGCAGAGCTGGACAAGATGTACTCGGGAGGCGCTTCTCATCCGGTGTTCGTCGCACTACAGCAGACAGCCGCGCGGTACGAGTTGCCCCAGTCTCTCTTCGACGATCTGATCAAGGCCTTCGAGCAGGATCAGACCGTGACGCGCTACCCGAACTTCCACGAATTGTTCCAGTACTGCCGGTACTCCGCGAATCCGGTGGGTAGGTTAGTTCTGGGCTTGTGCGGGTATCGCGACCCGGAGCGCCAGGCCCTTTCCGACGCCACTTGCACCGCGCTTCAACTCGCGAACTTTTGGCAGGATGTGATAGTGGATTTGACAAAAGATCGCGTGTACCTTCCGCTCGATCTTCTCGAACGCCATGGTTATCCGGTGGAGGCGCTATTCGAGCGGCGCTTCGACTCGCGCTTCCGCGCGGCTATGCAAGAGGCCGTGGAAGTCGCGCGGAAGCTATTCCATAAAGGTCTGCCCCTGGCGCGTACAGTGGACCGGCGATTGGCCGTGGATCTGGATTTATTCAGCCGGGGAGGACTCAAGGTGCTCGAGAAGATTGAGCGCCAGGATTACAACGTGCTGCGCGCCCGCCCGAAGATCTCAAAAATCGAGCGGGTCCGGTTATTGATCGCGGCCCTGACGCGGCACGCTTTCTCTCGCGCGGCTTGAACTCCGGCGCATGACCACGGATGCATCCTACGCGTTCTGCGAGCGCGTCGCGCGGCGCGAGGCAAAAAACTTCTATTACTCCTTCCTGTTACTGCCACGGCGACAGCGTCAGGCGATGTGCGCGATTTACGCGTTCATGCGCTATTGCGACGACCTGAGCGACGGCGACGGCGTCGGCGACCGCGCCGCGGCCATCGCGCGTTGGCGGTGCGATTTGGAAACGGCTTTGCGCGGCGGCGAGCCAAAACATCCGCTCTGGGCCGCTTTTTCCGATACGGTGAACGGGTACCGAATTCCCCACCAATATTTCTTCGAAATGATCGAGGGCGTGAGCTCCGATCTGGAGCCGCGCTCCATCCGCACGTTCGACGAGCTTTACGATTACTGCTACCACGTCGCGAGCGTGGTGGGGCTTACGATCGTACACATCTTCGGCTTCAGCGGGCCGGAGGCGTTGACGCTGGCCGAAAAGTGCGGCGTCGCGTTCCAATTGACCAACATCCTGCGGGATGTTCGCGAAGACGCGGAGAGCGGCCGTGTTTATTTGCCGGAGCAAGACCTGGCGCGTTTCGGCGTCAGCCGGGAAGCCCTCGTACGCCGCTCTGCTTCCGGGAAGCTGCGCGAGCTGCTAGCCTTTGAAGCCGCCCGCGCCCGCGACCACTATCGCCAATCGGCTCCCTTAGTTCAAATGATCAACCCGAGTAGCCGAGCCTCGCTACGCGCGCTGATCGGCATCTACTCGCGCCTGCTCGACCGAATTGACGCATGCGGCTATGAAGTCTTGGCGCAACGTGTGCACGTGCCCGCGTGGGAGAAGGTCTGGATCCTGGCGCGAAGCCTCATTTGACGAACGCGTGAAAAAATAATAGACTCTTTACCCAGCGTCAACAGGGGTGGTTTTGCTTGGGTGGCAACAAGTTCTCCTGAACGAGGGGAGAACGGGGAACATCCATGAACAAAAGGACCATCTGTATCTTGACCGTTGCCGCTGCGGCAATGGCGTGTCTTTTCGTAGGCGCGTTCGCGCAATCGAACGCGCCTAATTATCAACTCTTGACCACCATTGCCCCTCCCGGAGGTCTCTCGAATTTTTACGACATTAGCTGGGTGGACGCGAGCAGTCAGAGATACTACCTAGCGGATCGCACCGCGACCAAAGGCACGGGCCGTATTGACGTAGTCGACACACAAGCCATGAAACTGCTGGGCACGATTCCCTCCACTAAGACAGAAATCGGCTTTGCAGGGACCGTGCCAAACCCCGAGCCGGGATGCAGCGCCAGCGGGCCAAATGGAGTAGTGGCCATTCCGCAACTTCACCAGCTCTATGTGGGCGATGGCGATAGTACCGTGAAAGTCGTCGACACGGACGCCCAGGCGGTAGTCGCCATAATTCCGACGGGCGGCAAATGCCGCGCGGACGAGCTTGCCTACGACGCCGCGGATCACATCATCGTGATCGCCAACGATCAGGACAGTCCGCCGTATTTGACATTCATCTC
>DASQJB010000523.1:0-3535 GCA_035631295.1 Bryobacteraceae bacterium | reverse complement strand
GGCCCGCTCCGGCGTCACTACTTTGAAGGAGATCAACAAGGTCACGTTCATTGAAGGATGACGTTCAAGAATCTCATCAAGGATCCCCCGCCGGAGTTCGTCTTCGAACTGTCCGAAGCGGGCTTAGCTCATGCGCAAGGGGCGCGTGTTGTCTTTGGCGAGTTTCCGCCTGAAACGCTGAAAGCCTCTCCGTCGGAAGACAATCTCTTGAAAACCGACGCGGCAGCCGCGGTGGTTTCGCAGCTTGCTCCTCCGAATGGGGCGAAGAAGCGCCGCCGCGCCGCCGTCCTTTTGCCGGATGCGGCTGCGCGTGTCGCGGTGCTCGATTTCGATGTGTTCCCCGACTCGCCCACCGAACAGCTCTCGCTGGTGCGCTTCCGGGTTAAAAGAACCATCCCGTTCGACATCGATGCCGCCGCGGTCAGCTACTATCGTCAGCCGGGAACGAATCAAAAGGGCAAAATAGAAGTGGTCGCCGTGACAGTGGCGCTAGAGGTTTTGGCGCGCTACGAGGCTTTGTTCCGCAACGCAGGTTTTCATCCCGGCGAAGTAACCCTCTCGGCCTTGGCGGCGCTGGAGCTTTATCGCGGCGCGGAGCCGGCAGTCATCGCCAAGCTGGCCGGCAAGAATCTGACCGTCATGCTGGGGGGCGGCGGCAAGCTGAAGCTGTTCCGCTGCCTGGCGCTGGAGGAAGGCAACGAGGAGGAGATCCTGAGCGTGTTGCGCCCGACCTTCGCTTACGCCGAAGACGAGATCGAATCGCCTGTCAAGCGGCTAATCTTATGTGGCCTCGAGAATCTTCGGGGCTTGCCCTGCGAACCTGAACCGTTACTTAGCCGCTTCGGAACCCCGACCGCATTCAACGCCGGCTTGTTCGGCTACATGGAGGCCGCCGGCTGAGAGCCGATAGCGAAAACTGAGAGCTAAGGTGCGCATCCCCATTAATCTCGCGAGCGACCCCTTCCGCCGCGACCGCCCTATTCTGGTCGCTTCGGCCGCCTGCGCCGTGCTTTTGCTGCTATTGCTGGCGGGGCAGATTTTCCTGATTTTGGGCGCCCGCTCGACTGCACACGACGCCCGAATCGCCGTGGAAGGCCTCAACAGCCGCCTCCGCTCGATTAACTCGGAGCAAGCGCGCCTGGAACAAACGCTCCGGCAGCCCGAAAATGCCATTGTGCTAGAGCGCAGCGTCCTGCTCAATGCTTTAGTCGAGCGCAAATCCATAAGCTGGACCAAGCTTTTCGCGGATCTCGAAAGCGTAAAGCCCGACGACGTCAAGGTGATCCAGATCCGGCTGCCGCAAATCACTTCCCGCCAGGAGGTGCTGCTCGATATGACCGTCGGCTCTCAGGATACTGTGCCGATCATCGAGTTCTTGAAGCGCCTTCAGGCTTCGCCCCTGTTCGGCCCCGCCACCGGCCACAGCATGGCGCCGCCCTCGCAAAACCAGCCTCTCTACCAATACCGCGTGAGCGTGAACTATGCCCAAAAACTCTAGCGGAGTGGGGCAGCCGGTCTCGCCGGCTGCCATGGCGCGCAATCCTAAGACTGTAGCGCGGTTGGTTGTCGGCGCACTTCTCGCCGCCAATCTGGTTGCCGCAGCTCTGGTAGTGTTTCCGCCAGGCGGCTCCGTGGACGAGCTCCAACGCCAGGCCACGACTCTTCAAGCGCAGATCTCGGCCAATCAGGCGCTTTTGGAGCGCACCCGCCAGCATCTGGCGGCTGTGGAAAAGGGCAGGGATTCGGGTGACGAATTCCTCTCCGGTTATTTCCTCTCCAGCCGGACCGCTTACTCGACGCTCCTCAGCGAGCTTTCCGAAGCGGGCTCCCGCTCCAAGATCAAGCAGCGCGAATACGCCTACTCTACCGAGCCGATTGAAGGCTCCGATAATTTAAGCATGCTCACCATCACCGCCAACTTCGACGGCGAGTATCGCGATGTGCTGAACTTCGTGCATGAGCTGGATCGTTCGCCGCGGCTGCTGATTATCGAGTCGCTGAGCGCCGCTCCCCAGCAGGGATCGAAGACTCTGAGCGTCAGCATGAAAATCGACGCCTTCGTCCGCGAACAATCGACGCTGCCTGCCGCGGCTCCGGCGGAATCGAAGACCGTCGCGGAATCCAGGAGCCCAGCGGAATGAAGAAGTGGATGCCTACCGGCGTTGGGGCTGAGCCGAAGAAGCTGGCGATTCTAGGCGTGCTTGCCGTCGCGGTCGTGGCGGCGTACAAGTTCTCCAGCGCTTCCACTGGAACTCCTAGTGGCGCATCGCCTGCGGCAGCGAGCGGTGTGGGTAGCCGTGTTTCGCCGGCTGCCGGCTTGGTTCCTACCGCTCCCGCTTCGCCGCGCCGCTTGCTGTCCCGCGGCGCCGGTTCTTCGTCCATCGCCGATTTTCATCCGACTCTGAAACTGGACGAAGGCGCCGACGTGAGCAAGATCGATCCGACTCTCCGCCTGGATCTGCTTGCGAGAGTGCAGCAGGTTCCAATGGAGGGCGGCTCGCGCAATCTGTTCGAATTTTCGCAACCGCCCCCGCCGCCCGTGCCCAAAGTCATCGTTAAGCCGGGACCGGTGGGTCCGCAGCAACCGCCGCCGCCCGCTCCGCCGCCTGTGGCGGTTAAGAACGATCCGCCCCCTCCGCCGCCCATTCCGCTGAAATTCTACGGCTACGCCGGCACGACTCGCGATGGCGTGCGTCGCGCCTTTTTTCTGGACGGCGACGACATCTACACTCCGGCCGAGAACGAGACTGTCAAAGGACGCTACAAGATCATCCGTATTGGAGTAAACTCGGCCGTAGTGGAAGACACCACTAATCACAACCAGCAGACGCTGCCGCTGGTGGAGGAACTGGGAGCATGAGGCACGTGGAGCAGGCTTCAGCCTGCAACGGGGACTTTAGTCCCCGCCCAGCCGAGCGGAGGCTAAAGCCCCCGTTGCAGGCGGAAGCCCGCTCCACGGAACAAGGCTTCGCGCTTCTGCTCATTTTTTTCATGGCCGCCGCCGTCGCGCTGATGCTCTACACGCAAATGCCGCGCGTGGCCTTTGAAAGCGAACGGGACAAGGAGCAGCTCCTGATCGACCGGGGCGAGCAATTCAAGCGCGCCATCCTGCTCTACTACACCGACAACAAACGCTACCCGGCCAAGATCGAGGATCTGGAGAACACCAATAACCATCGCTACCTGCGCCGCAGGTATGTGGACCCGTATACGGGAAAAGACGAATGGCGGCTGGTCCACACCAATGGGATGTTTCTTACCGATTCCCTGGTGCAGAAGCCGCCGGCTAATCCGGCAAATTCGCCTAACGGTTCATCGCAAGGTCAACCCGCGCTGGCGAACGCGGCGGGCCCCGGAGGGCTCGGATCAACCGGCGGCACAAACCCAGGAGGGTTCGGTGCGTCGGCCGCGTCGCCGGCCCCGGCCAATCCCAACGATCCTAACAATCCACCTCAGGTCAACGCGGCTGTGCTGGCGCGTCCCAGCGATCGGCCGCTGACGCCGCCAGGCGGCTTTTCAGGCCCGTTTCCAACGG
>DASQJB010000522.1:0-3665 GCA_035631295.1 Bryobacteraceae bacterium | reverse complement strand
GTTGTAAGTCGGAGTCACCAATGAGCTCATCACGATGGCGTCGTGAAGCTCCTCCGACCAGAGCCGGCGAATGAGATGCCGGCCGAAGAGGTTGCCGGTGCTGGGATCCCAGGTTCCGTTGTAGCGCGAGGAAAGCTGATACGTCCGCGAATTGACTATTTCTCGCTGGAGCGCGCGCAGGTCATAGCCGCTATTGATGAAATCCTGCGCCAGCCTGTTGAGCAGCTCCGGGTTGGACGGCTGCAAGGTGCAAGGGGCGGTAGGGGGACAGTTGGAAGGAGGGTTGTTCGGATCGAGCCGCATGGGATCGAACTGGTCGGAGGGGCTGACAATGCCGAGATTGAAAAAGTACTCCCAAACATAGTTGACCGTCGCGCGCGCAAACTGAGAATCGGAAGTGATCATGCGCGCCAGCGCCACCCGATAATCTTCGCCCGAACTAGGGGCGGCGCCGCCAAAGATATAGGCGGGTGAAACGGTCGCAGTCGAGTTGAGCGCGCCTCTCTGGGGCCGATTTCCGGTTAGGGTGTTGAGCTGGTAGTCCTTGGTGAGAGTGTTTTGCATCTTCCACTCGTTGTTTACGCCCGCGAGCCGCGAAGTGTTGGTATGTGACATGAAGGACGCCATGCCCCATGCTTGCTTGCGCGTCGTGTAGTAGCCCCACAGATTGATCGAATCCAGATGCCCGCGGCCGTCGTGGCACAACAGACAGTTCAGATTCGATAGCCCCAGGAATGTGGTGGCGGTGTTGGCAATTTGCTGATCGAAGATGTCCTGGACAGGGCCTCCGCCGACCACGCCGCCCACCAGGTAGTTAATCTCACCCTGCTGGTAGCTGTCGGTTCCTTGTGCGGAAATGATCTCACGCGCCATCTGGTTGTATGGCTTGTTGTTTTGAAGTGATGTCCGGATGTAATTATTGAAAGCCATCACTCCGGGAACGGCGCGCTGAATTTGCGTGTTTACGGAATTGTTCTGATACAGGTCGCCAAACCACAGGGTCCATTTGTCGACCCAATCGGGGGAACCGATCAAAGAGTCGACCAGCCGCTCGCGCTTATCGCGTCCGGTATCAGCGACGAAATTCAGCACCGCCGTGGGAGTCGGGATATGGCCGGTGAGGTCGATGCTGACGCGGCGGATGAATTCGTAGTCTGTGGTGGGCGGCGCGGGAGCGACGTTGGCTTTGGCGAGCGCGGGAAAGATGAGCCTATCGATCGCGTTGCCGTTGGGATACTCGTCGGGATGGGTGCGGCCTTGCGGCCGCTGCTCTCGCAGCTCCGCCAGGACTGCGTTTGCCGCGTCCGGAGTGGCCAACCGGGCAGACACCGAAGCGGTGAACTCGGCTGCACGCCGCGCGGATCGGGCAGCGTCATTGAAGCGTTCGCGATCAGCGCCGAAGTATGGGCAGTTAGGATCGGAAATCGCTGCTGCTGTTCCGTCCTGTGCCCCATCCTGGGCAAAAGCCGTGACAAAACCAACGCCCACCAGAAGCGCCGCGCCCGCCAGCGCTTGGGTGCTTCGAATCCCCGTCATCCCCGCACCTCCGTACTGCTCTACAAACCCACCGCCCTTACACGAGTTGCGCGAGGGCGCATTTCTTAAGATCAAAGATACTGTACTTCTTCTTCCAGCACAAGTCCATAGTTCTGCTGGACTCGGAGGCGTAAGGTTTCTATCATTTCCCTTACGCTTCGCGCGGTTCCAGAACCGGAATTGTAGATCAGATTGGCGTGGTAATCGGCGACGCGGATGGAATCGTTCGCCATCCCCTTGGCGCCGACCTGCTCCAAGAAGTAAGCCGAGGGGACTTTGCCCTCTCGGACGACGCTCTCCGGGATCCCGGGGCGCAGCGTGGCGGGAAGATCCCGGAGCATGAGGTTTTTAAAAATGCTGCCGGCGCAGCGCATGTCCGGCGGATATTTCTGGTTGCGGATGTCGAGGATGCGATCTGCCGTAGCTCTTAGCTCGGTGGCGTCGGCGTGCTCCAGGCGCAAGCCGGCCGCGACGACGATCCAATCTTTGCGGGTTTTAAAGACGCTTTCGCGGTATTGGAATTTACATTCCAAGTTGCTGATGTCGCGGAAGTTAACGCCGTCGAAAACACGAACCCAAGCGATGCGTTCCTCCACGGAATGGCCGTAGGCTCCGGCGTTGCCGTAAACCGCGCCGCCCACCCAACCGGGGATGCCGGCCATGGTTTCGAGACCCCTCAAACCGAATTGAATGGTCAGATCGACCACCTCTTGAAGGGATACCCCAGCCTGCGCCATAACCATAGCGCCCTGGACGTCTATCCGATTGGCGGTGAAGCGCAGAACGGCTCCGGGAAATCCGTCATCGGAGGCGACAAGATTGGTGCCTCCGCCGATGAGCGCGTGGGGGATTCCGGTCTCGCGCAGAATGGCTATGGCGGTGGCGAGGGCTTCCTCGGACCCGGCATCGACGAGGAGCCGCGCGGGGCCACCGATGCCGAACCGCGTCAAGCCGCTAAGCGGGACGTTTTCGGAAACGTGGATGCCGGGGATGGCGGCGAACTCCTCTCGGAGCGCGGCAAGCATATTTTCAAGCTAGCGCACCGGCTGCGGCGGCTCAGTCCGGTGGCGGCGCCGATAGCAGGTTAGCAACGACTCTTGTCGTGCCTAAAACCTTAGCTTCACCGTCATCTGGATCACGCGCGGACCGCCCGTATCGCCTCCGTTGAACTGCGACGTCTGGGTAAGCTGTCCGAACGCGCCGTTATTGGTGGAACGATTGGACGAGGTCACGTTGAAATTCGTGTGGTTCAGAACGTTGAGGAAATCAGCGCGGTACTCTAGCTTGAAGCGCTCGGTAATTCCGAAGGTCTTTCCAACAGCCATATCCACGTTGATTAGCCCCGGTCCGTAATAAGCGTTCCGGGGTGAGGTTCCCACGCGGCCGGCCGGAGCGCACCCGCTGGTCACCTTGTTGACTGTCGAACCGGGACACAAGTTCGTGCCCACTATGCCAAAATACGCAGGGTTGAAGAAATTGTCCGGGTTTCCCCGGTTGATCTGAAGCGGTCCGGCGGTGACTAGGTCCGGACGATCCACAAGGCTATTGAAACCGCTAAAATCTACGCTCGTGTTGGCGAAAACCGTAAACGGAACGCCCGTGGTGAGGTTGGTAATGGCGGATAGCGTCCATCCGCCCAAGATTTGGTCCACGACGCCGGGCGCATTCGCCAAATATGCCCGGCCCTTGCCGGCGGGAACGTCCAGCACAAACGCGTTGAGGAAACGGTGGCGCTGATCGTTATCGCTGTTACCCCGTTCGGCCCGGATGTTATGACTGTCGTCCGGCGGGTTGGAGTTGGTGGCACCGAAGAATGAAGACGAGTCGTCGATTCCATGGCTCCACGTATACGAGCTGTTCATGGTGAGGATATTGGTGAGCTGCATTTTTCCAGCGATGACCAGTCCATGGTAGGTGGAGTTGCCGACATCGGCGGCCACGCTGGTTCCGCCCCATTGTGGAAATCGATAAAACTGCTCATTCGGCGCTTGAGTGCCCCGGAGAGTCGGGTCCCTGACGATCACGTTGGGTTCGTTTGCGTCCAGGAACAAGCCCAAGCGGTGAGCCGCGGAACCGATATAGCTGATATCCAGCGCGCTGGAACGCCCAATCTGGCGCTGCACTCCGAA